>CAZSBO010000011.1:26629-44871 GCA_964605265.1 uncultured Prosthecobacter sp.
CTCAGCGGTTATCCGCACCTCGACGAGTGCGATCTCTTCGCCAAGTACGTCCTGCCGAAACTGCCCACCTGCCGGTTGAACGAAGTGCAGAAGCGGCGCGTTGCCAATCCGGTGACGCCGTTGACCACGGCGGAGAGGCGGTGACGAACTCCATCTTATTTTCGCCAAAATTCGACGCACCACCCTGCAAAACCTCGCCAATCAACCCTGACGGCGGCCGCCTCACCCTTCGTCATTCCTCATTCTCCCTTCGACATTATGACTCCCGTTCGTTTCGCTCTCGCCGGTTTCGGCGCCTGGGGCAAATTCCATGCCCAGTCCATCGCCGGCCATCCCGACGCCCAGCTTGTCGCCATCAGCGCTCCCACCGAGGCGACCCGTGCCGAGGCGCGCCAGCTTTACCCGGATGCGCAGATCTTTGCCGACAGCCTGGAGATGGTGGCGCAGGCCGAGTTCGACCTGATCGACATCGCCACGCCAAGCCACACGCATCGCGAGATCGCCCTGGCGGCGATGGCGAGAGGCAAACATGTGCTGCTGGAAAAGCCCATGGCCATCACCCTCGACGACTGCAAGGTCATCGTCGCCGGTGCGCGCGAGCACGGCGTGCACCTTGCGGTGGGGCATGAGCTGCGCCTGTCCAGCCAGTGGGGGCGCATCAAGGACATCCTCGACGCCGGCACGATCGGCGATCCGCAGTACGTGCTCGTCGAGCTGTCGCGCAAGCCCTACCGCACCGGCGCCAGCGGCTGGCGCTACGACCTCAGCCGGGTCGGCAGTTGGGTGCTGGAGGAGCCGATCCATTTCTTCGACCTCGCCCGCTGGTACCTGCAGGGCAGCGGGGATCCGGTGGAGCTCTATGCCTACGGCAACTCGCGCGATCCGCAGCGGCCGAACCTGTTCGACAACTTCAGTGCCATGTTCAAGTACCCGAACGGCAGTTACGCGGTCGTGTCGCAAACGCTGGCCGCCTTTGAGCATCATCAGACCGTCAAGGTGAGCGGCACCAAGGGCGCGCTCTGGGCCGGCTGGAGTGGCGCGCTTGATCGCACCCTTGAGCCCAGCTACTTCCTCAAGGTCTTCGACGGTGAGACCCTGGAAAACGTCCAGCTCGAGAAGCACAGCGGCGAGGTGTTTGAGCTGCGCGAGGAGATCGCCCGCTGCGTCGAGATGGTGCGCACGGGCCGCCCGCCCGCCGCCAGCGGCCTCGACGGCCTGTGGTCGGCCGGCCTGTGCCTGGTCGCTGAAGAATCCATCCGCCAAGGTCGGCCGCTGCCGGTGGGCGAGCTGTTGAAGTTTTGATCGACCGAAATCCACACACCCGCATGACCGACCGCCGAACTTTCCTCTCCGCCACTTCCGCTGCCGCGGTGTCGGCGGCGACGCATGCCTTTGCCGCCGGTGGTGAGGGCGACATCAAGATCGCCCTGATCGGTTGCGGAGGGCGTGGCACGGGCGCCTGCAGTCAGGCGCTGAGCGCCGGATCGACGGTGAAGCTGGTGGCCGTGGTGGATCCGCTGGCCGGCAAGGCGCAGGCGGCGCTCGACATTTTGAAACAGAAGCACGAGGGCCAAGTGAGCGTGCCGCCGGACCAGGTGTTCACGGAGTTTGGCGACTGGCGCAAGGCCTTCGCGCTGGCCGATGTCGTGCTCATCACCACCCCGCCCGGGCCGCGGCCCTTCCTGTTTGAGCAGGCGATCCAGGCCGGCAAGCATGTCTTCATGGAGAAGCCGGTGGCTGTCGATGCGACCGGCGTGCGCCGCGTGCTGGCGGCGGCCGGGGAAGCGAAGCGCAAGAGGCTCAATGTCTGCGTCGGTTTTCAACGTCGCTACGATCCGGCCTACCAGGAAGTGGTGGGTCGCCTGCATGCCGGCGAGATCGGCGACCTCGTGTACGGCCGGGTGTACTGGAACGGCACCTCGCGCCCGGGTTATCCGCGCGAACCGGGCGAGGGCGAGCTGCACTACCAGATTCGCAACTGGTACTTTTTCACCTGGATGAGCGGCGACCACATCCTGGAGCAGCACTGCCACAACCTCGACGTGGCGAACTGGGTGCTGCAGGGGCGCATGCCGGTGCGCGCCACGGGGCAGGGCGGCCGACAGGTGCGACGGGCGCGCGAGAACGGCACGATCTTCGATCATCACACCGTCGAGTTCGAGTATGCCGACGGCTTCCGCCTGCTCAGCCAGTGCTGCCAGATGGGCGGCAAGTGCGTGCGCGATGTCAGCGAGCATTTCCACGGCCTCAAGGGCAGCGCCAACCTCGCTGCCAACGGTCGCTTCCTGCTCAATGGCAAGCCGCCCGGTGGCGAGCGCCGGCGCAACCGCGCGGATGCCTATCAACTCGAGCACGACGCCTTTTTTGAAAACGTCCGCACCGGCGGCTATCGCAACGACGCCGAGTATGCGGCCTACAGCACGCTGATGGCGGTCATGGGGCGCATGGCGACCTACACCGGTCAGGCCATCACCTGGGAGCAGGTGCTGGCCAGTCAGGAGAATCTGGTGCCCGATGATCTCTCCTGGGACACCCCGCCGCCGGTGCAGCCCGATGCCGAGGGCTGGTATCCTGTGGCCGTGCCCGGAACGACCCTGCCGTTGTGATGCGCCTAACCAATCAACAGCAGCCGTTGTTCGCCCGGCACCGGATCCGGCGCCCGATGGATGCAGGGCGGCACCGGGCAGCCCGGCCAGAGTGTGGCGATGCGCCACAGATGCCCCGTGCCGAAGGCGTAGGGCTGGGCGCCCGGCTGGGCCGCATAGTGCAGGTCGTAAAAGTGCTCCTCCAGCCACTCGTGAAAGGCTTCATCATCGGTGCCTCCGTTCTCACGCAGCAGGGCCGCGCGCGTGTCGGGCTGGTCGATTCGGCGCACGGCCTGTTCATTGAGCAGGCCCCAGGACGAGGCGCCGTGGTAGGTGCACAGGTAGGTGTCGGCCTCCACCGTGGCGCTGTCGACATGGAACGAACAGACATCCGTGCGCACCGGTCCCGGCTGCGGGGCGTGCGTGTAGCCGTTGATGCAGTCGAGCGAGGGCTGCAGGCCGTGCGCATCCAGTCGGTCCAGATCCTCCAGCAGGCAGGCCACGGCTTGCTGGCCCTCGGGGCTCAAGCTCAGGCCGCGCAGGGTTTCCGCGCTCAACGAGGTGATGCCTGGGCCGGCGTCCAGTGCCGCCGCCACCTCGGCGAAGTTTCCCGCCAGCTCGCGCCGCCAGCACAGGGCGTTGACCTCGCCGACCATGGGCGTGCCCACCAGGGCGTCGAAGCTGTCGACGAATTGGACGCGCCGGGCAGGGAGGTTGGGAGGGCTGGAAAGCATCGTCATGCCGCCCTGCCTATAGCTGCAGGCGACGTCTCTGCCAAAACGAACGGTGCGGTGCGACGGAAAAACGTCGTCCGGCGTTCGTTGTCCCTTGTTCACTCCACCCGCCGCGCCATCCCGCCGGCCCAGCCCGCCGCTCCCCGCTGCTCATGACTTCCTCCTCCAAATGGTATTCCGGTGTCACCCGCTATCAGTGGCTGGTCCTGCTCGTTGCCTCGCTCGGCTGGGTCTTCGATGCCTTTGAAGGCCAGCTCTTCAACCTGACCCGCGGCGCCATGCTGGCGGAGATCCTCGGGGTGGGGCCGGGGGATCCGGAGGCGAAGAAGTGGGGCGACATCTTTCTCGGCATCTTCCTGGCCGGTGGCACCTTTGGCGGCCTGCTGTTTGGGTCGCTCGGCGACAAATGGGGCCGCAAACCCGTGATGGTGCTGACCATCCTGTTTTATTCGATCTTCTCCGGCCTGACCTACTTTGCCACCGACCTCTGGCACGTCGGCGTGCTGCGGTTTCTGGTGGCGATGGGCGTGGGCGGCGAGTGGGCGGTGGCGGCGGCCCTGGTCGCCGAAGTCTTCCCCAAGCACGCGCGCACCCATGCTGGCGGCATCTTCCATGCCACCGGCGTGCTCGGCACCTGGCTGGCGGCGCTGACGGCGATGCAGGTCGAGAACGAATGGCGCATCGCCTACCTGATCGGCATCGTGCCGGCCCTGCTCACCCTCTGGGTGCGCTCGTCGGTGCAGGAGCCGGAGCAGTGGCAGGAGGCGAAGGACGAGGGCAAGCGCATGGGCAGTTACACCGAGTTGTTCGGCGACCGCCGCTGGCGCGTGCGCGCCCTGCTCGGCATGACCCTGGCGGCGGTGGGTCTGGGCACCTTTTGGGGCGTCTGTGTCGCCACCCAGGACCTGACCCGCGAGCTGCTGCTGCGCCTCGGCGTCGAGACGGCCACCGCCGAGCGCGAGGCCAAGTTCGCCTACGGCATCATCCAGGTCATTGGTGCCGGCCTCGGCCAGCTCAGTTTCGGGCCGCTGTGCGCGCGCTTCGGTCGCAAGCGCACCTTCGCGCTCATGCACATCCTCAGTTTTGTCATGGTGCTGGTGGTCTGTTACCTGCCGCAAAGCCATCTGCAGATGCTGCTGCTGCTGCCGCTCTTTGGTTTTGTCACCCTCAGCATCCACTCCGGGTATGCCATCTATTTCCCCGAGCTCTTCCCGAGCCACCTGCGCTCCACCGGCGCCAGTTTCTGCTTCAATGCGGGGCGCCTGCTGGCGGCGCCGGTATTGATTCTCTCGGGGCTGGTGAAAACGCAGTACCCGCTCAACGACGCCATCGCCCTCATGGGTGGACTCTTCCTGCTGGGGCTGGTGGTGCTCGCCTTCCTGCCTGAGACACGCGGCCAGGATCTGCCGGAATGAGGTCGCTCAAAGTGCACGGCGCAGAATGGCTTCCAGTACCTCCGGGCCAAGCGGCACCGGATTGCCCTTCATGCTGCTCGCCGCCGCAGCCTGGCGGACGACCTCGGCGAGGTCGCTTTCCTGCAGTCCATGCGCGGCCAGGCCGGGAATGCCCAGGCGCGCGGTGAGTTCGCTGAGGAAGGCCGTGCCCCTTTCGGGGGGCGCCGTCGGATCGCCGGTGAGCAGGACTGCGGCTTCGCGGAACTTGACCAGCGTCGGGGTGTCGCCCGCGTCACCCACGGCCGCGAGGTTGGCCTGCCAGACCGGGGCCAGCAGGGCGGCGCAGACGGCACCGTGCGGGGCGTGGTGGCGACCGCCCAACGGCGCGGCGAAACCATGTACGGCGCCGAGTCCGGCATTGGCCAGGGCGAGCCCGCTGAAGAGGGCGGCCAGGGCGAGGTCGCTGCGTGCCGCGAGATCGCGGCCGTCCGCCACAGCGCGTCCGAGCGAAGCGGCGGCGCGGCGAATGCCCTCGCGGCAGAGGGCGTCGGTGAGCGGTTGCGCGCGGCAGGAGACGAAGGCTTCCAGGCACTGCGTCAACGCATCCATGCCGCTGGCGGCGGTGACGGCGGGCGGACAGGCGAGGGCGAGCTCGGGATCGACCAGGGCCAGTGCGGGCAGCATCGAGGCATGGCGCAGGCTGGCCTTGAGGCGATGGGTTGGCGAGGCCAGCACGGCGTTGCGGGTGACTTCAGCGCCGGTGCCGGCGGTGGTGGGTGCGGCGAGGAAGGGCAGGGGCGGGGCGTCGAGGGCTCGGCCCCGGCCGATGACCTCAAGGTACTCCATCAGCCCGGCTGGCTGGCGGGCGAGGGCGGCGATGGCCTTGCCGGCGTCGATGACACTGCCGCCGCCGAGACCGAGCACGAGTTCGGCCTCGCAGGCGCGCGCCAGCTCGGCACCCGTGGTGGCCTCATCAGTGGTCGGTTCGCCGGCGATGCGGAAATGGGTCAGCTGCAAACCCGCGGCGGTGAGCGCGTCGAGCAGCCCGGCATGGCGGTCCGCGCCGGTGCCGGTGACGACCAGCACACGGCGACCGAAGGCAGCGGCGAGTTCCGGCAGACGGCGGGCGGTGCCGGGGCCGAAGACGATGCGCGTGGCGGTGGCGAACTCGAAGAGCATGGCCGGGAGGATGGCGCGCGTGGCGCGCCCGGTCAAAGCCGCAGATAAGCGCGCCGCCGGCGACCGTATCCTCCGCCGTCATGCTGCGTTTCCTGCTCCCTCTTGTTGCGCTGTCGCTGCCCCTGCACGCCGCCGATCTGCCACCGCCAGTGCCGCGGGTCCAGGCCGTGCCGCTGCCGCACCACATCACCTCGTTTCAGCTCGACGGCCGTGAGCTGACGGCCTGCCACTACGATCCCCTCGATCCGCGGCCGTTTTGGTACCCGCTGCGCGCCTCGGCCGAGCCGAGCCTGACGCGCATGGGGCATCCGCATGATCCGCACGGCCCCAGCCATCACAACAGCGTCTGGATTTCGCACAACGACCTGAACGGCCTGGATTTCTGGGGCGACCGACCCGCCAAGCGCGGCCGCATCGTCACCGTCGAGATCCCGCCCGAGGGGTATGCCGAGGGCAACGAGGCCACCTCGATGCGTCAGGTCAACCACTGGCTCAAGGTCGAGGACAACAGCGTGCAACTCATTGAGCTGCGCCGCACCGAAGTGCGGCCGCTCGTCGGCGCGCGCAGCTGGTTTCTCGTGGTCGACCTTGAACTCAGCCCGCCCAAGGGTCGGACCGCCGTCTTCGGTGCCACCGGTTTCGGTTTGCTGGCCGTGCGTGTGGCGCGCAGCCTCGGCGTGCACGACGGTGGCGGGCGAATCCTCAATTCCGAGGGGCAGGTCAACGAAAAGGCCATGTTCCGGCTGCCGGCGCGCTGGTGCGATTACTCGGGTCGGCTGACCAATGCGGAGAACGGTCTCGCCGGAGTGACGCTGATGAATCACCCGATGAATCCGCGTCACCCAACCGCCTTTCACGTGCGCGACGACGGCTGGATGGGCGCCTGCCTGAGTTTGGACGAGCCGCTGGAGCTGGCCGACGGCCAGAAGCTGCGCCTGCGCTATGGCCTGTGGGTGCATGACGGCCGGCCTGAACAGGCGGAGATCGAACAGCACTGGCAGCGTTTCCGCGACCTGCCGGTGGTGGAGCTGGCGCCTGGCAAACCCTGAGATCTGCTCATGTGACGAAACCGTCACCCGGCAGGCATCGCCAAGGGGCGGGCACGCCGCACCTGTGACGGGTGGATCAACTGCTGCTCATCGACGCCA
This sequence comes from uncultured Prosthecobacter sp., assembly GCA_964605265.1. GTDB lineage: Bacteria > Verrucomicrobiota > Verrucomicrobiia > Verrucomicrobiales > Verrucomicrobiaceae > Prosthecobacter. Next base: position 33,670 of record CAZSBO010000011.1, read on the forward strand.
TCGGCCCGTTCTTTCGCGGCCTGGACCGGCGCGTCATCAACTGGTCGAAGATTCCCTGGGATCATGCCGGCCGCCAGGGGGCGGCCTGGTGGGAGCGGGTGGGGGAGGAACTCGGCGTGCTGGCGCGACAGGCCGCGGCCTGGGGGTTCAATGCCGCGTCGATCGACGACGTCGCGCATCTGGCCGATCACGAGTGGCTGGAGCCCGAGGTGCGCCGCCGGGTGGGGCGCTACCGCACCGAGCTGCGCCGCTGTTTTGCCGTGCTGGGTCAGGCGGGACTGGCGGTGCATGTGACCATGGATGTCTTTTCCGCCACCCCCGGCCTGCTGCAGCGGCTGGAGATTGAGCGCGTTGAGGTGAACGACTATTTGGTGGGGCTGATCGACCGCTTTTTGGCGGACTTTCCCGAGGTGGCGGGAGTCATTGTCCGCATCGGCGAGGCCGATGGCAAGGACGTGCACGACGACTTCCGCAGCCAGCTCGTGCTGAAGACTCCGGAGCAGGCGCGCGCCTTTTTGGAGGCGGTGCTGCCGGTGTTTGAAAAGCATGGGCGCCGGCTCATCTTCCGCACCTGGACGGTGGGCGCCTACCCGGTGGGCGACCTCATGTGGCATCGCGGCACCTTCGCCAAGGTGTTTGGCGGCTTGACCAGTCCGGCCCTGGTCGTGTCGATGAAGTACGGCGAGTCCGATTTCTTCCGCTACCTGCCGCTGAACCGGAACTTCTTTCGCACGCCGCTGGCGAAGATCGTCGAGCTGCAAACCCGGCGCGAGTACGAGGGCTGCGGCGAGTACCCGAATTTCACCGGCTGGCTGCATGAACGTTTTGCCCGCGAACTGCGCCAGGCGGACAATGTCATCGGCTGCATGGTCTGGTGCCAGACGGGCGGCTGGGTGCCGTTCCGCCGGCTGAGCTTTCTCGATCCCGAGGCGCTCTGGAACGACCTCAACACCTATGTCACCGTGCGCGTCGTCAAGGACGGCTGGCTGGCCGAGGACGCCGTGCGCGTCTTCGCCGCCGAGCGCGGGCTGGGCGATGCCGACGCCCTGCTGGAGTTGCTGCGCCTGGCGGATGAGTGCGTGCGCGAGCTGCTCTACGTCGAGGAGTTTGCCCGTCAGAAACTGTTCTTCAGGCGGGTGCGCATCCCGCCCATGCTGACCGTGTACTGGGGCAATCTCTTCATCAGCCACGGCCTGCGCCGGTTGCTGCGCTTCTTCGTGCGCGATGCCGATGCCGCCCTGCGCAGTGCGGCGCGCTGTCTGGACAACCTCGAGCGCATGGGGCCGCTGGCCGAGCGTGCCGGCGTGCCGGTGGCGGACATCGAGTACATGCGCGACACCTTCCAGCTGCTTGCGCTGGCGCGGGAGTACTACTTCGCCGAAGAGGCGCCGGACATCGAGGAGCGCATCCGCGCGGCGAAACGCGCCTACAAGGAAAAGTATCCGAAGCGCGGCCTGCGCGCGCGCTACCGGGTGAAGACCGACTTCAAGCCGCTGCTGCTCAACCCGCGCCATCTCGGCTGGGCCCTGCGTTTTCTCATGCGCCGTCAGCGCGGCTATCGCATGGTCGACCGACTCGTCATCCTCAATGGCCTGTCGCTCATTTACCGTGTCATCGCCGCGCGCCGGCCGCACTGGATCCCGGGCTTCGCCTCGAAGAGTGCGATGGGTGTCGATGTGGTGTTTCGCTGATCTCTTTCAGAGATCGCGTTTCTGCGGTGCAGCGATGCCCGCGGGTCGCAAGGCGCGTCAGAAAGACCTCACTCGATGGCACCCGCCCAACTGCGCGGCTTGCGGTTTTCCAGGGTCTCCAGATCGAACGGCGCCGGGCCCTTGACGGTGGCTTGGGCGCCGCGGATGTCGAGGGTGAGCGGGCCGGCGAGGTGCTTTTTCTCCAGCCAGAAACGCAGTTTGGCGTCGCCACTGGCGCGCGCGGGGATCTGTGGCACGGGCGTGGCGGGCAGGACGAACAGCGGCACTTCGACACCGTCGGCGGCCAGCAGGCGCACGTCGGGCGCGGCCAGCAGCAGCGGCCGTGGCGCGGGGTTGGCGTAGCGCAGCTCGAGGTCGAGGCGGGCGTTGCCGAAGTCGCGCTCCAGGGTGCAGCGCAGGATGCGCAGGGCCGGTTCGGCCGGCATCGCGGCGGCGGCCGGATCGGCGACAACGCTGTCGTCGCCGGTGGGCTCGGGCAGCAGCACCCAGAGGGTGGCGGCCAGACCGACGGCGAGCAGCAGCCAGACTTCCAGGCGTTTGAAAAAGGGCATGGCGGTGGCCTGACCCGAAAGCCGCCGCTTTGCAAACTGAAAATTGCCAAGCCGGTCGGTCGGTGCCTTGTTGCCACTCCATGGCCCGCATCGTCCTCGGCATCACCGGCTCCATCGCCGCCCACAAGGCGGCCGACCTCGCCAGCCAACTGGTCAAGGCCGGCCACGAGGTGACCTGCGTGCCGACGCGGTCGGCCCTGGAGTTTGTCACCCCCCTGACCCTGGCGACGCTGTCGCGCCGGCCGGTGATCACCGACCTGTTCGCCGAGAAGGACGGCTGGCAGCCGGGGCACATTCAGCTTGCCGATGAGGCGGATTTGCTGCTCATCGCTCCAGCGACCGCCAACGTCCTGGCCGCCCTGGCCCATGGTTTTGCCAATGACGCGCTGACCGCCATCGCCCTGGCGACGCGCGCGCCGCTGCTGATTGCGCCGGCGATGAACGGTCACATGTGGGAGCATCCGGCCACCGTGGCGAATGTGCAGATCCTGCGCGATCGCGGGGCGAGTTTCGTCGGTCCGGACAGCGGCCTGCTCGCCTGCGGTTATGAGGGCTGTGGACGGTTGATGCCGGTCGAGACCATCGTCGAGGCGGCGCAGGCCGTGCTCGCGGGTCGCTGAGGGGTCAGGGAATCGCCGGTCGCAATTCCAGGCGACCACCGCCGCGGAAGGCAGTGAGGAGCGCGGTGCCATTCTGGAAATCGATGCCGACGCTGCCGGTGGTTTCCAGTTCCCAGAGCGCGATGCCGCGCGCGGCGCAGAAGGTCCGCAGGCGTTCGGTTGGGCCGGCGGCTGCGGAGGCACTGGCGCCGCCGAGCAGGACGACACGCGGGGCGGCCGCGGCGAGCAGATCGATCACTCCCTCCGGATCGCTGGCGTGGCGACTCAGCAGGGCGATGTCGCAGCGCAGCGAGGCGCGCCGCTCCAGCAGGCGGCGACTGGTCAAATAGCCGGCGTCGTTGAGCCAAAGCAGGCGCAGGCCGGCGTGCTCCAAGCGCAGCACCAGGCCGCGATCATCGGCTTTTTCGTGGCGGTCGCCATGGCCCGGATGCAGGACGGTGGCGCGGGCGCCGCCGAGGTCGGTGACCGCTTCGAGATCGAGTCGCTGCCAGACCGGACCGTCGGGCGCGGTGAGACGGGTCAAGCGGCGCAGGCTGGAGTGGGCGGGATCGTAGCGCCAGGGTTCGAGCCGGCTGGTCAGCAGGCGCCCGACCCTAGGTCGCTGGAGGACGAGTGCGGCGGCGCCGGCATGGGCGCTGTCGGCATGGCTGAGCACGAGACCGTCGAGGTGGTTGACGCCCTGGCTGCGCAGCCAGGGTTCGACGATGCGCCGCCAGGACGTTTCGCTGCCGGTGTCGAGCAACCAGTGCTGGTGGCCGGCGCGCCAGTGGGCGGCCTGGCCGCCGCCGGGCAGGTGGAAGACGCGCAGGCTGGCGGGGGTTGCCGGCGGCTGCAGGTCCGCATGCAGCGTCGCGCCGGGCAGGCTGGCGAAGGCGGTCGCGCAGGTGGCCATCAGGCCGGCCAGTCCGGCATTGAGCTGGTTGAGCAGCAGGCTGGCGCCGGTCCAGGGCAGTGGGGCGGCGAGCAGGCTGGCGCAGGCGAGGGTCAGGCACCAGCCGGCCATGGGCACGAGCACCAAGTTGGCGACCAGGGCGACCGGGGTGAAGCTGTGGAAGTGGCCGAGCAGGAGCGGCAGGCTGCCGAGCCAGGCGGCGAAGGAGACGCAGGCGAGCGAGGCGGTTTGCCGGCGCAGCCAGGCGCTCAGGCGGCGGCCGGGACCGGCGAGGTGGGGTGGCAGGAAGGGGTCGAGTTCGCACCAGGGCCGCAGGCGTTCGAGCAGGGGGGTGGCGACCAGCAGCAGGCTGAGCAGCACGCCAAAGGAGAGTTGGAAGCCGGTCAGGAAAAGCTGCTGGGTGTCGACCAGCAGCAGGAGCAGGGCGGCGGTTCCCAGGGAATTGGCCAGGCGGCTGCGCCGGTTGAACAGCGGGGCGGCGAGCAGCACCGAGGCCATCAGCGCGGCGCGTGCGGCGGAGGGGCGCCAGCCGGTGACGAAGGCATAGGCGAAGACCAGCAGGATGACCGCCAGCACGCAGCGTTGGTAGCCGAGCCAGCGCAGCGCGCCGAGGGCGATGCCGGCGAGCAGAACGACGTGCAGGCCGCTGATGGCGAAGACATGCAGGGTGCCGCTGGCGCGGAAGGCGTCCTCGATCTCCTCGCCTGCGGCGTCGGCGACCCCGAGGGTCATGGCCAGCACGATGGGCGCGGCCGGGTCGGCCGGATCGACGCCGAGCGACAGGTGATGGGCGATCCATTCGCGACAGGCGGCGGCCGCGCGCAGGAAGGCGAAGCGCGGCGCGAAGGTCGCAGGCTGCACCAGGCGCACTTCCTCGGCAAACAGGTGGGCGGCGCGACCGAGGCGCAGGCTGTGGCGGGCGAAATCGAACTGCGCCGGATTCATGGGTTCGGCCGGCAGTTGCAAGGCGCCGGTCAGCTCAAAGTGACCGGCCTGTTCAAGGCGGAAGCTGGCAGGCAGCAGCACCGACACCCAGCCGTGTTCGGCGCGAAACTCCGGTTCGCCCTCGAGTTGCACGGCGGTCAGCCGGCAGAGGACCTGGCGCGGGTCGCGCGTTTCATTCAGCGGCAGCAGCTCGCCGCGCAGTTCGGCACGGAGCCGTTGGTTGGGAGCCGCGAGCAGTTGCTGTCGCAGCGGGTGACCGTAGCTCTGCTGCAGGTTCCAACTGTGCAGACCGGCGAAGAGCAGGGCCGTGGCGAGCAGGCGTGGGCTCAGGCGGCGGTGCAGCGGCAGCAGGAACAGAGCGAGGGTCGCGCACGGCCAGCAGGGCAGGGACAGGGCGTCGGCGGCGAGGATGCCGGTCACGGCGGCGAAGGCGAGCAGCAACAGCGGGTGGCCGCGCGCCCAGAGTTGCAGTCGCCGCCTCATGCTGGTGATGCCTCGGCTTCAGGAGGCGGCGCCGGCGCGGCGGGCCATGGTTTCCTTGAACTCCAGTTGCTCGAGTTCATTGAGCCGGTGATGCGCGTTGGCGCGGTGGCGACTGTCGGGGAAGTCGAGCACGATTTTTTCGAGCAGGGCGCGGGCGGCGGCGTAGTCGTGGCGCTGCTGGATCTCGATGTCGACCATGCGGAAGCGCAGGAAGGCGGCGTCATCCTCGGGCCAGTCGCGCGCCTGCAGATGGCTGCTGAGCACGTGCAGGGCGCGCGCCGGATCGTTCAGCTTGTCGGCGCAGATCTTGGCGATCTCGCCGATCGGAAACACCTGGGTGGGATCGTTGGCGAAGTTCTTTTCGTGCTCGGCGATGGCGCCCTCGTAGTCGCCCTGCGCCAGCTTCGCCGCGGCCTTGAGCGCAGGGTCATCACCGACCTGTTCACCGGAGGAAAACAGCGCCGTGCTGACGGCGTCGCCCAGCCAGGGGATGAAGTACTTCACCGCCAGGAAGCCGCCGGCGGTGCCGAGGGCGATGAAATAGACGAAGGTCATGCCAACGTCGTCGCGCACCTGTCGCCAGCCGAAGAGGGCGAGCAGGATCACCGCCAGGAGCAGGCCAAGCCGGAGCAGCAGGACGCGCGTCATGCCGGTATTTTAACCGGCCCCCGCAGTGACTGGCAAGCGTGGAAGGGCCGCAGTCAGGGCTTTTTCACCTCGACCCCGGCTTCCTTGGCGACGTCGGCCTTTTTCTTCTCGACCTCGGCCGAACCGAGTTCGAGCAGCGGCGGGGCCTTGCCGCCCTTGGGCACGTAGTGCAGAGCAACGCCGTTGATGCAGAAGCGGCGCTTGGTCGGGGTGGCGGCGGAGACGGACTCGCCTTCGAAGACGTGGCCGAGGTGGGCGCCGCAGCGCTTGCAGAGGGTTTCGACGCGCAGCATGCCGTGTGAGTTGTCGGGGCGTTCCAGCACGTTTTTGGCGGTGGAGGCGTCATAGAAGGACGGCCAGCCGCAGCCGGAGTGAAATTTCTCCTTGGAGGTGAACAGCTCGACGCCGCAGCAGACGCAGTAATAGGTGCCCTCGCCCTGCTTCTCGAACTCCTCGTAGATGGCGCCAAAGGGCCGCTCCGTGCCGGCCAGACGGGTGACACGGTACTGTTCGTCGGTCAGGCGCTTTTTCCATTCGTCCTCGCTGAGGGTGACGGCGGGCTTGGGCATGGTTTTGTCGGGGGTGGTTTTGTCCTCGGCGCAGGCCGGGTGCAGGAGGACGGCGGCGAGCAGAAGGGTGAGGCGGAAGTTCATGGCGTGTCAGTTAAAGAAACGTCGCTGGCGGCGCGGTGTTTGCGTTTTCTGCACCGGCTCAGCGGCCGCGCAGATCGTAGCAGAAGACGGCGGGTCCGCCGCTGCCGTCGAGGGCGGGGGCCTGTTGGCGTACATAGAGCAGGCCGCGGCTGAGGGCGGGCAGGCTCCAGGTGTTGAGCGCGTAAAACAGCTGGGCGCGGGCGGTTTCCTCCAGCCCGGCGGGGCTGAGCTTGAGCCAGTGCAGGCTGCCGACCTCGCCCAGGCAGAGGAAGTCGCTGCCGCAACGCAGCAGGCTGGCGCGCAGGGCGCTCAACCGCACCGGCTTGCTGCGGCCCTGCGCCTGCCCGAAGGCGGCGTCCTCCCACTCGAGGGTGTGGCCCCAGACCTCGGCGCCGGTTTCGGCGTTCACACAGACGAAGCGACTGTTGTTCTCGCGCTCGCCATCGACGGCATAGAGGTGGCCTTCATGGTAGATCGGCGTCATCCAGTGCACGCCGATCTTCGCCGAGCGCCAGACCTCACGCGCCTGGAAGGTGGCATCGAACTCGACCATGACACCGCCGAGCGGCCGGCCCTTCGGATAGCAGGTGGTGAGGAAGACACGGTTTTTGCCGGGGATGACGACCGGGTTGGAGGCAGTCGCTGAGATGTAGTCGTCGGCCCGCCAGGGAAAGCGGTGGTGCACCTTGCCGCTGGCCGGGTCCAGGCAAAGCAGGCCGCCGGTGGGCGGGTCGCTCTCGCCGCCGGCGAAGACCAGCAGCTTGCTTTGGCCGTGCAATTCGGCGAGCACCGGCGAGGCGTAGCTGGCGCCCCACTCGTCCTCGGCCTGCCAGAGCACGGCGCCGGTTTTCAGGTCGAAGGCGGCGACGCTGACGCCGCGGGTGGCGAGTTTGCGGGCGCGCTCGCGGCGGTCCTCAAAGCCGTCGAAGGGCTCGGCCTTGCCGCCGACCTGGACGAAGACGCGGCCGTCGGCGATCAGCGGGCTGGAGCCGTGGCCGAAGAAGTCCTGGGGCACGCGGTACTCGGCGCGCAGATCGCGGCGCCAGAGCAGCTTGCCGGTGGCCAGGTCAAGGCCGTGCAGCATCGAGGTCACACCGAGGGTGATCACCACACCGTCGGCCACCACCGGGCTGCCGCGCGGGCCGTTGCCAAAGCCGTAGCGATCCTGGTACTGGATGGGATAATCGAAGCTCCAGAAGCGACGGCCGGTCTCGGAGTGCAGGCACTCGATCGTCTCGCGGCCGTCAAGCGCATGAAACAGCAGCAGGCGGTCGCCGACAATGGCCGGGCTGGTGTAACCCTCGCCGGTCGCCACCTTCCAGAGCAGGCGCGGCCCGCCTTCGGGAAAGCTTTTCTGCAGGGGCGACTCCGGCGAGCTGGCGTCATTCGCCTGGCCAAGAAAACCCGGCCAGTCGGTGGTCACCGCGTTTTCGGCCAGCGGTGTCGGTGCGGCGTGGAAGGTGAGGCGATCGAAGGGTTCCTGGGCCTGGAGCAGCAGGGCTGGCAGCAGTGAAAGGAACAGGGAGCGGCGCATGGTGCGGCCATGCTGGCGCCGGAGGTGGCGCCTGCCAAGCGCGGATTGCGCGCGCCTTTTGGCTCGACGCGGGGTTGCATTCCGACGCATGCTCACCGCCGTGATCGTCCCCGCCAGTTTCCGCGCCCGCCTGATCCTGGCGGTGTTTCCGGTCGTCGCCGGTGTCGCCACCGGCGCCTTGTTGCTGGCGGAATGGAAGTTTGCCGCCACCTACCAGCGCCTGTTTGAGGAGCAGTTCGAGAGCCAGATTGCCGCGGCGACCGAGGCCCGCCAGCAGCGCTTTGAAGCGCTTTCAGCGGCCCTGGAACGGTTTGCCGCCCAACCGGAGGTGTTGGAGGCGATGGCGCGCGGCGACGCTGCAGGCGCCACCGCCCTGCTGCGGCCGTCGCTCGAAACGCTGGCCACCAGCCGCCTGCTGAATGAGGGTGGCGCGGTGCGGGGCGGTGCCGCGTTGGCGCGGCGACCGGATCCGCGCGGCCGGTCGGTCGGCCAGCCGGGGGCGCCGTTCATCGCCGTGCTCGACCGCGAGGGCAACTTTGCCAGCGGCCTGCGCGAGCGCCGACCCGGTGTGCCGGGACCGGAGGTGCAGGAACCGGCCGAGGCACGCCGTGCAACCCGGCGCGTGCCCTGGCTGGCCGAGCGACCCTTTGCCGAGGTCCTGACCGGTCTGGAGGTCGGTTACCTGGTGGTGGAGGTGGCGGGCCGCGAACAGGTGCGCGAGGTGTTTGTCGTGCCGCTGCGCGATCCGCAACGCGGTTTCCTTGGTGCCTTCGCCCTTGGCCTGCCCCTCGTTTCCCTTCCCGAGCGCGCACGCCTGCTGCAGGCATCCCGGCGCGAGGAGGATCCGATCGAGAGCGGCCTTTTTGTCGAGGGACGACTGGTGGCCAACAGTGTGCCCGAGGCGCATCGCCAGCTCGTTGAGCAAACCCTGACCGCCGCGCTGGCGGAATCGCCACAGGAGCAGCGCGAGATCATTCTGTCGCTGGCCGGTGCGCGTCACCGCCTCATTTATCGGGTGCTCAACCCGGACAGCCCGTTCCCGCGCGCGTTGCAGGTGAATTCTTATCCCCTGGCGGCGCTCGATGCCGAGATCGCCGACCTGCGTCGCGGCACGGTCGGCCTGGCCCTGGCCGTGCTGCTGACCGCCTGGATCCTGGTCGCATTCATCGCGCGCGGCCTGGCCGGTCCCGTGCGCCGGCTGACCGATGCCGCGCATGCCATCGAGCAGGGCGACTACGAGGTGCGCGTGCCGGAGACGCGCGACGAGATGGGTCGGCTGGCGCGTGCCTTCAACGACATGGCCGCCGGCCTGGCCCTGCAGGAGAAGTACCGCAGCGTGCTGAACGCGGTTGCTGATCGACAGGTCGCCGAGCGGCTCATCGAAAACCGCGAGGCGCTCAGTGGTGAGCTGCGCAATGTTTCCATCCTGTTTTGTGACATCCGCGGTTTCACCCGGCTCAGTGAGGGCCTGCCGCCGCAGGACTTGATTGTCCTGCTCAACGCCCACATGACCGCCCTCACCCGCATCGCCTACGAGCATGGCGGCGTGGTCGACAAATTTGTCGGCGACCTCATCATGGTGCTGTTCGGCGCGCCGGTGAGCACGGGTCACGATGCCGAACAGGCGGTCGAGTGCGGCCTCGCCATGCTCGCCGAGCGCCGTCGCATGAACGAGGGGGCGGTCCACCCGCTCGAAGTCGGCATTGGCATTGCCACCGGCGATGTCGTTGCCGGCTGCATGGGCTCCGAGCAGCGCCTCAGCTACACCGTGCTCGGACACCGGGTCAATCTGGCCTCGCGCCTGTGCAGCGTGGCGGGGCCGGGCGAGATCATGACCGATGCCGAAACAGCGCGCGACCTGCCTTCCCACATTCCCGTGACGGCGGTGGAGCCGATGCGTTTGAAGGGGCTGTCAGAGCCGGTCGCCGTTTGCCGCGTCGGCTGACGCTGGCCTCATTCGGCGGTGGCGCCCTTGTGACCGAGCTGCTTGAGCGTTTTGTCGAGCAGTTCGTACTTGAGCGGCTTTTGCAGCACCGTAACCGGGCCGTGGGCGAGGATGCGACTGAGGATCTCGCTATCCGGGTAACCGGTGACGACGATGATCGGCAGATGCGGATGCAGCGCCTTGAGGCGGGTGTAAACCTCGTCGCCCGGAATGTCCGGCAACTTCAGGTCGAGGAAGACGATCTCAAAACTCTGCTTCTCGGCGAGTTTGACCGCTTCTTCACCGCAGCCGACGACGAGACGGTTGAAGCCGGCCTTCTTGAGGAACTGCTTGAACAGCGTCTGCATGGCCGGATCGTCATCGACGACGAGCACGGTGGGCTGCCCCGTCTCCTTCTCCTTGCGCAGCACATCGCGGTCGAGCAGGCTGCGTTTGATGCGCCAGCGACCGCCGATTTGCACGGCCGGCAACTGACCTCGTTGAACCAAGTAATAGACGGTCGGCAGGGGGATTCTCAGGTATTCCGAGGTTTCCTTGACGGTCATCAATTCTGGGGCTGCCGAGTCGGCCATAATTTCAATAATGACTCTAAGATGAGCCGGCTGGGGTTGAATGCAAGATGATTACATAATTCAAAAATCAAAAAAATCAACTGACAAAAACATGGTGATTTCGTTTTAAATGTTGAAAGACAATGTGTTGTGGAAAATCGCCCACTTTGGGTGAGGGGCGTTTCCGTCATGCCGGCTGCCCCAGGAGCGGGGGAGCAGTCGTCGCTCCTGGGCCGTTTCAGGCTTTGCTGAAGGCCACCCGGCCCTCCTTCAGCGCGGCGCTGACGTGGTCGCCCTCCTTGAAGCCGCCTTCGAGCACGGCGAGGCTGAGCGGGTCGAGCAGGTGCTTCTGGATGGCGCGCTTGAGCGGGCGTGCGCCGTAGACCGGATCAAAGCCGGCATCGGCCAGGTGGCGGGTGACTTCGTCGCTCACCTCCAGCCGGATGTTCTGGCGGGCGAGGCGGTCGATGACGCGCTGGAGCTGGATTTTGACGATCCGGTCGAGCTGGCCGGCGTCGAGGCGGTCGAAGATGACGATCTCATCGATGCGGTTGAGGAACTCGGGACGGAAGAACTGCTTCAGGCTGTCGCGCACCAGGGCGTCGCGCTGCTCGGGATTGCTGACATCCTGGATGGCGCTGCTGCCGATGTTGCTGGTCATGATGATG
>CAZSBO010000012.1:0-34199 GCA_964605265.1 uncultured Prosthecobacter sp.
CCTGGGCGTCGTCGGCCAGTTCCTGGCAGGCGGCATAGGTGATCTTGCTGCCCGGACCGCCGACGAGGTCGGCGACCGCGATGCTGAGACCGCCCTCGCCTTCCAGACTGCGGTAATGATCGACGACGCTGACCTGGGCATTGTCCTCCGCAACCACCAGCGTGTGCGGGAAAATCGCCGCGTGATCGCCAACCACCCAGTGGAAGATTTCGACGGGCTTATCGATGACGACGTTTTTCGGCAAGAGGATGACGGTGCCGGCCTTGACGTGAGCCAGGTGCAGGGCGGAGAACTTGGCCGAGCCAAGCGGCAGATCGGCCTTCATGAAGTGCGCCTCCAGCGCGGCTCCATGCGTTTTCAGGGCTTCGGCAAAGCTGACGCAGATCACGCCGGCAGGCAGGCCGGCGGCATCGGACTCGACGAGCGTGTCATTGACGAAGACAAAACGCGCCGCGCGCTCCTTGAGACCCTGCGAAGCCGCGAGCGCGGCGGCCGTCTGCGCGGCGCTCGGTGCCTGCGCCGGCGCGTGATCGGCAAGCTCGATTTTCTTGGCGCTGGAGTAGCGCCAGTTTTCATCCTTGAGGCCGGGCAGCGGCAGGGACTGGAATTGCGTCCACGCGGCTGCCGCACGGTTCAGGAACCATTCGGGGGCAGCGTCGGAAGGGCGGAGGGGAGCGGTGGCGAGGAGACCGGAAGACACGGGAGAAGCGTCGGGAGTGGCGGACATGGGGAGAGATCGGTCGGTCAGGGTTCAGCCGACACTGCCTTCCATTTCGAGATCGATCAGGCGTTTGAGCTCGACGCTGTACTCCATGGGGAACTCCTTGACGAGGTCGTTGATGAAGCCGTTGACGCTGAGGCTCATCGCCTCGGCCTCGGTGAGGCCGCGCTGCATGAGGTAGAAGATCTGCTCGGCGCTGACCTGGCTGACGCTGGCCTCATGCTGGGTGGCGTGCTGGTTGCCGCGCACGCTGATCGCCGGATAGGTGTCGGTGCGGCTGTTCGGATTGATCAGCAGGGCGTCGCACTCGGTGTTGTTCTTGCAGCCTTTCAGGTGCTTGGGAATGTGGACCAGGCCGCGGTAGGTGGCGCGACCCTCGCCGATGGAAATCGACTTGGAGATGACGTTGCTGGTCGTCTCGTCGGCGGCATGCACCATCTTGGCGCCAGTGTCCTGGTGCTGGCCGCTGTTGGCGAGGGCGATGCTGATGACCTCACCGCGGGCGCGCTCGCCCTTCATGATCACACCGGGGTACTTCATCGTCAGGCGGCTGCCGATGTTGCAGTCGATCCAGCGCACCTCGGCGTCCTCGTGGGCGATGCCGCGCTTGGTGACGAGATTGAAGACGTTGCTGCTCCAGTTCTGGACGGTGACGTACTGGATCTTCGCGCCCTTCATGGCGACGAGTTCGACGACGGCGCTGTGCAGCGTCGCGGTCTCGAATTTCGGCGCGGTGCAGCCCTCCATGTACATCACTTCGGCGCCCTCGTCGGCGATGATGAGGGTGCGCTCGAACTGGCCGAACTGCTCGCTGTTGATGCGGAAGTAGGCCTGCAGCGGGTGCTTCACCTTCACGCCCGGCGGCACGTAGATGAAGGAACCGCCGGAGAACACGGCGCTGTTGAGCGCGGAGAACTTGTTGTCACCGGTGGGGATGACCTTGCCAAACCACTTCTTGAAGATCTCCGGGTACTTGTGCAGGCCCTCGGTGCTGTTGACGAAGATGACGCCCTGCTCCTCGACGGCGGCCTTGATGTTGGAGTAGGCGGCCTCGCTGTCGTACTGTGCCTCGACACCGGCCAGGAACTTGCGCTCCTGCTCGGGGATGCCGAGCCGGTCAAAGGTCTTCTTCACGTCCTCGGGCACCTCGTCCCAGGAGCGCTTCGGCTTCTGGCCGTCGCTCAGGTAGTAGCGAAACTCGTCGAAGTGGATGTTCTCCAGATCCTTGGTGGCCCAATGCGTCGGCATGGGCTTGTCGAGGAAGACCTTGAGCGCCTTCTTGCGGAACTCGCGGATCCAGTCGGGATCGCCCTTGACGTCGCAGATGTAGTCGATCGTCTTTTCAGTGATGCCGAAGCCGGAGTCAAACTTGTTGCGTTCCGGGAAGGTGAAGTCGCCGACGCTGTCGACCTTGATGTCGGCGATGTCGGAGGCTTCATGTTCCGCGGGGAGATCAGGGGCGGTGACCATAAGGAGAGGAGTTACAGGTTTAAAGTTTCAGGTTAGGCCGCGGCGGCGAGCTCCTCCTTGACCCAGTCGTAGCCGCGGGCTTCGAGCTCGAGGGCGAGTTCCTTGCCGCCGGTCTTGACGATCTGGCCGTCCATGAGCACGTGCACGATGTCGGGCTGGATGTAGTCGAGCAGGCGCTGGTAGTGGGTGATGAGCAGGATGCCGCGGTTCTCGCTGCGCATGGCGTTGACGCCGCGGGCGACGATTTTCAGGGCGTCGATGTCGAGGCCGGAATCGGTCTCGTCGAGGATGGCGTACTTCGGTTCCAGCATCATGAGCTGGAGGATTTCGTTGCGCTTTTTTTCGCCGCCGGAGAAGCCTTCGTTGACGCTGCGGCCGGTGAAGCTGCGGTCCATTTCCAGGGCGTCCATGCGGGCGTAAAGCCGCTTGTAGAACTGCACGGCGTCGATGTCCTCGCCGGCCGGCAGGCGCGCCTTGAGGGCGGCGCGCAGGAAGTTGGCGTTGCTGACGCCGGGAATCTCGTGCGGGTACTGGAAGGCCAGGAACAGGCCGGCACGGCTGCGCTCGTCGACCGCCATGTCGAGGATGTTCTGGCCGTCGAGCAGGACCTCGCCGCCGGTGACTTCGTAGTCCTCATGGCCGCAGAGCACCTTGCTGAGCGTGCTTTTGCCCGAGCCGTTCGGTCCCATGATGGCGTGGACTTCACCGGGGTTGATGGTGAGATTCAGGCCTTTGAGGATTTCGCGGCCGGGGATCTGGGCGTGGAGGTTTTGGATTTCGAGGGACATGAAGGGGGATTTGAAATTTGAAATTCGAGATCTGAAATTGAACCCGTGCCTCAGCGCGCCGAGCAGGCACTGCAGGTGCCGTGGATGGCGAGGTCCATGCGGCTGACCTGGGTGCCGGCCGGCAGGTTCCAGAACTTGGCGGGATCAAAATCGGCGGCGGGATGGGCGTCGATCACCTTGCCGCAGGTCTCACAGTGGAAGTGCACGTGCTCATGCAGGTTGGCGCAGTAGCGCGACTGGCCGCGCTCGAGGTGGACCTGCTTGATCAGGCCGGCGCCGGTGAGGTGTTCCAGGCAGTTGTAGACCGTGGCCAGCGAAATGCCGGGCGCGCGGTCCTTGACCCGGGTGAAAATGTCCGTGGCGGTGGGGTGATCGGTCGAGGCCTGCAGGATCTCGAAGACCTCGCGCCGGTGCGGGGTCAGACGCACATCGGCCCCGAGCACGGCCATGCGGCACTCCAAACCGGTGGGTTTGGCGGGTGAGCGGGATGAACTGGGGGGCATGGTTTTAGAATTAGAATTGGAATGATTCTAAAATAGAATGACGGAAAAGTCAACGAATGCAAGCGTGAGACGGGTGCACTGCGCCTGAGGTTTTTCTCCGTCAGGGGGCGATTTGCACGGACGGCTGGGCAAGGAAGTGCTTGTCCGTCAGTGTTTTGAGGAAAGCGACCAGCGCCTGCTTTTCCTCGGACGTGAGGCCGAGACCTCCGTGGGTCAGGTGCTTGGCGAGGTTGGGGTCGAGGGTCTCGCTGTGCTGGATGCCGTGATCGTAGTGCTCCACAACCTCCTCCAGCGTCTGAAAGCGGCCGTCGTGCATGTAGGGCGCGGTCAGAGCGACATTGCGCAGCGAAGGCACCATGAACTTGCCGCGGTCGGCCGGCTTGCCGGTGACTTTTTCCCGGCCGAGGTCGCGCAGGAGTTTTTCGCTGTCGAGGCCGTTGTTGAGGAACTGGTTGTTGGTGAAGTGGGCACCGCCATGGCAGTGGAAGCAATCGGCGCCGCGGATGCCGCGCACCGGGTCGGACTCAGTGAAGAAGAGCTGGAACCCGCGCTTTTCCTGCTCGGTAAGCTCGGCCTTGCCCTGCTGGGAGAGATCGAGTTTGGACTGGCCGGACAGCAGGGTGAGCAGGAACTGCTCGAGGGCGCGGGCGATACGATCCGGCGTGACCTGCGGACTGCCAAAGACCGTTTCAAACTCGCGCACGAGGCCGGCATCGGCACCCAGCTTGGCCACCACGCCGGGCAGGGTTTCGTTCATTTCCAAGGGATCCTGGATGGGCCGAAGCACCTGGTCGCGCAGGCTCGGCGAGCGCCCATCCCAAAAGAAGGCGGGTTTCCAGGCGAGGTTGAACAGCGGCATGGCGTTGCGCGTGCCCATTTGACCCTCGGCGCCGACGCTGGTCGCCAGAGGCTCGGCAAAGGCCTGCTCCTGATGGTGGCAGGACGCACAGGACTGACGGTTGTTGATCGACAATCGCTTGTCCTCAAACAGCCGTCGACCGAGGGCGACTCCGGCCGCGGTGGGTGGGTTGTCCTCGGGCCAGACGGTCAGGGGAAAGTGCGCCGGCACCTGGTCGGCGAGACTGGCGGGGGCATTGACGCGACCGACCACTTCTCGCCTGTCGTCGCCAGCCGGATCGGGCTCCAGACCGAGCAGACCGAAGCTGCGCGCCGCGTTCCGTGCCATGTTCACTGCCAACCCGCCGTCGTTTTGGGAGTGAGTGGAATCGGCATCGGCGATGCGGACCGGATGGACCGCGCTGAACAGGCGGTCGACGTCGAAATGGAGCCGCAGTTGCTGGGGCTGCTCGAGATTGAGCTCGACCGGGATTTCAACGCTGACCCGGCAGGGCTGACCGGCGAGGTGATAGGAATAGCCACCGGAAGGGGTGTCGCCACGTTCGTAGTGTCCTTCGACCGCCAGATACACGTAGCCGCCACGCCAGCTCCAGTGCAGGGCGTTGAGGTCGGGATTGAGCGGATGCTCCGGAGCCCAGCGGGCAGCGTCGCCGGCATCCGCCGCTGCATCGACGCCAAGATCGAAGCGCAGGGCGGTGTACCTGCCCTGCGGCACCCGTGGCATGCGGAAGGACGTGCGCTGTTTTTCCGCGTCGATGTAAGCGTACCAATTCTCGCCCGCCGTCCACTCGCCATCCTCCTTGCGCAACTGGGCGTTCGACAGCAGGTAGGCCAGCCGGGTGACATTCAATCGCTCGCCAGCGGCGTTGGTGAGACCGTTCCGGGCGAGGACCAGGGGCCGGCCCTGCCAGCGGTGCTCGACCACCACGTTGAGCCGGGCAGCCGGCAACTGCTGACGGACATTTCCCGCAATGCGCGTCAGCAGGGCGGCATGGCTCTCGACCTCCTGTCGGCGAATCTCGGGAAGACGCTGCCACCAGCCCTCCGCCAGGGCCTGTTCACGAATGGCCCTGTACCGCTGCAGGCAGGTCTCCAACTGACTCCAGTGGCGCAGAATGGCGGCATCATCCCGGCGCGCCTGACCGGGAGCGAGCAGATCGTTGAGCAGGTTGATGGCAGCCCCCGCCCCGGTCAGGGCCGCTGAGAAACCGGCCATCGGCGCGTCCGCCAAGGCAATGGCCTGTTCGGCAAAACGCACGACTTCCACACGCAGGGAGGGGTCCTGGGCTGCGCTCGCGGCGAGCTGGAAATGCAGGATCTCGTAAAGGGTGGCATCGCTGCGATCCAGGGCGTAAGCCGACTTCAGACGCCAGTAGGCCGAGGCATCCAGGTAGCGCCGGTGGGCGTCTGTCGTGGGAAATGGGCTGTTGCGTTTGGTGCGGTTTTTTTCCAGTCGCGCAAGAGCCTGGATGCGCGTCTCCAGCCAGGCCGACGGCGACACCGCCATCGTGCTGGCTGGCCGGACAAAGGCACTCGGCGCTGGCGGAGCCTTCTTTGCGTCCGCCCCATCATGCGGAGTTGGCGTGGCACTCTCCCCACCGTGCCAGTAGCTGTGCAGGGAGTCGCGCATCAGACGCGCGGCCAGACTGCCATAGGCACTGCCGGGCACTCCAAAGAAGCCGGGCGAGGCAGCGTCGCGCGGTGCCGCGAGCCGGTGGCCTGCGGTCCAGAGCGCGGCAGCGGCAGTCAGGATCAGGAGCGGGTGCGAAAGAGGCATAGACCGGTCAGCGAAAGAGCGAGCCCCTGCAGGGCGAGCACGCCGGCCGAGGCGAGGAAGTCGGCGGCGGGCAACGGGCCCATCTTGAACACCAGGCGCGGCGTCAGATCGGCGAGGTGGTAGTGCGGCACGGCCAGCCAGAGCGACTGCAGCAGTTCGGCGGAGGCACCGCCGAGCAGGGGGGCAAGCCAGGCGGCGCCGAACAGGCCGGTAACCAGCAGGCCGGTTGGCACAAGGAAGGCAATCACTTCGGCCGTGCGCGTGCCGAGGGCGGTCGCCAACAGAACGAGAGGAGCGGCACAGAGCAGGTAGAGGGCCGTGTATTGACCGACGAGTTGCAGCCAGAGTTCCGCCTCGCCAGCGCGCCGCGGCAGGCACCAGGTCATGGAAAGCAGCGCGGCCATCAGAGCCAGGGCACAGAGCCAGACCAGCAGGGCACCGCCAAGTTGGAGA
This sequence comes from uncultured Prosthecobacter sp., assembly GCA_964605265.1. Classification (GTDB taxonomy): domain Bacteria; phylum Verrucomicrobiota; class Verrucomicrobiia; order Verrucomicrobiales; family Verrucomicrobiaceae; genus Prosthecobacter. The sequence continues at coordinate 6,571 of CAZSBO010000012.1, forward strand.
CAGAGGCTGGCGCGGCCGGCACCGGCGGCGTGTTCGTGCTCGAGCATGCCCTCGGTGCGCAGGCGGTGGCCGAGCGCCGCGGCTTGAAAGGGCAGCCAGGTAAGCAGGGCCAGCCAGGCATAAGTCCAGACCGCCTGGGCACGCGCCGGCTGAAGGATCTGGGGATTTTCCTCCCAAGGAGCGACCAGCGGTGCGAGCCAGGTGAAGACCACGGCGCCGCCGAGCAGCAGCCAGCCACTGCCGCGGCTCATCAGACCGGCGAGGCTCAGGCGAAAGAGGGGAAAACGCTTCATGCCTGGAGAGACTGGTAGGTGGCCAGCCATGAGCCGCCGCGACAGTCGCGGGAGTGGCAGAGGGTGCCGTCGTGAATGGAGAGCAGCGAGTCGGCCGCGCGCACCGATTCAAGCTCATGCAGGATCACCAGACGCACAGCGCGCGCCGCCGAAGCCGCCCAGAGATCGGCGACCTGAGCGCGCGTCTCGGCATCGAGGCCGGTGAGCGGCTCGTCCATCAGCAGCAAACCGGGCGCCGTGAAGGCCGCCTTCACCTCGGCGAGAATGAGCAGGACCTTCTGGCGGTTGCCGCGCGAGAGCCGGCCGACCGGCTGACGCAGGTCGAGGCGCAGCGTCTCCGCCAGCGACCTCGCCAGATCGAGCGCCTCGCCACGAAACCAAGCGCGAAAGAAAGTCAGCGGTTTCAACTCCGAATCCGCACGCAGTTCGTCGGCGATGTAATGCACGCCACCCTCCGTGCGCACGCCGCCCTCCAGGAAGGGCAGCAAGCTGGCAAGCGTGCGCAGCAGGGTTGTCTTGCCCGAGCCGTTGGGGGCGACAAAGAGGTGCAGGCCGGGACCGACATGGATGTCCTCGGGAGCGCGGGCCAGACAGCGCTCGCGGCGTTGCCAGGGCGGCCCCTCGCGGTAGCCGAAGCGAGTGCCGGCGGGAATGATCAGGCTGGGAGCGGCGGGCATGGGCGGAAACTTCTCACTTGCCTGTGTCCCAGAGACCGTCATCCGTCTGGCCGGAAGGATCGTAGACCGCACCGTTGGCGTAAAGGCGCGGTGGCATGACGGTGTGATCGAGGGTGATCGCCTCGTTCTCGAGGCCGGTGAAGCTCGGCATGGCCGACCAGCCCTCGGGCAGGTAGGCCTGGAGCTGGGCCGAACTGACCAGAGCGATGTTGGTCGTCGGGTGGTCGGCCAGGTAGGCGCGCTGGGCGGCAAACACCGCCTGCAGCGACAGCGAGGCATCCTTGCCGCGCTGCCAGTTGCGCACGGAGGTGATGGTGAGGCCGGCGAAGGTGCTGAGGGCGAGCAGCAGGGCGATGACCAGGCTGATTTCAACCAGGCTGAAGCCACGCGCGGCGGAGGGGGTGGATGGAAACGGTTTCATGGCTTCAGGGCTGGGGTGGTGGCGCGGGCGGCTTGAGCAGCGGCACCTCGCTCTTCGGGATGATGCGGATCGCGCCCGGGCGTTCCGCGAGCATTTCACGGGCCGCCTCCGGCTTGGGTGCGGGCGTGGCGGGTTCGGCGGGAAGTGCCTTCAGCCGCTGGCGCATCGCCGCCGGCAACCGGTCGCGGCGATGCACGAACAGGATGCGCGCCGGCTCATTGGCGGCCGGTGCGACCACCGGCGCCTGGCTGACCGGCGCTTGGCTGACCGGCGCGGTTGCCGTCGGGGACGCCGGGCGCTTCGCGGCGGAGGGCTGAGCGAAAGCGGACATCAGGATGTCGGTGGGGGTCTCGACCGTTTGGGCCGCGGGCATGCCCGGGATCGGCCGCGGCACAAGTTTCGGCGCCGGCTCGGCCGCCGTGGCAGCCGCAGCGGCGAAGAGAAGCGTGAGCGACAGGCGGTTCATGGCGGATCACATGTTGCCGGACTGCATCATGCGCGGTCCCATCAGGAAGATGGGCAGCATGGAACCCGTGAAGACGAAGCCGATGAGGAAGACGGCCATGGCCAGGGTGACGAAATTGATGACCTGGGTGAAATCGGCCATGATGGCGGCGGTGTCCTCCTCGTAGATGTCGCGCAGCAGTTCGAGCTGCTGTGGCAGCGAGGCCGATTTCTCACCGATGCCGATCATGTGTATCACCTGCGGGTCGAGCTCGGTGTTGCGCTTGAGCGACTCGGCAAAGGGCACGCCGGAGGACTCGTAGATGCGCGCGGCCTTGAGGAAGCCCTCGTACATCGGCGTGCCGGCAAGCACGCGTGCGGACAGCAGGGAGGCGCGGGCGAGGTTGATGCCGTTGGAATAAAGCATCTGCAGGGTGCCGATCCAGGCGCTCTGGCGCAGGCTCATGACCAGCTTCTTGAGCAGGCGCCAGCGACCCATGAGCAGGATGAGCAGGCGCTGACGAAACTCCGGCGAGCGGAACAGGGCGACAAAGAAGCTGACGAGGGCGATGACGAAGAAGGGCCAGACCTTCTGGACGACATGGCTGACCGAGAAGATGAAAACGGAGATCGGATCGGGCTCCTGGCGCACGCTCTGCAGGGTTTCCTCGACCTTGGAAACGACATGGACCTGCGAGTAGATGAAGAGGCCGATCTGGAACAGGATGATGAGCGTCGGCACCATCAGTGCCGTACGCAGCTTGCTGGCAAAGGCCATCTCGATCTTGATGCGATGGGCCAGCGAGGTGAAGGCCTGACCGAGCTGGCCGGAGTCGGCGCCCGCCTCAATGATGGTGATGATCGTGCTGTCAAAGACCTGCTCCTTGGCAAAGGCCACGTGCACCGGCAACCCCGCCTCCAGGCGGTTGCGGATGTTGATCAGGGTCGTCTTGAGCTCGGGGTCAGGCAGGCCCTGGGCGTAGTACAGGATGGCATCGGAGGTGCTGATGTTGGCCTTGAGCATCGAGGCCAGGCCGCGGAACAGCTTGATCAACTCCTTGCGAGGAATGCCGCGCGGTTTCTTGGCGCTGCGCTTGGCGCGGTTGAGCGGCTTGACCATCGCCACCCGAAAACCCGGCCGCGCCGCCATCTGGGCGGCCTGCTCACGGTTGGGCGCCTCCAGTTCAAGCACCTTGGAGACGTCCGGGCGCTCGCTGTGGCGAAGGGTGACCTGGAAGACGTTCATGCTCAGGATTCGTACGTCATGTCGAGCACCTTCTTGAGGGCGTCAAGATCGGTCTTGCCCTCGACCAGCAGCTTCAGACCGTTGTCGCGCAGCGACGGCAGGCCGGTGTCGCGACGCACTTCCTGCTCCAGCTCGTAGGGCGTGATGTCACCCTTGGCCAGTTTGTCGCCGACCTTCGGACTGATCGGCAGGATCTCCAGGATGGCGGTTCGCCCCGAGTAACCGCGACCCTTGCACTCGGCACAGCCCTCTTTGCGGTGGACATACACCGTGCGCGTCGCCCAGGACGGATCCAGGTGAAACAGCCGGATCTCGCGCTCGGACACGCCCTCCTGGCGCTCCTTGCAGGCCGGGCAAAGCATCTTCACCAGTCGCTGGGCACAGGCGGCCTTCAGCGTCTGGGCAATCTTCCAGCGTTCCATGCCGAGCTGCTGGAAGCGCTCGATGATCTGCGAGGCACGCGGGGTGTGAATCGTCGTCAGCACCTTGTGACCGGTGATGGCGGCTTCAATCGCCAGCTCGGCCGATTCGCGGTCGCGCACCTCACCCATCAGGATGACGTCGGGGTCGGAACGCATGAAACTGGCGATCATCGGCTTGAACTCGCTGGAGTCCTTCAAGTCACAGTGGGTGACGCCGGGAATCTCATCCTCCACCGGGTTCTCCAGCGTCAGGATGTTGTCCTCGGGATGGTTCAGCTCGCGGAGCATGGCGTTGAGCGTCGTCGACTTGCCAGAGCCGGTCGGCCCGGACATGACGATGATGCCCGACGGCACCGCCATGGCCTTGTCGAGCTCAAACAGCGTCTCCTGGTCGAACGCCAGGGTACCCATGCCCAAGCGCGCCTCCAGGTGCGTCTTGTCGAGCAGACGCATCGTCACGTGGTAGCCGCGGTAGGTGCGGTGGCGCTCGTAGCGCACGCCGACCGCGCGCCCATAGTAGCTGGCGGTGAAGCGTCCGGAAATGCCCGGCCGCTTGTTGCGTTCCTCCGGCGCCAGGCGCATCAGGTTGAGCAGGAAGGCGTCGACGCGGTCGCGCAGCTTCATCGGCATGTCGACACGCGAACCAAGCGAACCGTCAAGCCGGTAGCAGTACTGAAACAGGGCCTTCTCGGTCTTGATGTGGATGTCGGACGCGTGCTGCTTGATGGCTTCCGAGACCATGCTGGCGACGAGCTGCGCGATCGGCTCGTCGTACTGGCGGGTGACATCGAAGTCCGGACTCTCATTGGAGAACTCCTCCACCTCAAGCGCCTCCAGTTCCGCCCGGCTCGGCCCCGAGGAACTGGCCGAGCCCTCAATCACCGAGGAGATCTCCGAGGCAAGCGTGACGATCTTCAGCAGCTCATCGTCCGGGAAGCGCGAGGCGCAGTAGTCGTCGGCCCGGTAGTCCCAGGGGTTGGCGACGGCGAGCAGGACCTGCTTGGTGCTGCGGCGCAGCGGCACGAACATGCCGCGCGAGAGCACGGCGGGATCGCAGTAACCGACGAACTCTGGATCGACCATTTCACGCACCTGCGGAAAGGCCGGCAGGCCTGAGGCTCGGCCGACGGCGCCGAGGATGCGCGTCTTCGACGACTTGCGCACGAGGGCCTCGTCCGTGATGCCGTCCTGGGCGGCCAGCGAGGAGCGCAGCTGGCTGATGATGAGCCGCTGGATCGTGTCGTTGAATTCGATGCCGAGGTTGAGGTTCATGAGGCGAAATGGCTCTGCATGAGCTGGCTCCAGGACGACAGATCGGTCAGGAAGGGAAAGACGAAGGGCGAATCACCGCCGGTCACGTGGTTGAGCTCATGGCCGATCCAGAAGGAGGCGACCGTGACCGCCACGGGATTGATCGAGGCGACATGGACGATGCTGGTCTCACCGGCGACGACGGCCGGGCAGCCAAGCGCCGAGCAGATCGGCCGCAGCGACGGGCAGTGTTCGTACAGCGACCCAGCGCGGCCGGGCAGCGGCCCGAAGGTCCAGTAGTAGACCCGGTCGCTCAGGCTGCTGCGCAGCAGCTTCTGCATGCGGTTGACCTCCGCCTCGACGGTCAGCGAATGCTTTTCCGCCTGGGTCTCGGCGACGAACAGCAGGAAATCCTTGGGCGCCGGCCGCGACAGGGTTTCGCGGTAAGCCTCGATCATGGAGGTGGCCTCCGCCTCGGACAGGTAACCGTCCTGACGCAGGTGCTTCATGCAGGTGCCGGCGACGCGCTCCAACACCGGACGGATGTCGGTGGGCGCGGACACGGCGGCGGAGATGGACAGACCGGCGACGGCCTCGGCTTGGGTGACCATGGGATTAGCGAAAGTTGGCCGGACCGGCCGGCTGGCCGGGCTGCGGCGGTGGCGCGCCGCCGGCGGACTTGCCGTAAAACAGGCGGCGCAGCCAGGATTGGCGGGGCTGCACAGGCTCCGGCAGGGCCGTCTTGGGCGGCGACTGCCAGCCGGGACCGGGCAACAGCGGCGCAAGGCCGCCGGCCGCGCCCGGAGGCATGGCGGCGTAATCGCCCACGCGCTGGTTCATCTGCTCAATCTCGCCCTCCATGGAGGCATCGTAAACCTGCGGTGTGATGACGAAGACCAGACTGACCTGCTCAAGTTTCTTCTCCTCCGAGCCGAACAGCTTGCCAAAACCGGGGATGCTGCTGAGCAGCGGCACCTTGTTGTTGCCCTCGGTGCTGTTGTAATCGTAAAAGCCGCCAAGGAAGAGCGACTGACCGGCCGGGATGCGGCTGATGGCTTCGACGGTGGACTCGCTGACACGGGGATAGAGGTTGCCGGCCGTGCCGCTGCTGCCGCGGCCGGCGACCAGTTCGACGATCTTGGCGACACGCGGCCGCAGCTTCATGCGCACGGTACCGTCCGGCAACAGCGTCGGCGTGACGGTCAGGGTGACGCCGATTTCACGGCTCTTCTCCGGGTTGGAGCTCGGGTCGGGATCCTTTTCGTCGATCTGGTAGCGCACCTCTTCGGAGATGTTTTGGCCGGCGTTGGTCGTCGAGATGTTCGCCGTGATGACGGGAAAACGGTCGACGATGGAAATGGTGCCCTGCTCGTTGTCCTCGGTGATCAGGGTCGGCGCGGCCTCCTGGGTGACGATATCTGCAGCCTCAAGCGCACGCAGGATTGCCTGCACCTGGGTGTTGCCGAAGACGAGGCCGATGCCCTCCTGGTTGAGCTTGTCCAGGGTGGCGTTCGGATTCGACGGATCGCCGGTCCGGGTGATTTGGTAGGTGTCCGGCAGATTGAACAGGGCGTTGAGGCTCTGCCGCATGGTGATCGTCGTGCCGAGATCGCCAAGCGCCTGGCTCCAGTCGATGCCGACCTGGCGCGACTCGTTGCGCCGGATGCGCAGCACGCGGACATTGACAAGGATCTGCTGCTTCGGCCGGTCGATCTCGGCGAGCAGCGCGCGCACGCGCTCCAGTTTCACCGAATTGTCGGTGACCAGCAGGGTGTTGGTCTTCTCCTCGAATTCAATCTGCCCGACCTCGCGGGTCAGCATGGGTCGGATGATGGACTTGAGCTTTTCGAAGTCGGCCTGGCCGGCCCCGCCGGCGCCGCCCATGCCACCCGCCCCGCCGCCGCCACCACCTGCGCCGCTGGGGTCACCGGAGCTGGCCGTCACCCGGTTGAGCGGGGCGCCGCGCAGGTACTTCAGCTGGTAGCTCATCACCTCGAGCGGCAGGCGCGCGAGCTGGGTCTCGGTGAGCAGGCTGACGGAATTGCGCTGCTGGTAAACGGTCAGGCCGTAGGCCAGGGCCAGATCCTCCATCTGCTGGCGCGGGTCGTCGAGCTTGAGGTGACCGGTGACGTTGTACTGCGTCGCGCTCAGCTCATTGTTGTGGAAGAACTGCAGACCGGCGCTGCGCGCCAGATACTGGAAGACCTCGTTGATCGGCGCGTTGTCGATCCAATAACCGTCGTCGGCAAGGGCGGGCAGGCCGCCGGCCGCCGGTGCGGAGGGCTGGACTTGCGGTGGCGGGGCGGGCTCCACCGCAGCGCCGGGCGCAGGCGCTTCCTGGCCTCCGGCGAAGAGGTGCAGGCCGGTGGTGACGGACGAGATCCAGCGGGAGAGAACGGCGCTCATGGGGATTCAGGCTTGGCGGGTTCCATGGGAAAGGCTTTGCCGTCGAGCAGCGGGGCCGCGCGTCGCAGCGGCTCCAGCGCCAAACGCGGCACGAGGTTGTGGGGCAGCACACCGGTCTCACCACGGATCAGGTCGCGGAAGCGCAGCTCGGAGTAACCCACCTCGACAACCTGGGCCTGGAAGACTTCGCCCTTGAACAGCAGTTCCACAACGTCGCCCTCGAAAACGTTGCGACCCCCGATGAGGAACTCCTTGCGGCCGGTGCTGATCCCGTTGATGCGCAGGGTCTGCAGGGCCTGATTGAGGGTGATGCGCGGCGTCTCACGCAGCGGCTCATCCTCGAACAGCGGCGTGTCATTCTCACGCGGGAAGGTGGGCACGCCGAGCGGATCGATGTTGCGCAGGCGCGCGCCAAGCTTTTGCGCCCCGGTCTCCATGGCCTGCTCATTGGGCAGCAGCTCGGTCTTCGGCAGCCAGCCAGCTCCCGTGCTGTCGCTGCCGAGGAAAAGCCGGCCGCGCTTGGCCGCTTCCGCAGGACGCGCTGGCGCCTGCGCCGACACCTCAACGGCGGCGCACAGAAGCAGCGGCAGGCAGAGGGCGCTCCAGGTCATCTGCCACCCTCCTCTCCGGCTTTCCAGCAGGTGTGTGTTGCCTCGATCACCAAGTGCTCGCGCTGGGTGAGCACATGCGCCTTGCGGGTGATTTTGAGATCCTCGAGCACGGCGTGCGGCATGAGCGATTCCACTTGATAAAGGGTCTCCTGCATCGGTCCGTAGCCGCCGTTGAAGCTGGTCTTGACGCGGGCAACATCGGTCTTCACCGACTTGGCGAGACGGCCGCGATCAAGCGGGAAAATCAGGCTGCCGCGCTGCAGCTCGATCTCTTTGTACTTGGGCAGAATGTTGTCGAGCAGTCGGGTGTAGAGCTGGCCAGGGTCGGCACCGAGCAGTTTTTTCTGGTCCTCAAAGACCGGCCGCTTGGGAGCGTTGTCATTCTCGAGCTTGCGGATCGCCGCCAGGCGCATCGTGTGCTCTCGGTACATCTCCTCCTTCTGCAGGCGCACCTGTTCGAGCTTGTTCACCGCGGTCATCACCCCGCCGAGGATGAGCAGGTTGAAGAGGGCCGGCGTCACCAAGCCAAACCGGATGATGGGTTGGGTGTAGGCGCTCATGTTCCGAACGGTTTGGCCAGGGGCAACGCCAGCGGATCCTTGTCGGACAAGGTCTGGCTGATGGTGATCTCGAAATTGAAGGGGTAGGCCATGACCGGGTCGCGCGCCAGGTCGCCTGGACTCGCCTGCGGGTCGTAGCGCGCATTGCGGCCCTGGGTCAGGCTGACGGTGATCTGCCGCTCGGGATCCGGGCGGTAGGACTCGTCGCCGGTCGCCCCGGCCAGTTTTTCAAAGAAGGCGCTGACGCCGCGCTGGCTGTTGATGCCGCTGAGCAGTTCCATCGCCTTGGGCTTGACCAGCCCCTTGATCTGCCAACTGCGGGTCAGACCGCTGAATTCCGGCGCCGCCGCCTTGCCGCGCGCGGCCGCCGGGGCCGCACGGGCGGCGTCCATGACGTAATTGTAGCTGTCGACCCTCACGCCCGAGTCCTCGGGGAAGAGCTGGAGCAGGAATTCCATCGTCACCCAGCCACGCGATCGCGGCAGCATGAGCTTCTCCACCAGGTTGATCTGCTTCTGTTCGTCGAGCAAAAGCGTGTTGCGCCCCGTGGCCTGCTTCACCTCCTCCGGCGTCAGATGCCAGGAGGGATGCTTCATCGCCGCCAGCAGCGACCACGTGCCGTAACCGCCAAAACCGAGCAGGGCAAACGCCAGCAGACCCACCAACCAGCGCGAAATGCGCAGCAGGTTGAGATCGTTCCGGGTCGGATAGAGCGTGTCGAGGCGGGCAATGTCCATGAAGTTCTGGTGGGCCCAGCCCTGCCAGAGCGACGTGAAGGTGTCCGTGGAAGCCAGGGGCGCGGCGCCGGCGCGGACTTTTTCGAGCGCGGCGGAATCGTAACTGAGGAATTCCAGCAGATGCCCCGGCACCTCCGCCAGGGCGGGCACCGTCGTCAGATCGAGCGTTTCACACTCCAGCGGCTGACGGCTGATCGAGAACATCTCCAACTCCTCCGCGGCCGCCTGCAGGGCCTTGGCGTTGGCGGAGACCAGCAGGATTTTCGGCTTGCCACCGTGGTCGCCACCCGCCAGCTCGGCACCGACCGCCATGTTCCAAAGGATGTCGCCAAAGCCGGCCGGCGTCAGGCCACCGCCGCGATGACCGAGACTGCGCGCGACGCGCAGTTCCCCCTCGGGGCCGAGGGCGAACACCGCGGTCTGCTTGAAATAGGGCATGACCACCAAGCGGCCGCCAGGCTGGTCCGGACGTGCCAGCGGCAGGCCGGCAAGCGCCTCGACCGGCGCACTCGCCACGGCAACGCGGATGGGCATGCGCAGATCCTCGCCGCAGTTCATCAGCGTCTTCAAAAACGTCTCACGCGCGCGTGTCAGAGCGACCGCGACGCTGCGGGACTGTCCCTGCAGGGCGCCCCAAAAGGGCAGCAGGCGCCAGGAGGTTGATTCAGGCGAAACATCGCGATCGGCAAGAACCTCCAGCGGTTCATCGATCAGGTTGTAACGCAGCACGCCGAAGTCGTCGCCACCCTCCAGGCCGGCATCGCCGAGGTCGACCACTTCCGACAGGCCAAATTCATCGGCCACATGCAAAATCACACCGAGCGACTTCGGCTTGGGGTCAAAGTACTTGGTGGAAAAAAATTCGCCGAGCAGTTCCTTGACGCCTTCACCGGTCGTCAGTTTGGCGAGCGGCAGCTCGGGGCCGGCGCGCCAGCGGTTGTCGAGACGGGAGAAGGTCGCCGAAACGACCTCTCTCCCGCCGTCGAACCAAAGATGCCATTGGCAGGTCAGTTCCTCCGGCGCCCGGTACCAGTCAACATCCCCCGACCGGCTCGTCTTTGATGCCACGGTGCGCGCCTGACGGTAGATGTCAGCCGGTTTGAGTTCACCAGGATCAACGATGTTGAGCATGACATGAGGGGACGACTGGCGCCGGGCGCAGAGTCACACCGGATCGCACTTACCAGTCGGTGGTGTCACCCGCGGCAAGCACGTGCGTCGTGGTCGGAGTGCCGGCACCCGTGTTGGTGCAGTTGCCATAGGGAATGCTGACCGCCGGCACCGTGCCCAGCCAGGTGTAGGCGCTGTTGTCGCCCGGGCAGGCCGGCTCGTTTTCCATCAGCAGACCGGCGCCAAAGACGCTGGTGCTGGCCAGGGTGGCACCGATGGCGAGGTTCTGCATGTTGGCGCCCGAACGGACCGCCTTCTGGACGGCCGAGAGCTGCATCTTGCACTTCGCCTTGTCTGCGCCCTGGCGATAGGTGCCGAGGCCCATGAAGACGACAGCGATCAGGCCCAAGAGGAGCGCGATCACCAAGCTGATTTCGATGAGGGTCATGCCGGAAGCGTTGAGGCGCTTGGCGAGACGGTTCTTGCGAGTGTAGTTGATGTGTGTTTTCATTTTAATTATGGAATTTATATTCCACAGCTTCATTTATCGCGCGTTTTCGGGTTCGTGCAATAAAAAAATTTCTCCATGCTTAGGTGAAATACTGATTTCGGGCTGCCTTCGGGAAAGACTTCGATTCCTCTTCACTCGCGCGTGTCAGCGGGGCATGCTCGGCGTTGGCAGTTCATGTTTTTGAAAAACGACAGGCATCAGAGGTAGATAATCCGAATTTCATTAAATTTTAAAAAAAACGAAGCAAATGTCAATAACTATTCCTGTCATTCGGTTTTGCCTGTCGCCTCAACCGGATGCTGGAAGAGGTACTGCCAGACCGGTTCATGCAGAAACTTGCCCGCGTCATCACGTGCCGCAGCAGACCCGGGCACGACGGAACTGTGGGCGCGCTTGGCGTTGCCCTGAACGTCGAAGTCGGTCAACAGTCGACGCGTGTTCTCATAGGGCGGCGCGCTGCGGTCGACAAACACCAGCGGGCCATGCGCCTGCAGGCCCATCATCTCCCAGGAGCGATCGTAATGGTGGCCGGTCCAGCCACCGTCGAGCACATGGGTGAAGGCGAAGATCCGGTTCGCGGACGTCGCCGAGGGCAGCCCCTGCCAGCTCTCCAGCTGGTCGCGCGGCCCGCAGAAGCAGACCACACGGTCGACCGCCTGGTGTTTGGCGAAACGGGCGGCCGTGGTGGCGCCGTGCGAGGAGCCGGCAACCGTCACCTTGTCCCAGTGCAGGCCATCCTTGGCAAGGAACTGCTCCCAGCGCCCGCCCGGGTGCTCGCGCGCGAGCCAGCGCACGAACTGGTGGGCGCGCTCCATCATGCCATCCGGCTTGGGGATGGCACACCAGTCGCTGTGATCCTCGCCGGTGGCGGCCTCCAGGCGGATGTCGCCCAGCGTGCGGCCGTCATCGCGCCTCGCCGCCGGCACCAGGCCGAACCACTTGTTGGCGTAATGCACCTGAATGACGTGCAGGCCATATTGATTGAGTCGCTCGAAGAGGGCCTCGCTCGGTCCCATCAGCCAGATCACCAGCCGACCCTGCGGCGCGACGCGGGTATCCACACAGGCCTGCTGCACGTCCTGGGGCTTGCCCGTCTTGTCGGCAAAGACAAAGCCAAGCTCCGGATGCTCCCGCGCGCGCGGATCGATCACACTGGCGCGGGCGCTGAACTGGCGGCGCTGCGGCTCTGGATCGTCAAAGGCGGGAACGGCGGCGCTGGCGGCAAGCGGCAGCAGGGCGAGGAGGAGTCGGGTCATGGCGGTCAGGATTCGAAGCGGCGGCCGGCGGGATAACTGCCGAGCACACGCAGGGCAGCACCGTCGGCGCGGGTTTTGGCGAGGGCCTCGGCCACGGCTGGCAGGGCGGGCGAACCCTCGATTTCGACGAAGAAACGGTACTGATTGGGGCGGCCGCGCACCGGGCGCGACTCCAGCCGTTTGAGGTTGATGGCGGCTTCGCTCAGCGGGGTCAGGAAGCGGCAGAGACTGCCGGGCCGGTCGGGCAGATCGACGACCAGGGCCATGCGCTGGTTGGCCGGTCCAGGCGGGTTCTCGGCATGGCCGAGCAGATAGAATTGGGTGATGTTGGGTACTTCGCCGGCGACCGGGAAGTGCAGCAGGTCAAGGCCGTGGCGGGCGGCGTTCTGGCGCGGGCCGAGGGCCGCCGCCCCTTCCAGGGTCGCCGCCTTCTCGGCCGCCTTGGCCGTGCTCGCCTCAACCACCCGTCGCACCTGCGGATAGTGCGCCGTCAGCCATTCGTCGCAGTGAAAAAACGGCATGGCGTGGGAATGGATCGTGCGCACCTCCGTGCCCGGCCGGCCGAGCAGGGCCAGCTTCACGTCGAGGGTCAACTCCTCGACGATGCGCAGCCGGCAGCGGTCGTCGAGCAGGCGGTCGACGGTGTCGATGATGAAGCCCCCGGAGGAGTTCTCGATCGGCACCAAGCCGAGCGCGTCCGGCGCGTTGGCCAGGAAATCGAAGACTTCGCCGATGCTCGCCAGGAGACGCACCGGCGTTTCCGGAAAGCGCATGCCGGCGAGCAGATGGGAAAAACTGCCGTCGGGGCCGAGGCAGGCGAGCGCGGCGGGCGGCGGGGAATCAGGCGCGTTCATGAACGCACCATGCTCCGCGCTGCCAGGGGAAAGGTCAAGACGCACCGAGTCGATGCCAGTAGATGAACAGCAGCGGCAGCACGGCGAGGCACTCCATGCCGGCTGCGGCCAGGCTGGCGCGATCCGCCGTTTGCAGGGCGGTGGCGATCAGGCTCCAGGCGATGAGCAGGGCCGTGCCAAGCACGACGACCGCCCCGGGACTGAGCCAGCGCCGGCCGGGCCTTGCCTCCTGCTCGCCCAGATCGAGAAACTGCCAGGCCGTCAGGGCCAGAACCGCCATCGCCAGGAAGTCCAGCCCGGGCGTGTCCGAAGAGGCGGCAAAATCGTACACGCCATGCACGATGATCACCATCGGCAGGGTCATCAGAAAACCCTCGATTCGGGCGAAGCGCGAGCGCAGGGCTTGGTAAAGCGCCTGCAGGAGCAGGCCGCTGAGCGCGGCGTGCATGAAGTTGGCGGTCAGAAAGCGCACCACGGCGACCCCGCCGCCATACTGCTCGTAGTAGTTGAGGTTCTCTTCGAGGGCGAAGCCCAGTCCGACAAAGGCGCCGGTGAACAGCGCCCGCCCGGCCACCCGCCGCCACAGCAACCAGGGCAAAAACAGCACCCCCGCCGCCAGCTTGGCCAGTTCCTCGCGCAGACCGACGCCACCTATATAATACCAGAGGTCGTGCGGAAAGGGGGCGTCGGCACTCATGCCGTGCACGACCTCCTGCCAGCCAGCCACACTCAGCGCCGGCATCACGCTGAAGACCCCGGCCAGCAGCGGCGCCAGCGGCCAGAGCCAGCGCCTGCCCTCCCCCGGTCCCTGCAGCACCAGCACCCCATACCAAAGCAGGGCGGCAAACCCCGCCAGGGCCAGGGCCGCCACCGGCAGGTGGCTGAGCCGATGCCGCAGCAGGCCGCGCCACTGCCAGCCAACGTCCCCCAACAGGGTGCCGGCATGATGCTGCAACAGGGGCGACACCCCCTCCAGCCAGCCCGGTGCTGCCGCCATGGTGGCCAGCGACTCAACATCGCGCAGCCGCAGGGCCAGTTGCAGGGCGGACTCGCGCGCCGCCGAAGCCGTCGCAAACAGCACCCCCTCGCGCATCAGCAGCGCCAGCGCCGCCGCCTGCTCGCGCGCCAGCAGGTGCAGGGTGGCCAGCAGTTCATTGGCCAATTCGACGTCCCTCCCGGCCGCCGCCTCCAGCCGCTGCCGGGCCTCCTCACCTCCAGCCGCCGGTGCATCCAACCAGGCCTGCAAAAAATCTTCCAGCACCCGCCGCGTGACCGGCTCCTGCTTGGCAAGCAACGGCGCGGTCGCCCAATCCAAGATCCGCCCCTCGTTCTGATACGTGGTCCAGTCCGGCGCCGGCGCCGCCTGAGCCCGGCGCACCACCTCGGCACGCAGACAAACCCGCCCCAGCCAAAGGGCCAGCGCCCGCGGCGGCGGAACCGAGTCGCGCCGCAGCGCCTGCCATTCCGCCCGCAGCGCCTGTTCGACCGGGTCCGGGGCGAACCCTCCTCCCCTGCCCGGCGTGAGCGCAGTCAGTAGTAGGGCGATGGCAAACCCCCAGGCAACGATGACCAGCGCCGCGCGCTTCAACCCGTCGCGGTCGCGACTCAGGGCGTGCACACGTGTTCGCCAGCCGTGGATCAGGGGTGCCATGCTGCTGCCTTTGCTTTAGCCGAGTTCAGGAAAGAGCGACCGGATCGCCGCCGGTGCCGCGGCACAGACCCCGCGCTCGGTGATCAGGCCGGTCACCAGCCGCGCCGGGGTGACATCAAAGGCATCGTTGCGCACCGCCGAGCCCTCCGGCAGCACGCGCACCCGTGCCAATTCACCAGCGGCCGTGATGCCCTCCATCCAGGCAAGCTCATCGCCATCGCGCTGCTCGATGGGAATCCCGGCCAGGCCGTCGTCGAGCGACCCGTCGAAGGTCGACGACGGCAGCGCCACATAAAATGGCAGGCCGTTGTCGCGGGCCGCCAGCGCCTTCAAATACGTGCCGATCTTGTTGGCCACATCGCCGGCACGGGTGACGCGGTCGGCGCCGGTGATGACGACATCGACCAGCCCGCGCTGCATGAGGTGGCCGCCACTGTTGTCGGCAATCACCGTATGCGGCACGCCGCGCGCCCCAAGCTCCCAGGCGGTCAGGCGCGCGCCCTGATTGCGCGGCCGGGTCTCATCGACCCAGACATGCACGGGCAGCCCCGCCTCGTGCGCCGCGTAGATCGGCGCGGTCGCCGAACCGATGTCGACAAAGGCCAGCCAGCCGGCATTGCAGTGGGTCAGAATATTGAGTGGCCGTCCCGGCGACCGCGCCGTCAGCCCGCGCAACAATTCCAGGCCGTGCCGGCCGATCGCCGCGCAGGCGGCCACATCCTCGTCGGCGATCGCCTCGGCGGTCGCCCGCGCCACCTCGACGCGCGCCTGCCAGCCCGCGGCACGGATCGCCGTCAACTGCCGGTCCACCGCCCAGGCCAAATTCACCGCCGTCGGCCGGGTCGCCTTCAACGCCTGCGCCAGCCGCTGCAGTTCGTCCCAGTCGCAGGCCTCAACCGCCGCCAGTGCCATGCCGTAACCGGCGGTCGCCCCGATGCAGCCGGCGCCGCGCACCGCCATGTCGCGGATCACCACCGCCACCTCGGCCACGGATCCAAGCGCCACCACCTCAACGCGCCAGGGCAGCAGGCGCTGGTCGAGGATCTGGACACGACCGGCCTCAAACCAGACGGTGCGACGGGGAATGGCGGACATGCCGCGACCTTGCGCGGCGCAAAAATCGCCGCCAGCGCTTTTTCCCCGTTTGTCATCGCCCGCGGATCGGGGCATGCTGGCCCCTCCCCATGCTTCCCGTCCCCGAACAACTCGAGATCCTCAAGCGCGGCATCGTCACCCTGCACAGCGAAAAAGAGCTGGCCGACAAGCTCGCGCGCGGCCGTCCTCTGCGCGTCAAGCTGGGCGTGGATCCGACCTCGCCGGACATCCACCTCGGCCATGCGGTCGCCCTGCGCAAGCTGCGCCAGTTCCAGGAGTTGGGCCACCAGATCGTCCTCATCATCGGCGATTTCACCGCCATGATCGGCGACCCCAGCGGCCGCTCGACGACCCGCCCGCCGCTCACTTACGACGAGGTGCTGGCCAACGCCAAGACCTACACCGACCAGGCCTTCCTCGTGCTTGATCGCGAGCGCACCGAGGTCGTCTTCAACGGCACCTGGTTCAAGGAGATGCCCTTCATGGAGGTCATCCGCCTCAACGCCCGCGTGACCCTGCAGCAGATGCTCCAGCGCGAGGACTTCAAAAAGCGCGTCGCTGACGGCACCGAGGTGCGCCTGCACGAGATCCAGTACCCGATCATGCAGGGCTGGGACAGCGTCGTCGTCCGCGCCGACGTCGAGATCGGCGGCAGCGACCAGCTTTTCAACATCCTCGTCGGCCGCGACCTGCAGAAGGAGGAGGGCCAGGAACCGCAGGTCTGCATGACCCTGCCCCTGCTCGAAGGCCTCGACGGCGTCAAAAAGATGTCAAAGAGCCTCGGCAACTACGTCGGCCTCACCGACGCGCCCAAGGACATGTTCGGCAAGCTGATGAGCATCCCCGACGAGCTGATGGCGAAGTACTACCTGCTTGTGCTCGGCGAGACGCTCGACGCCGGCCTGCACCCGATGGAGGCGAAGAAGCAGCTCGCCGGCCAATGCGTCGCCGTCTACCACGGCGAGGCCGCCGCGCGCGACTGTCGCGAGGACTGGGACATCCGTTTCAGCAAGCGCGATCTCGCCGCCGCCGAACTGCCCGAGCTCGCCCTCGGCGAACGCCGCGACGTGCTCGGCGTCGTCCAGCACGCCTTCCAGACGACCTTCGGCCAGACCGTCTCCGGCGGCGAGGTGCGCCGGCTGATCCAGGGCGGCAGCATCCAGCTCAACGGCGCCAAGCTCACCGATCCGAAGGCCGAGCCGGCCTGGGAGAGCGGCGCGGTGCTCAAGCTCGACAAGAAGCGCAGCGTGCGCCTGGCCTGAACGAAACAGGGCGGTCCCGGAGGACCGCCCTGAAGAGGTGAAGCCTGGTTCGCCGTAGACTCACGGCGCCTTCGGCGCGGTGATCATCGGGAAGTCATCGCTGCGGAAGGGCGTCACCGGCAGACCTTCGACGCTGAACAGGTTGCACACCGGGTTGTCAGCCCAGGCATAGCGCACCGCCACCGGCTTGGCGACCCCGGCCGCCTTGACCTCGACCCGGTCCTTGCCGGTGATCTTCGCCTCGGCCCAGACCCACTTGCGATCCTCGCCGCAGATGGCAAACCCCTTCACCTCGCTGACGTCCACCGTGCGCAGGCTGGAACCGAAGGTGTCGAGCGTCACCACGGCCTTGTCGCCCTGGATGGCGACCGACTTGTATTCCGGGCTGCGCCACTTGAGATCGAGGCCGTAGTCGCGCGCCAGGGCGATGCGGGCGAGGCGCTCGGCGACGTCGCGCTTGTTCTTCGGATGGATGTCGTTCGATTCGCCGAGATCAATAATGACCGCCTGGCCGCCGTTCTTGATGGCGTTCTGGGTCTTCGTCTGGCTCTCACGCAGTTCCGCCCATTCGCTGTCGCCCGGCTGCGGCTGCTCGGCCTTGAAGTCGGCGAGCTGCACCCAGTAGAAGGGGAAATCGCCCTGGCCCCACTCCTGGCGCCAGTGCTGAATCATCATCGGGAACAGGTGGCCGTATTCGTGGGCGCGACCGGCGTTGCTTTCGCCCTGGTACCAGATGACGCCACGGATGCCATAACCGATCGTCGGCCGCAGCACGCCGTTGTAGAGGTTGCCCGGGCGATGCTGGCCGCCGAGGATCTGTTGCGGGCTCTGCGGGGCGCGGGCCGTGAAGGGTTTGCCCTCCTTCTTGGCGGCCGCGGCCTTGGCTTTCCAGTCGGCCAACGCCTTCTCATGAGCGACACGCGCCTGCTCCGAAGAAAGCTGCTTTTCGCGCTGCACCCAGCCGTCGATCAGCGTCTTGTAGCGCGCGTCCTTTTCCAGCAGGTCGCGGCGCACCCAGGCCTCGGCGGCGCTGCCGCCCCAGGCGTTGTTGATCAGGCCCACCGGCACGTCGAGCATCTGGTGCAGGACACGGCCGTAGAAATAGCCGACCGCCGAGAAGCCGCCGACCGTCTGCGGCGAGCAATGCTTCCACTCGCCCTTGAAATCGTCCTGCGGCTCCTGGGTGCCAACCTGCGGCACGGAGATGAGGCGGATGTTCGGGAACTTGGCGGTGGCGATCTCCAGATCGGCGTCCCAGGAGTTGAGCACGTTCCACTGCATGTTCGACTGGCCGGAGCAGACCCAGACCTCGCCGACCAGCACATCCTTCAATTCACGCTGGCTGGTGCCGCGGATCGTCAGCGTCGCCGGCTTGGCGTTCGCCGGCAGCGGGGCCAGTTTCACCGTCCACTTGCCATCGGCGCCGGCCTTGGCGGTCTGAGTCTGGCCGGCAAACTGCACGGTCACCTCGGTGCCGGGCGTGTCCCAGCCCCAAACCGGGTTGGCCTGCTTTTGCTGCAGCACCATGTGATCGCCAAAAAGGGCGGGCAGTTTCAATTCGGCGCGGGCCTGGAGGGCGAGCGCCGCCAGCGTGAGAGTCAGGAGGGAGAAACGCATAACGAGCACAGAATGACGCGGTGAAGCCGTCGGTCCTATCCGGAATCCGCCGACAAGGGGGTTTTTGCATCTGTCGGGGCAACGGCGGGCGTTGCTTTCAGGCATGACTCCCGCCCTGCTCCGCCGTCCCCTCGCCGCCCTGCTGCTGGCCTGCGCCCCCGCCGGCCAGGCCGCCGAACTCATCGACCCGGCCGCCTTCGGCTTTGGCCGGCCAGGTTACATGGTCGACACCACCTTCATCGGCAGCCAGGATTTCGACGGCGGCGGCTTCGAAACCTTCGAACTGCGCACCATCGTGCCGCTGTGGAAGCAGCGCCTCGACAACGGCCTGCGCCTTGGCGTCTCGCTCGGCTACAACCTGACCGAATACGATTTCAGCGGTGCCGGCACTGATCGCGAACTGCACACCCTGGAAGCCCAGCTGTCCGCCTTCTGGAAAAAGCCGAACTCGCCCTGGTGGGGCCTCGGCTTCGTCACGCCCGGTCTCGGTTCGGATTTCGAAAAGCTCTCCGGCGAGGATTTCCAGGTCGCCGCCCTCGGCCTGCTCGGCTACGAGTTCACCGACAGCTTCAGCGTCGCCGGCGGCGTCTACGCCAGCCAGGCCCACGACGAGGGCCGCGTGCTGCCGGCGCTCGGTTTCATCTGGCAGCCCGGCGACTGGACCCTGCAGGTCACCCCGCCCTTCCTGGTGCTCGGCCGTCGCCTCAACGACAAGCTGACGGTCAACCTCAGCGCCTACCCGGGCGGCGGCAGCTGGGACCTCGACGAGGACCGTCGCGCCAACACCCTGATCGTCTCCGGCTGGCAGGCCGCCGCCGGCGCGATCTGGCAGTTCAATCCGCGCCTGAGCCTGGCCGTGCGCGCCGGCATCAACTTCGCCGGCGACTTGGAAATCCGCGATCGCAACGACCGCACCCGCGTCGATGAATCGCTCGATCCGGCCCCGTTTGCCGCCCTCAACCTGCGTTTCAATTTCTGAGCGTCAGACGATGTCGGTCGGACAGTCCGGCAGCGACGCCAAAAAGGCGCGGCCATAGGGCTTGCTGAGGATGCGCGGGTCGAGGATGACGACCATGCCCTGGTCCTTGCGGGTGCGGATGAGTCGGCCCACGCCCTGGCGCAGCTTGAGCACGGCCTCAGGCACGCTGTAGGTGGTGAAGCTGTTGAGCCCCTGCTCTTCCAGATACTCAAGCCGACTGGCCGTCACCGGATGATCGGGCACCGCGAACGGCAGGCGGGTGATGATGACATTGCTGAGTGCCTCGCCGGGCACGTCGACACCCGTCCAAAAACTGTCGGTGCCCAGCAGCACGCTGTGCACGTCCTGCTTGAATTCGGCGAGCATCTGATGGCGCGGCATGCCGCGGCCCTGCACCAGCAGGCGCCAGCCGCGCTCCTCGCAGAACTCCTCCAGCAGGTCGGCCTGCGAACTCATCTGGCTGTAACCGGTGAACAGCACGAAGGCGCGCCCGCGCGACATCTCCAGAAAGTGGCGGATCTTCTCCTGCAGGGCCTCGACATAGGCGGGGTTCGACGGCTCCGGCATCTTGCGCACCAGGTAGAGCCGCATCTGCTTGCGCAGGTCGAACGGGCTCTCCAGCACCGCCGCCTCGGCGCGCGCGGCACCGACCCGGCGGCGAAAGTACTGCAGGCCGGGATCATCGCCGACGGCGAGCGTGGCACTGGTGAAGACGCAGGCCTTGGTGCCGGTGAAGAACAGGCTCTCCAACTTCGGCGCCACATCGATCGGCGCGCTGTGGAAGGACAGCACCCGTGGGTCGCCGCCGCCGCGTTCGGCCCAGTAGACATGCTCCTCCTCGCTCTGGTCGAGGAAGGCGGCGACACTGGCGCGCAGGGCGGTCAACCGCTTGGCGATGTCGAGCAGTTCCAGTTTCTGCCCCTCGCTGCGAGCGGCATCGCCGGCCTTCTGGGCGGCGCGGGCAACCCGCTGCAGCGGCAGCGCCAGGCTGTCCTCAAGCAGGCCCGGTTCGCGGATCCGGAACTCCTTGCCGTAGGGACCGCTGAACTTGCAGGCCGCCTCGGCCTCGCGGAAAAAGCCATCGACCATGCCCAGGCACTGCGACACCTCGCGGATGCCGTCCTGCTCGCCAAGCGAGGCGAAGAAACCCTTGCGGGTGCGCGGGTTGAACAGGCGGCCGAGCTCGAAGCGGATGTTTGATTCGCTGACGTGGATGCCGAAGGCCTTGGCGGCGATGTTCTCGATCGTGTGCGCCTCATCGAGGATGACGAAGTCGCGCGGGAAGATGAAGTTGGCGTCCTCGGCCAGGGTTTCCTCGGCCGAGGCGAGCAGGGTGAAGAACAGGGTGTGGTTGAGCACCAGCACATCGGCCTCGGCCATGCGCCGGCGCACGTCCTGATAAACGCAGCCGCTGCCCGGCGGACAGCGCCGCGGGGTGCAGGCGTGCGGCTCGCTGCAAACAAGCGACCAGACGCGCGCACCGGGCGTGAAATCCATCTCGCTGAGCGTGCCGCCCGGATGCTCGCGCAGCCAGTCCTCGATCATCGTCAGCTCGGCCGCCTCACTGCTGCTGAACAGGTCGCCACTGTGCGCGAAGGCGTTCTTCAGCCGGGTCGGGCAAAGGTAATTGCCGCGCCCCTTGAGCAGCTCGGCATGGAAGTCGCCGACGATCTGGCGCACGATCGGTATGTCCTTGTGGATGAGCTGCTCCTGCAGGTTGATCGTGTGCGTGCAGATGATCGCCTTGCGCCGGTGCTCGAGCGCGTGCTCGACCGCCGGCACCAGGTAGGCGAGCGATTTGCCGACGCCGGTGGCGGCCTCGACGACAAGGGCGTGGTTTTTTTCCAGGGCACCCGCCACGAGGCCGGCCATGCGCTGCTGCTGCGGCCGATATTCAAACTGCGGCGACTGCGCCAGCCGGCCCTCGGTGGAAAAGGCATGATGCATTCGCTCGGCCAGGCTGGCTGCGCCGGAGGCGCCGTCGGCGGGGTCGAGGATGCTGATCATGGGTTGCCAAGATGCCGGGGCGCGGCGCCGGCGCAATGACGAGTGCACGCCGTCCGCTTGCATGCCGTCGCTTTGCGGGAAGAGTCGCCCCATGGATTCCCCCCGCCCCCTCCGCATCGGCCTCGTCGGCGCCGGTGGCATCGTCAAGCAGCGCCACCTGCCCGGCCTGCGCGCCCTGCCCGGCGTCTCCTTTCGCGCCGTCGCCAACTCCAGCCTCGCCAGCGCCGAGACCTTCTGCCGCGACTTCACCCCCGAAGCCGAACCCATCGCCCGCTGGGAGGAAGTCGTCGATCACGACGAGGTCGACATCGTCTGGATCGGCGCGCATCCAAACCTGCACGCCGACGCCACCTGCTTCGCCCTCGAACGCGGCAAACACGTCTTCACCCAGGCGCGCATGGCCGCCAGCCTCGCCGAGGCCGAACGCATGTGGGAAAAGGCGCAGAGTTTTCCCGAACTCGTCACCGGCATCTGCCCCGCCCCGCACGGCCTGGGCGCCGGCAACCGCCTGCACGAGCTGCTCGCCGAGGGCGCCATCGGCAAGCCGCACCAGGTCGTCCTGCACAGCTTCAACCCACTCTGGCTCGATCCCGCCCAGGCCGGCCACTGGCGCCGGCGCAGCGAGGCCAGCGGCATCCAGATCCTGACGCTCGGCATCTACATCGAAGTCCTGCAGCGCTGGCTCGGCCACATCGTCGAGGTCGAGGCCCGCGGCGGCTTCGCCGGCAGCGCCCCCGACGCCGTCGACATCCCCGACTTCCTGCACGTGCTCGCCCGCTTCCGCGACGGCACCGAGGCCGCCCTGCTGTTCAGCGGCGTCGCCGCCCACGCTCCCGGCGACCAACTCTGGATCCACGGCGGCGAGGGCACGCTGCACTATGACTTTGGCGACGAATCCCTGCGCCTGGGTCGCCGCGGCGGCACGCTCGACCCGGTCGAGGTGCCACCCGAATTGCAGGGCGGCTGGACGGTGGAACGCGACTTCATCGCCGCCGTGCGCGACCCCGCCGCGCCGCGGCCGCGCCCCGATTTCACCGAGGGCCTGTGCTACATGCGCGTCGTCGATGCCGTCTGGCGGGCGCTGGAGTCCGGTCAGGCGCAGCGCTGCGCCTGAGATGGGTGATTTGTCATTCTTGGAAATTTACCTATTGAAAAGCTGCATGGATTGGGTTGATTTGACCCATGATCTGCCGGCTTGTCGTTCTGCTGCTCGGCGCCACCCTTGTCGGCTCGGCTCAGGAAGTGGATACGCCGGCCGCCCTGCTGACCGCCGGTGAGGCGGCCGCCACCGCCCAGGACTGGCCCAAGGCGGCGGAACACTTTCAGCGCTTTCTCGATACCTACGGCGAGGAACCGGAGCTTGCGGAGGCGGTCGCCAAGGTGCAACCCCGGCTGGCCCTGGCGCGCATCCGCCTGGGCGAATTCGGCGCCGCCGGTGAACTCGTCTCGACCTGCCTCGCCCAACCCAAGCTGGAACCGCGGCTGCGCGACGAACTGGCCTTCTGGCACGGCATCCTGCTGCTTCAGGTCGAGGCCCATGAGCAGGCGCGCGCGGCCCTGCTCACCTACTTCCAGACCCCGGAGTTTCAATCCCCCCGCAAGGTCGAGACGATCCTGCTCTACGGCAGCACCTTCGCCCTGGAAGGCCGCCATGACGAAGCCGCCGCCTTCTTCGCCCAGCAGTCGGGTCGGCTCTGGCAGCTCGATCGCGAGGCCGCCCTGCGCGCCCAGATCCTGCGCCTGCACGCGCTGCTGGCGACCGATCAACTCACCACCGCACGCGAGCTCGCCCTCAGCCTGCAACCGCACCTCGATCAGGTCACCCAGCTCGTCAGCCTGCACAGCCTGCTCGCGGAACTCGGCGGCCGCCTGCTCGACGCCGGCCAGCCTCACGAGGCCATCGCCTGCCTACAGCGGGTCTGGCCGGCCGACCGCCTGCGACGCCATCAGGAGGCGCGCCTCGCGGCCTTGCGACTCGAGATCGAGGCCCTGCAGCAGCGACCGGGCAATGAGCCGCTGATTTTTCAAAAGCGCGGCGTGCTGGCGCGCACCGAACGCGAGCAGCGCCACTTTGCGGCGACCGCCGACTTCGACCTCGGCGTGCGCCTGCGCCTCGGGTACGCCTGGCTCGGTCTGGAACGCTGGCGCGAGGCCGCCCTGGTGCTGGAAGCCGCCCAGGATCTGCCCGGCGCGCGGGCCCAGCAGGCCCAGGCCGGACTGGCCGCCGTGCAAAGCTGGCAGCAGGTCGGCCGCCACGACCACTGCATCGCCGCCGCCCAAACCTGGCTGAAACGCTTCGGCACCGACCATGCCGAGCAGGCAAGGCAGGCGCGGTTCCTGCTCGCCCAGGCCCGCTACGACGCCGGTGATTTTCCGGCGGCGGCCACCGATTTCGAAACGCTGGCCAGTGAGAAGCACGAACTCGCCGCGCAGGCCGGGTTCCTCGCCGGCATGGCCCGGCTCATGGCCGATGACAACGCCGCGGCCGCCAACAGCTTCCGCGAGGTGCTCGCCCGGCACGGCAAAACCCCCATCGCCGAGGACGCCAGCTACTGGCTCGGTCTGGCACTCAGCTTCGATCGCGAGTACGCCGCCTGCCGCGACCACCTGGCCACGCACCTGAGTCGCTTTGGCGACAACGCCCGCCACCGCGAGGCGGCGGTCTTTCGCCGCGCCTACTGTCGCCACGCCCTCGGCGATCGCGAGGGCGCGCTGGAGGAATTCGATCTCTTCCTGCGCGAGCACCCCCAGGCGGCCGATGCCGACGAGGCGCGCGTGCTCTGCGGCGACCTGCTCTGCGCCCAGGGAGAACTCGATCCCGGCCTAACGAACTATCGGTTAGTCGGTGAGGGCGCCTGGTTTGAGCAGGCGCATTTCAAGATCGGCCAGGTGCTCAAGCTGCGCCGCGACTGGGACGGCTTGCGGCAGCATCATGAGGCCTTCATCCGCGACCGGCCGCACAGCCGCCGGCTCGCCGAAGCGGTGTTCTGGTGCGGACAGGCCAGCCTTGCCCAGGACCAGCCCGAAGAGGCGCGGGCCGAGTACTGGCGAGCGGTTGAGGCGCATGGCGACCAGCCCGAGCATCACGGGGTCGAGGACGTGCTGCTGGCGCTGCCACGACTGCACCGCGGCGACGCCGCCCGACTGGAACTGCGCCGCGACCTGCTGCGCCGGCGCCAGACTGCGCTCGCTGCCGGCAAGCGCACCCTGACCGCGCGCCTGCACTGGCTGGAGGCGCAACTGCAGCCGAGCGACCGCCCCCGCCTCGCCCAGGCCGACTTCCTCATGGCCGCCTCCCTGCTCGATGTGCGCCGCCAGCACCCGCGGGTCATCGCCGACTGCGCCGATGCCTCGCGCCTGGCCGGCAGTCGGCTGCGGGCGCGCGAGTTGTACACCGAGCTGCTGCGCTGGCACCCGCGCGCCGTCGAGGCCGAACGCGCGCTTGCCGGGCTCGGCTGGCTCGCCTCGGCCGATGGCGACCCGCGCGCGGCGCTCGACTGGTTCAGTCGCTGCGAAAAACGCGCCGCCCATCCCGAGCTGCGCGGCCAGGTGCGCTTGGAGCGCGCCGTCCTGCTCGCCGGCCAGGACCGGGTGCAGGAGGCGGCGACGCTGTTTCGCGAGTTGCTGGCCGACAAAACCGCCGCGGCCCGTACCAAGGCCGAGACGCTGCTCGCCTGGGGCGCCCTCTGGGAACGGCAGGGCGAAGCCCTCAAGGCCGCCGCCCTCTACGAACGCGTGTACCTTGGCCACAGCCGTCAACGCGACCTCGCCGCCCGCGCCTATCTGGCGCGTGGCCTCGTGCTGGAAACCCTCGGTCGCCGGCCGGAGGCCGTCGAGGTGCTCAGCGAACTGGTTGCCAGCGACGCCCTGCAGGGCCTGCCGGAACAGGCCGAGGCGGCGCGCCGCCTGCAACGCCGCACCCGGCCCGCTGACGACGTCACCTCCTAGCCCATGATCGCCCGCCTGCTCTGCCTGCTCACCGCGACTGCCGCGGCCCAGGACGTCGTGCACCTGCAGGACGGACGCGCCCTGCACGGCCGCCTTGAACGCCTGGCCAGCCGCGAGATCGTGCTGGTGGAAACCCTGCCCGGCGGTCGCGGCACGGCCCGGCGTAGCCTGTTGCCCGACGCCATTCGCTTCATCGACTTCGCCCCCCTGCCCGGCGAAACGGAGGCGCTCGCCGATCCGGCCACGCAGGAGCGACGCCTGCTCGAGCTCTGGCAGGAGAAATCCGTGCACCTGGGGCGGCCGGCCAGCAATGCCGGCGCCATTGGCCTGGCGCTCATGCGCGAGTGCCTGCGCCAAAATGACCCGCTGCTGGCGGAACGTGCCCTGCGCATCGGCGACCTCATTGCCCGCGAGGACTGGGACAAGCGCCGCCGCGCCGAAGCCCGCCGCGGCTGCCTGCGTGCCCTGCTCCAGCTGCGCCGGCTGGATGAAGCCGTGGCCGAGGCGGAGCGACTCGCCCGCAGAGAGGACGATCCTGACCTGCTGCTCGAAGCCGGGCTGGTGCTCGCCCAGGCCGAGTTCGAGCGCCTGCGCCAGTTTGAAAGCG
Source organism: uncultured Prosthecobacter sp. (assembly GCA_964605265.1). Taxonomy (GTDB): domain Bacteria; phylum Verrucomicrobiota; class Verrucomicrobiia; order Verrucomicrobiales; family Verrucomicrobiaceae; genus Prosthecobacter. The sequence goes on from CAZSBO010000012.1 coordinate 32,536, forward strand.
AGCATCCGCGCTGGCGCGACGACGAGGCCCACGCCGCCGAGCGCACCCGGCTCTACCACCGCACGCTCGACCTCTTCCTGCGCCTGCCGCTCTTCCACGGCTCGGCCGAGGAACGCGCCGCCGAGGCCATCTGGGGCGCCGTGCAGGTACACCGCTTCGCCGGTGAGACCGAGGCCGCCCACGACCGCACCCGGGACTTGCTCGCCCTCTACCCCAAAACCGCCGCCGCAGCACGGGCCAAGCAGGCCCCGCCCGCGGCTCCGCCACTGTCAGCCGACACCAGCACCCAGCCGCCCGTTACCCCACCGCCATGACCGCCCTGCCCCGTCTGCTCGTCACCGCCGCCATCCTGTTCCTGACCACCGGCATCGCCACCGCCCAGGAACCACCGCCACCCGCCGTGGTCGAATCGACCTCCCTGCTCGACCTCTACCAGCAGGGCGGCTGGACCATGCACCTGCTGCTGGTTTTCTCGGTCGGCACCGTCGCCGTGGCCGCCTACTGCCTGCTGCAGTTGAGCGCGAAAAAGATGGCCCCCAAGGGCTTGGTCGATGCCCTCACCCTGGCCATGCAAAAGCGCGATGTCGGCACCGCCTACCAGAGCTGCCTGGCGAATCCCTGTGGCATCACCCGCGTGCTCGCCGCCGCCCTGCTCAAGGTCAACTTCGAGCGCGATCAGGCCAACAAGGTGTCGATGGAGGAGGCCGCCGCCGAGGCGCTCGATGCCGAGGAGACACGCTGGACCCTGTGGGTCAACTACCTCAACGTCTTCGCCACGCTGGCGCCGATGCTCGGGTTGTTCGGCACGGTCACCGGCATGATCACCGCCTTCAACCAACTCAAGTCCGGCCAGAGCGAGCCGGCCGATCTCGCCGGGGGCATCGGCGAAGCGATGATCACCACCGCCGGCGGACTCATCGTCGGCATCCCGGCGATGTTCTTCTACTTCTTCTTCCGCAACCGCCTCATGGGCCTGACCGCCGAGATCCAGCGCCATGCCTCCTTCCTGATCGGCGTGCTGTCCGGCGAAGTGAAACTGTCTGGCGGCGAGGCCGGCTGAACGGGTTTCAAAAAAACGGAGGAGCGACCGCGGATGCGGCCACTCCTCCGGGAAGTCCAACGCGGGCTCGGCTTATTCGCCGCGGCGCAGGTACTGCTGCTGGTAAATGTTCTCGTTGAGGCGGAACTTGGCGCGCATCGAGTCGAGGGCGGCGTTGTCGGCCTCGATCTTGAAGTTGACGAAGTAGCCGCTCTCGACGTGGCGGGGGCTGTAGGGGAACTTGCGTTTGCCGAGGTGGTCGATCTCTTCGAGCTTGGCGCCGGAGAGCTCCATTTCACGGCCGAGGCCGCTGACGAGCTGTTCGACGGATTCTTCCTTGCCCTTCATGTCGAGGACGATCATGGCATCATACTTGCGCTTCATCGTGGTGTCTGAGGTGGTGGGTTGGCGTTGGGTTTCTGGTTGAAAAGATTCATCGCCGCGCCCAGGCCGGAACGCAAGGCGAGGATGATGGCATCGGCGGCGCGCACAAACAGGGGCATACCCACCTTGAGAAAGAGCCGGTTCAGCCGGGTATGGTGCTGCGGGTAACGTTCGAAGATCAGATCATGTACCGTCAACACCGTGGGGCGGCGCAGGCGCGGCAGCAGGTGCTCAGCGGCAT
>CAZSBO010000012.1:34209-42011 GCA_964605265.1 uncultured Prosthecobacter sp.
AACGCAAGGCGAGGATGATGGCATCGGCGGCGCGCTGCACCGCAATCTGGATCTCGGTCTGCTCCTCGGGGCGGAAGCCGCCGAGCACATGGCCGACCAGGCGGCCGCCGGCGGGGCGACCCGCTCCGGCGGCGATGCCGACCTTGAGACGGGGAAAGGCTTCGGTGCCGAAGTGGCGGATGAGCGACTTCAGGCCGTTGTGACCGGCCGCGGAACCGGCCAGGCGCACACGCAGGTTGCCGAGCGGCAGGTCGACGTCGTCGTGAACGACCAGCGTCTCGGCCGGGGCGATCTTGTAAAAGTGCGCCAGCGCGGCGGCACTGCGGCCGCTGTCATTCATGAAGGTCATCGGCTTGAGCAGCCAGCCACCGGCGAACTTCGCCGCCAGACCATGCCAGCGCCGCTCCTCGGCAAAGGAGGCTCCGAAGCGGCTTGCCAGCTCGTCGAGGACCATGAAACCTGCGTTGTGACGGGTGTTGTGGTATTCCGGCCCGGGGTTGCCGAGACCGACGATCAGTCGGGGAACGATCGCTTCCGGAGGACGGGGTGAGGCATCAACTCCGGACACGGCGGTTCTCAGGCACGAACACCTGGATTACTTCTTGGCCGGGGCCGCGGCGGCCGCAGCGGCGGGGGTCTCCTCGACCTTCGGCGCCACGCAGCTCAGCACGAGTACTTCGGCGGCCAGCTTGGCGCGCACACCTTCGGGAAGCTTGACGTCGCCCACGTTGACACCCTGACCGTGTTCCAGCGTCGAGATGTCGATCTCGATGTTGTCCGGCAGATCCTTGGGCAGGCAGCGGACTTCGAGGTTGTGGTGGAAGATTTCGAGCAGGCCACCGAGCTTGACGCCCGGGGACTCACCGGTCAGGTGCAGCGGCACCTGGGCGTGGATTTCTTCATCCATGGCGACGGCGTGGAAGTCGACATGCAGGATGCCGCCGCGCAGGTGGTCGTGCTGGACTTCCTGAACCAGGGCGAGCTGAGCCTGTTCGCCGAGCTTGAGGCTGACGAGGATGTTGTCCGAGGCGCTGCTTTCCAGCAGCTTGGTGAAGGACTTGGCGTCGACCTGCACATTGGTCGGGGCGGTCTTGCGACCGTAGATCACGGCCGGGATCGAGCCGGACTTGCGCAGGCGGTTGACGGCGGACGTACCGGCGCTGGTGCGCGGCTGGGCGGGGATGTCGAGGATTTTGGCCATGATGCGTTGCTCCGATGAACAGGTGTTTGGAAGAAAAGGGCCGGGAGCATAGTCGCCCGCCGCTAGATGTCAAAGAGAGAAGTGACGGACTCGTTGTTATGGATGCGAATGATGGCCTGGGCGAGCAGCCCGGAAATGTCCAGCGAGGTCACCTTGTCGCCCACCGCCTGCGGCACGGAGTTGGTGGCAAACAGCTCGATGATCGGCGATTCGGCGATGCGCGCCTTGCCCTTGTCGCCCAGCACGGCGTGCGAGACGCCGGCGTAGATGTTGCGGGCGCCGTGCTTGCGCAGCAGCTCGGCCGCGGCGGTGAGGGTGCCGGCGGTCTCGGTGAGGTCATCCACCAGCAGGACATTGCGGCCGGCGACGTCGCCAATGACGTTGAGGGCCTCGACCTCCTCGGCGCTGACGCGGTTCTTGGCGACGATGGCCATGGGCGCGTTGAGGGCCTTGGCGTAGGCATGGGTCATCTTGATGCCGCCGACGTCGGGCGAAACCACCACCAGGTCCTCGATGCCGCGCTCGCGAATCGCCTTCATCAGCACGGGCGCGGCGTACAAATGATCGACCGGGATGTCGAAGAAGCCCTGGATCTGGCCGGCGTGCAGATCGACCGTGAGCACGCGGTGGACCCCGCTGGCGACGAGCAGGTTGGCGACTAGCTTGGCGGTGATCGGCACGCGCGGGCGGTCCTTGCGGTCCTGGCGGGCATAGCCGAAGAACGGCAGCACGGCCGTGATGCGGTGGGCGCTGGCACGGCGCACGGCGTCGACCATGATGAGCAGTTCCATCAGGTTCTGGTTGGTCGGCGGGCAGGTCGGCTGGACGATGTAGATGTCGCCGCCACGGATGTTCTCCTTGATCTGCACGAAGGTCTCGCCGTCCGGAAAGGTCGTCAGCGTCGCATCGCAAAGCTGGGTGCCAAGATTCTGGCAGATGAGCCGGGCGAGTTCGGGATGGGCGGATCCGCTCAGGATCTTCAGTTGTTCGTTCATGGCAGCAGGCTGCTGGTAGGCCGTACCCGCGGGGAAATCAAGGGGCTTCCAGAGAGATGGCCTTGTAGCAGCGACTGTCGAGCACGGAGGGCAGCCAGCCCTGGACTTCGGGACGCTTGAGCCAGGGGCGGACATACCAGTAAACCGGCAGCACGGGCAGTTGGTCGAGCAGCAGTCGCTCGGCCTGGCCCAGGATCTCAAAGCGCCGCGCGGGGTCGCCCTCGCGGGCGCTGGCGTCGAGCAGGGCATCATACTCGGCACGGCTCCAGCCGGTGTTGTTGTTGCCGTCGCCGGTGCGCCACAGGGTCAGGAAGGTCGAAGGATCGAGATAATCCCCCACCCAGGCCGCGCGACTCAGGCTGAAGGCGAGCTTGCGCTGGCTTTCCAAATAGACACCCCAGTCCTCGTTGCGCACGCCGACGCGGACATTCAAATGCCGCTTCCACATCTCCTGCACGGCCTCGGCGATGACCCGGTGGGCCTCGGAGGTGTTGATGAGGATCTCCAGCTCCGGGAAACCACGGCCCTCCGGAAAGCCGGCCTCGGCCAGCAACCGGCGCGCGCGCTCCGGATCGAACTCGAGCATCTGCGGCGTGGTGTAGCCCTCGGCACAACCCGGCGGGGTGAAACCGTGCGCGGGCTGCTGACCGGCGCGCAGGACATTGCCGGTCAGGCTCGCGCGGTCGAGCGCCAGCGCCAGGGCGCGCCGCACCCGCGGGTCGTCGAGCGGTTTCACCGTGACGTTGCAGCGGTAAAAATACACCCCGAGCAGCGGATCGATGCGACAATCAGGCTGGCTCCGGTAATCGGGGATCTTCGCCAGCGGCAGGGTCTGGGTCGCATGCAACTGGCCGTCGCGATAGGCCCGCTCCTCGGTGGCGTCGCTGACGATGGGAAAAAAGTGGATGCCGTTCAAGCGCACCGAGGCGGCATCCCAGTAGTGCGGGTTGCGCTCGACGGCGAGGTAGTGATTGAGCCGCCACTCTTTAAGTTGAAAGGCGCCGTTGCCAACGAAGTGACCGGCTCGTGTCCAGGGTGAAACGCGGTCGGTCATGCGACCGTGGCGCTCGATGACGTGGCGCGGCACGGGATACCAGGCGTAGTGCTTGAGCATCGACAGCAGGTAGGGTGCCGGCCCCTTCAAGGTGAGGCGTAGGGTGTGGTCGTCGGGCGCTTCGACGCCGACCTGGCGGAAGTCGGTGATCTTGCCGGTGTTGAAGGCCTCGGCATTGCGCAGCGGGTACAGCATCGGCGCGTAATCGGCGGCGAGCGCCGGCGTCAGGATGCGTTCGTAGGCGAACAGGAAGTCGCGCGCGGTGACCGGCGTGCCGTCGCTCCAGCGGCCCTCGCGACGCAGGTGGAAGGTCCAGTGGACATAATCCTCGGTCTGCCAGCGCTCGGCGGCGCCCGGGGCATTGCCATCGGGGTTGTCGGCCGCCGGGGTCACCAGGCCCTCGAACAGGGCGTCGAGGATATGGTGCTCGGGCGTGCCGGTGGCGAGGTGGGGATCGAGGGTGGCGGGGTCGGTGCCGTTGCCGAGCAGCAGGATGCCCTGCGCGCGGGCGGTGTCGACCCGCAGCGGCCGGTGGGTGCGCGCGTGATGAAAGCCGAACAGTGCGGCGACGAGGCCGGCGAGCAGAAAAAGGCGCGCGATCCAGGCGGTCATGGCGGGGCCGCGTCAGGAACCGGTGTCGGCCTTGGCCGCAGGCGGGCGGATGACGCCCTCGGCGCCGGTGGGCCATGCCGCCCCCTGCTGGATCCAGTCGTGAATGAGCTGCACTTCGCGATCCGGAATGCGGTGGCCATTGGGCGGCATCGCCTTCATTTCCTTCGGCGGCAGCTTGAGCACCAGGTAAAGCATGCTGCTGTCGGGGCGGCCCGGCAGGATGACCGGTCCATTGGCGCGCTTCTTGAAGGCCATGTCGCGATTCTCCAGGTTCAGCTCGCCAAACAGCGCGCCCGACTGGTGGCAACTGATGCAGCGACCGCCGAGGACGGGCTTGATCTGGCTGGCGAAATCGACCTTGGCGTCGGCGGCCGGCAAACGGGTGCCGCCGGCCAGCAGCAGCGCGACAAAAACGGGGAGCAGGCGAATTTTCATGGTGTTGAGGCTGTCCTAACACAAACGCCGCCCGCCGGCCACCATTTCGCAAGGAAGGGCGACCGAAGACAAGAAAGGGTCGGGCGCGCGATTGCCAGCCCGGCATCGCGGGTTAGCATGAATCCAGCCCAGGAATGAACCTCGCCAACGACATCTTCCACCACGCCGACCCCGCCGCGCCCGCCCTCATGGAGGCGACGCGAACGACGAGCTACGGGGAACTCGACGCCTGGACCGCCGCCGCTGCGGCCGCGCTGGGCGACTGCCAGGGCCGGCGGGTGGGGCTGTCCTGTCCGAATGGCCTGGCGCACATTGTTTGGTCGCTCGCCCTGCTGCGCGCCGGCGCGGTGCTCATCCCGGTGGCGCCGGAGCTGACCGGGCCGGAGCAGATCGAGCTGGCGGCGACCACTTCCCTGCACGCCGTGCTCGCCGCCGGCGGCCACGACTGGCCGCATCCGGCGAGTGGGGCGCGCGACCTCGCCGCCGCCGGCCTGACCGCCACCTGGTTCGAATTGGCACCGCCGCCGCCGAGCTTTGATGAAGCGGAGCTGGCCCGGCTCAACCCGGCGCTGGTGCGTTTCAGTTCCGGCACCACCGGCCGACGCAAGGGCATCGTGCTCTCGCACGAAACCCTGCTCGCGCGCCTGACCGCCGCCAACGCCGGCCTCGGCATCGGCCCGGGCGATCGCATCATCTGGATGCTGCCCATGGCGCATCATTTTGCGGTCTCCCTGCTGCTGTACCTGCGCCACGGCGCCGCCACCGTGCTGCCGGCCAGCCACCTCGGCGAGGACGTGATCGCCGCCCTGCAGGCGTACCGCGGCACGGTGCTCTACGCCGCGCCCTTCCACCACGCCCTGCTCGCCGGCGCCCCCGGTGCCGGCCCGGTGCCAAGCCTGCGCCTGGCGGTGTCGACCGCCGCGCCCCTGCCAGCAGCCACGGCCGAAGCCTTTCAGCAAACCTTCGGCCTGCCGCTGCGCCAGGCGCTCGGCATCATCGAGTGCGGCCTGCCCCTGCTCAACACCGCCTGGCCCGAAAAGGCGGCGAGCGTCGGCGCCCCGCAACCCGGCTTCGCGATCGAGCTGCACGACGAGGCCGGTCAACCGGTGGCCGAGGGCGCGACCGGCGAACTCTGCCTGCGCGGGCCCGGTTTGGTCGATGCCTACCTGAGCCCGTGGACCCCGCGCGAAAAACTGCTGCAGGACGGCTGGTTCCGCACCGGCGACCTCGCCCGCCGCGATGCTGCGGGTGCGGTCTTTTTGCTCGGCCGCAGCCACAGCGTCATCAACGTCGGCGGCATGAAGTGTTTCCCCGAGGAGATCGAGGCCTGCCTGCAGGAGCATCCCGGCGTGCGCGAAGCCCGCGTCGCCGGCCAACCGCACCCAGACTTCGGCCAGGTGCCGGCCGCTGCGATCATCGCGCGCAACCCCGCCGCTCCGCCGAGCCCACGCGAGCTCGGTGAGCACTGCCGGGCCCGGCTGTCGGCACACAAGGTGCCGGTGCGCTTTGTCCTGGTCGATGCCCTGCCGAAAACCGCCAGTGGCAAGCCCGACCGCACCCGGCCGCTCGCCGAGACCGCGGTTGCGCCTCGGGCGGCGGCGGGTTAGGGTGGGGACCGTATGGAAACCAGCACCCCGCCTCCAGACGGCGCCCCGGAAATCTCCGCGGCGGGTCCTTCCAAGGAAGAACGCACGATGGCGATGCTCTGCCACCTGCTGTCCTTTGCCGGCTTCATCGTTGCCGTGCCGGGCGCTTCGATCATTGCCCCGCTCATCCTTTGGGCGATCAAGAAGGACAGCATGCCCTTCGTCAACGATCAGGGCAAGGAGGCAATCAACTTCAACATCACGGTCAGCATCATTGCCCTGATCTGCTGGCTCACCTTCTGGCTGGTGCTGCCCCTCATCCTGCTCATCGGCGTCGGCATTGCCGCCATTGTGCTGGTCATCATCGCCGCCATCCAGTCGAACGAAGGCAAGGCCTACCGCTACCCCTTCATCCTGCGCCTGGTGAAATGAGCGGGCGCCCGCACCATGCCTGATCCCACACCCCACGACAACGCGCGCAGCCCCTGGTCGGTGCTGCGCGCGCTCTTCGATCTCGTCTCCGACTTCTCCTTCCGCGAGTTCGTCACGCCGCGCCTGATCCGCGTGCTGTACGCCCTCAGCCTGATCGGCGCCCTGCTGTCCGCCCTCGCCTGGATGTTCAGCGGCTTCAGCGTCGGCCTGCTCTACGGCCTCTTCACCCTCGTCACCGGCCCGCTCGCCTTCGTCCTCTACGTGCTCGCCGCGCGGGTCGTCGTCGAGCTCATCCTCGCTGTCTTCCTCATCGCCGAACGCGCGCGCCGGGAGTGAGGCGGCTTCCCAAGAATGGCGTGCCATTCGAAGCCGGGCGGGAAAAGATCAGCCCGTCCTTCGCTCTTCGAGCTTCGGAGGGCATTCTTCGCCGCTGAGACGGCGAAGAATGGCGGAAGGGGTGGGATTCGAACCCACGGTGAGGTTGCCCCCACGTCTGATTTCGAGTCAGATACTTTAGACCACTCAGCCACCCTTCCGTGAACTTTCAGTATAACGGCCCCCGGTCGTTTGGCAAGTGCGGGCTGAAAAATGCGGGGAACGGAGAGCCTGGAGCTGAGGGACTGGCTGGCAGGTCTCTCAGAGTACTCTTGGGCTTCAGCCCGTCGTGAGGTGGCCGGCCGTTCGCGGGCTGAAGCCCGGGAAGTACTTTGGCCCTCAGCCGCTGCGCCCACATTTTTCTACCCTTCCTCTTCCTACCCAAGCGCTGCGAGATCTCCGACCGCAGGCTCCCTCGGTCGTACGGGGCAGCGACCCGCAGGGATCCACGCGGTCAATGCCCGCGTCTACAGGTCCCGCCGAAGCTCCAGTCGGCCTGTGATCTTCTCCGTGGTGTCCGCGCCCTTGAGCGGTGGCAGCAGGAAGTGGCCGCGGCCCTGCAGGCCGTCGCCTTCGGCATCGGCCGCCTGGCGCAGCACGCCGCTGAAGGTCACCTTGCGCTTCTGGGTGACGTCGAGCAGTTCAAAGCTGCCGGTGAAGGCCCCGGTCGCCGGGTTGACCTTGGCGGTCCACTTGCGCAGGTTCGGCGGATTCGTCACCGGCGCCAGCACAAGCAGGCGGTTGCTGCGGTCGAGCGCCACCGTATTCGGCAACTGCGCCTCGGACGGGCTGCCCGTGGCATCGTAGCTCACCCCGAACTGCTCCGCCCCCAGCCGCAGCGCCAGGGTCGTGACCTTGTTGGCCGGCAGCCAGGCATCCATTTCCAAGCTCACCGCCAGCGGACCGAAACCCGCGCGATACCCCGGGTCCTTGGCGTGATCCCCCTTGACCCAGATCCATTCCACGTCGCGGGCCTGCCAGGTCTGCGCGACCTGCGGATGCTCCCGCAAACTCCAGGCGCCTGCCACATGCGCACCGGCACGTTGGTAGGGCTGCACGAAGAGTCGGTACTCGCCACGCAGATCCACCGGCAGACTGACCGTGAAGGCGGT
>CAZSBO010000013.1:0-39692 GCA_964605265.1 uncultured Prosthecobacter sp.
CGAGCGCTACCGCTTCTTCAGCTACGGCGATTGCATGCTCATCGTCTGAGCGCAAAAAAGCGCGGACGCCGGGAAGGCGTCCGCGCGATCAGGATTTGTGCAGGGGCTCAGGAAGCGGTGGCTTCCGCGGCTTCCGGCTGGGCCTCTTCGGTGGCCGGCGCGGCCAGGACGAAGGCGTCGACCCACTCGATGTAGGCCATCGGGGCGGAGTCGCTGCGGCGCTGGCCGAGCTTGGTGATGCGGGTGTAACCGCCCTGGCGGTCCTTGGAGGCGACGGCAATCTCTTCGAAGAGCTTCTTGACGGTGCTCTTGTGGCGCAGGGTCGCCACGGCGAGGCGGCGGGCGTGCAGATCGCCGCGCTTGCCGAGGGTGACGAGCTTCTCCGCGTAGGGGCGCAGCGCCTTGGCCTTGGCCAGGGTGGTGCGAATCCGGCGGTGCTCAATCAGCGAGCAGGCGAGGTTGGCCAGCAGGGCCTTCCGGTGGGAGGCTTCGCGCTGGAGCTTGGGGACTTTTCTTCCGTGTTTCATGATGGGTGGTTCCTGTGGGGGTGGCGGGCGGGATTATTCGTCGTCGTCCACGTCGGGCAGGTTGCTGTCGACGAGGCTGGTGAAGCCCATGATGTCGGCTTCCTCATCGTCGTCGCCGATCATGCTGCTGCGGGCGAGCAGCGACGAGCCGCCGGCGGAGGGCTCGAGCAGGGAGGCGTCGAACTTCATGCCGAGGGACAGGCCAAGCTCGGAGAGCTTTTCCTTGATCTCGGTGAGCGACTTCTTGCCGAAGTTGCGGTAGCGCAGCATCTCGGCCTCGGTCTTCATGGCCAGCTGGCCGACGGAGGTGATGTTGGCGTTGTTGAGGCAGTTGGCGGCGCGGACCGAGAGTTCGATCTCGTTGACGCTCATGTTGAGCAGCTTGCGCAGCTCGCTGTTCTCTTCGGTCTGGGCTTCCGGAGCGGCCTCGAACTCGATGGCCTTGTCGTCGTAGTTGACGAAGACGTCGAGATGGTGGCGCAGGATGGCGGCCGACTGCAGGAGGGCGTCGCTCGGGCTGATGCGGCCGTCGGTCCAGACGTCGAGCACCAGCTTGTCATAGTCGGTGTTCTGGCCGACGCGGGTGTTTTCGACGGCGTACTTGACGCGGGTGACCGGGCTGTAGATGGAGTCGATTGGGATGACACCGATGGGGGTGTCCGGGCGCTTGTTTTCCTCCCAGGAGGAGAAACCGCGGCCGACGCGGACTTCGAACTCGCACTCAAACTTCACCTTGCGGTCGAGGTGGCAGATGACCTGGTCCTTGTTGATGACCTCGTAGTGGTTGTCTTCCTTGATGTCGCCGGCGGTGACAACGCCCTCCTTGTCGGCGCTGATCGACAGCAGGCGGGGCTCCTTGCTTTCGCTGTGGTGGCGGAAGCGCACCTTTTTCAGGTTGAGCACGATCTGAACGACGTCTTCGAGAACGCCGGGGATGGTGCTGAACTCGTGCTCAACACCGCGGATCTTCACGGAGGTGATGGCGGCGCCCTCCAGCGAGGAGAGCAGGACACGGCGCAGGGAGTTGCCGATCGTGTGACCGTAACCCTTGTCGAAGGGTTCGGCGACGAACTGCGCGTAGGTGTCGGTGGCGGTGGCCTCGTTGCGAACGAGGCGATTCGGCATTTCGAATCGGGCTAGACGGACGGACATGTGGGGTGGATGGGGTGCCGGGTTACCTCCCGGGCGAGCTTTCCACCGCCTCGGAGAGGCGGAGAAACCGGGAGACCTACGGCGAGTGCATTGACGGCTCGCAAGGGGGCAGGATTATGAGCAATCCCGCCACCTTTGCAAGGGCATTTTCACGGGCCTGAGGGGCGAAAACCGGCGGTTCAAGCCACTGGATCGCGGGTCAGGCTGCCGTCGAGCAGGCGCATGAGGCCGCGTGGGTTGGCGTTTTGCAGGGCCTCGGGCAGGCAATCGTCGGGGAAACCCTGGTAGCAGACCGGGCGGACGAAGCGGTGGATGCTGCCGGTGCCGATGCTGGTGAAGTAGCTGTGGCTGGCTGCGGGGTAGGGGCCGCCGTGGTGCATCGACGGGCAGGGTTCGATGCCGGTGCCAAAGCCGTTGAAGATGAGGCGGCCGACCTTGCGTTCGAGGATGCGCACCAGTTCGGCGTTTTCGCGCAGGTCGTCGGGCGTGCCGTGGATGGCGGCGGTGAGCTGGCCCTCCAGCCCGCGGGCGAATTCCAGCACGGCCTCCATGCTGTCGCTCTCGGCGATGATCGAGCAGGGGCCGAAGACCTCGCGCTGCAGTTCCTCGTTCGACTGCAGGACGTCGAGCGGCGCCGTGAAAATCCGGCAGGCGGCCTGGGTGGCCTCGTGGTCGGGGCTCTGTTCCGACTGGCCGGCGAGGCGCAGGCCGGAGATGGTGTGCCAGACGGCGGTGCCGGCCTCGTACGTCTCGCAGATGCCGCGGTGCAGCATCGTCTGCGGGGCGACCTTGCGAGCCTGCTCGCCGGCGGCGCGGACAAACTCCGCCAGCTCGGGGCTCTTGACGCCGAGGACCATGGCCGGATTCGTGCAGAACTGGCCGACGCCCATGGTGACCGAGCCGATGTAGGCTTCGGCCATCTGGGCGGCGCGCGCCTTGAGGGCGCCGGGCAGAACAAAGACCGGGTTCACCGAGCCCATTTCCGCGTAGACCGGGATGGGCTGCGGGCGGGCGGCGGCGACGTCCATGAGGGCGCGACCGCCGCGCAGCGAGCCGGTGAAGGCGACCGCCTGGGTGAGTGGATGGCGGACGAGTTCGATGCCGATGTCATGGCTGCGACCCTGCAGCATCGAGAAGCTGCCCTGGGGGAGGCCGCTTTTCTGCAGGGCCTGGAAGACGGCGCGCGAGAGCATCTCGCAGGTGCCTGGGTGGGCCGGATGGGCCTTGACGACGACCGGGCAGCCGGCGGCGAGGGCGCAGACCGAGTCGGTGCCGACGACGCCGATGGCAAAGGGGAAGTTGCTGGCGCCAAAGACGACGACCGGACCGATCGGCTGCAGGACACGGCGGACATCGGGCTTGGGCAGGGGCTGGCGGTCGGGCTGGGCGCGGTCGATGCTGGCCTCGGCCCAGGAACCCTCGCGAATCAGGGCGGCGAACATGCGGCACTGGTTGACGGCGCGGCCGCGCTCGCCGGTCAGGCGCGCCATTGGCAGGGCGGTCTCGGCGTGGGCGCGCTCGAGCAGGGCATCGCCTAGGGCGAGGATTTCCTCGGCCAGGGTTTCGAGGAAGGCGGCGCGGGTTTCGACGCTGGCGCCGCGCAGGCCGTCGAAGGCGCCATCGGCGGCGCGCAGGGCTTCGTCGGCCTCGGCGGCGGTGGCCTCCGAGAAGCTCGGTTCCATGGGCTGGTTGGTCGTCGGATTGACGGCTTGGAAGGGGGCGTGCTGGGTCGTGGTTTCGCGACCCGCGATGAGGTGGTGTCCGGTGAGCATGGGGAAGGGGTGGGGTGAGGGTTAGGCGGCGGGGTTCACGAGCGTGCCGATGCCGTCGATGGAGATGCGCATCTCGTCGCCGGGCTGCAGCGTGAAGTCATCGCCAGGCACGATGCCGGTGCCGGTCATGAGGTAGGCGCCAGTCGGGAAGCTGTTGTCGCGGTAGAGGAAACCGGCCAGTTCCTGGGGGGTGCGCTTGAGTTGGGCGAGGGTGGTTTCACCGGCGAAGGCGACGGCCTCGCCGCGGCGGATCTCCAGGCGGATGGCGGTTTCCGGTGGCAGCGGGGCAGGGGCGACAAGCAGGCAGGGGCCGAGCGCGGCGCAGAGTTTGAAGCATTTCGCCTGCGGCAGGTACAGCGGGTTTTCGCCCTCGATGTCGCGGCAGGACAGGTCGTTGCCGATGGTGGCGCCGAGGATCTCGCCGGCGGCATTGATCGCCAGGGTCAGTTCGGGCTCGGGCACCATCCATTTTGAGTCGCTGCGCAGGTGCATGGCCTGGCCGGGGTGGGCGACCCGCTGCGGCGTGGCCTTGAAGAAGATTTCCGGGCGTTCGGCGGCGTAGACGCGGTCGTAGAAGCTGCCGCCGCCGGCGTCCTTGCTCTCCTCCATGCGGGCGGTGCGGCTGCGGAAGTAGGTGACGCCCGCGGCCCAGACCTCCTGGCTGCCGATGGGGGCGAGCAGGTCGGTCGGTTCCGCCACTGCCGGCAGGCGGGCGGCCTCGGCGGCGAGGTGGGCGTGCAGGTCCGGACGGTTGAACAGGGAGTCCCAGTCCTGCTCTTCGAGCCGGTGCCAGGTGAGGTTAGGGCTGCGCAGGAAGAGGCCGTGGCGGGTGCGGTAAAGCTGCATGAGGCGGCGAGCCTATCGCCCCGCGCGCCGCTGTCAAAACAAGAACGGCGTTCTGCGTGCCCAAGTGGCGCCTTCTGGCGATGCGCCCACCCGGCGCCGCTTGCCAGCGTGCAAAGCGCGCGTAGATTGACCCTTCCCATGGATCCCCTGATTCACCTCCTGCATCTCAACTCAAACCGCTCCCCCAGCGAGCTGGCCCAACTGCTGGGCCTCACCGAAGACGAAGTCATCCGGCGCACGCGAGCGGCCGAGGCCGACGGCACGATCCTGGGTTACAACGCCGTGGTTGACCGTCACAAGGCGGGTCATCGTGGTGTCACCGCGCTCATCGAGGTGCGCATCACGCCCGAGCGCGAGGGGGGGTTCGACCGTCTGGCGCGGCGCATCGCCAAGTTCGACCAGGTGCGCGAGTGCTACCTGATGAGCGGTGGCTACGACCTCGCGGTGGTCGTCGAGGGACAGGACCTGCTCGACGTTGCCAACTTTGTTGCCGAGAAGCTCAGCACGCTCGGTGGCATTCTTTCCACCGCCACCCACTTCCAGCTCAAGGCCTACAAGCAGTCCGGCTTCCTCGTCAATCCTGGCGACGACGAAGAGCGCCTGCCGGTCAGTCCGTGAATCACGCCCCTCATGGACTACGACAGCAAACTCTGCACCCAGGTCCGCGATCTTCCCCGCTCCGGCATCCGCGATTTCTTCGAACTGGTCATCGGCCGTTCGGACGTGATCTCGCTCGGTGTGGGTGAACCGGACAAACCCACGCCCTGGCCGATCCGCGAGGCGGCGATTCGTTCGCTCGAAAAGGGCCACACGACCTACACCTCGAACCTCGGTCTGGAATCCCTGCGCATCGCCATCAGCGATTACGTGGAAAACCAGTTCCGGGTCCGCTACGACCCGAAGACGGAGATCCTGGTGACGGTTGGCGTTTCCGAGGCGCTCGACCTCGCCTTCCGCGCCCTGCTGAATCCGGGCGACGAGGTGATCTACCACGAGCCCTGCTACGTCTCGTACAGCCCGGGCATCAAGATGGCCTACGGCGTGCCGGTGGTCGTCGAGACGCGCGAGGAAAACCAGTTCGCCCTCATGGCTGAGGACGTCGAGCGGGCGATCACGCCGCGCACCAAGGTGCTGGCGATGAATTTTCCGACCAACCCGACCGGCGGCATCATGCCGCACGAGGAACTGGAAAAGATCGCCGCGCTGGCAGTGAAGCACGACCTCATTGTCATCACCGACGAGATCTACTGCGAGCTGCTGTACGATCAGCGTCAGCACCGCAGCATTGTCGAGTATCCCGGCATGCGCGAGCGCACCATCCTGCTGCACGGTTTCAGCAAGGCCTTTGCCATGACCGGCTGGCGTTTGGGCTATGCCTGCGCGCCCGCGGTCCTGCGCGAGGCAATGATGAAGATCCATCAGTACTGCATGCTCTGCGCGCCGATCATGAGCCAGACCGCCGGTCTGGAGGCGCTGAAAATGGGTGCCTCCGCCTACGAGGAGATGCGCCAGAGCTACGAGCAGCGGCGCAACCTGATCGTCGCCCGCCTGAACGCCATGGGCCTGCCCTGCTTCAATCCGGGTGGTGCCTTCTACGTGTTCCCGGACATCCGGCCGACCGGCCTGACCAGCAAGGAATTTGCCATCGGTCTGCTCGAGCAGAAAAGCGTCGCCGTCGTGCCCGGCAACGCCTTTGGCAAGGCCGGCGAAGGTTTCGTGCGCTGCTGCTACGCGACAGCACCGGACCTCATCGTCAAGGCGATGGATCTCATGGAGGAATTCGTCCAGGGTCGCTGAGGCGGGCTTGCGTCTGCCGGAATGGCAGACACAGCCTCGCCTGGGCGGCGGCCGCCGGGCCGTCGCCTCACTTCGCCTTCTTTTTGCCGGCCGGCTGCCAGTGCGGCTCCCACTCGGGTAGTTCGCTGCGCGCGGTCTTCAGGTAGTCGCTGATCCGGGTCGCGATCTCGGGGTGGGCGGCGGCGACGTCGTGGGTTTCGGCGACATCGTTGTGCTGGTCGTAGAGCTTGACTGGCGCCGCGGGGCCGCCGCTGCGCAGGCCCTTCCAGCGGCCCTGGTACAGCGCGGCCTGCTTGAAGCCGCCCTCGTGGAATTCCCAGTACAGGAACTCGTGGGTTTTCTGCTTCTGCGCTTGTCCGGCCAGCAGGGGGGCGAGGCTGAGGCCGTCGGTCTGTGCCGGTGCCGGTGCGCCGGCGAGTTCGGCGGCGGTGGGCAGGAAGTCGGGAAAATAACCGACGTGATCGGTCACGCCCGGCTTCACCTTGCCGGGCCACCAGGCGATGAAGGGCACGCGGATGCCGCCATCGGTCAGGCTGCGCTTGATGCCGGTGAAGGGACCGGAGGGCTGGAAGCGTGTGAGGTCGTGCTTGCTCTCATTGTGCGGGCCGTTGTCGCTGGTGAAGATGACCAGCGTTTTTTCCGCCAGACCGAGCTTCTGCAGTCGCTCGATCATGCGGCCGACATAGCCGTCGAGCCGGGTGATCATCGCCGCCTGACCCTTGTCCTGCGGTGGCCAGTCCTTGTCGGCATAGGGACCGTAGTCGGGCACCTGGGCGCCGTCGCCGAGCAGGCGCGCGCGCTCGTTGTTGGCGTGCGGGATGACCGGGCTCCAGTACAGGAAGAAGGGGCGGTCGCGGTTTTCGTCGACAAACTTCAGGCTCTCCTCGGCGAAGAGGTCATCGGCGAAGTGGACGGCATCGGTGGCGTAGCCGGCGCCGTCTTCGCCGACCGGCACGATGACGTTGGAGAGCGGTTCCTTGGTTTCGTTGCGCCAGAGGTAGTCGGGGAAGTGGTTGTGGGCGTGGTGTTGGCTGAGGTAGCCGTAGAATTCGTCGAAGCCGTGCTTGCGCGGCAGGCCGCTCTCGGCGGCGCCGACGTTGCCGAGGCCCCACTTGCCGATGAGGGCGGTTTTGTACCCCGCCTTTTGCAGGACGCCGGCGACCGTGACATCGCCCGGTTTCAGCGCCTGTGCCGCCGGATTGGTCTGGCCGGCATTGCCGCGCACGCGGGTGTGGCCGTGGTGCAGGCCGGTCATCAGCACGCTGCGCGAGGGCGCGCAGACCGTGGCGCCGGCGTAATAATGGGTGAAGCGCAGGCCTTCGCTCGCCATGCGGTCGATGTTGGGTGTGCTGATGACTTTCTGGCCGTAGCAACCGAGGTCGCCGTAGCCGAGGTCGTCGGCCATGATCCAGACGATGTTGGGGCGGTCGGCCGAGACGGCGGGCAGCAGGGCGGCGAAGAGAAGGGCGAGCGGGCGAAGCATGGTTGGGGAACGCAGGAGGTGTCGGGGTCTTGCCGCAGATCAGTGCAGCTGAGGCACGCCCGGCTCGATGGCGGCGCGCTGGGCTTCGGCGAGGGCACGCAGGCGTTCGGCGACCTGCGGATGGCTGGCGGCGAGGTCGCGCTTTTCCGAGGGATCGCGACCGAGGTGGAAGAGCCGGGGCGTGGCGTGGACCTCGGCCTTCGGCTGGCCGTAACCGGTCTGGGTCCTGAGGTGCGCCTTCCATTCGCCGAGACGGACGGCGAAAATTTGGTCGCCCCGGTAGTAGAAGAAGGGCTGCTCTGGCAGCAGGGCGCCGTCGAAGAGCAGGGGCGAGAGATCGCGACCGTCGAGTTCGACCCCGGCGGGCGGTGTGGCGCCGGCGAGGGCGAGCGCGGTGGGGAAGAGATCGAGGGCGCTGGCGGGTTGTGAGGTCACACCGGGGCGGATGCGGCCAGGCATCCAAAACAAGCCGGGCACGCGCATGCCGCCCTCCCAGGTGCTGCCCTTGCCGTCCTTGAGCGGGCCGGCGCTGCCGCCCTGGCTGCCCATGATGAGCCAGGGACCGTTGTCGCTGGTGAAGACGACGAGGGTGTTATTCGTCAAGCCTTCGCGGCGCAGGGTATCGAGGATTTCGCCCGTGCTCCAGTCGAGCTCCTCGACCGCGTCGCCATAGATGCCGGCGCGGCTGGTGCCCTGGAAGGTGGGCGAGGCGAACATTGGCACATGCGGGAAGGTGTGGGCGAGGTAGAGGAAGAACGGCTTGCCCTTCTGGCCGCTGATGAACTTCACCGCCTCCTCGGTGTAGCGCTTCGTCAGGGTGGTTTGCACGGCCGGCTGCTCGACGACCTTGCCATCGCGCAGCAGCGGCACGTTCCAGCCGTCGGCTGGCGGGTTCGCTGAGCCGGTCGAACCTTTGGGCAGGCCGGGCCGGGCGTCCATGTCATTCGAGTAGGGCAGGCCGAAGCTGTGGTCGAAACCGTGGTCGAGTGGGCGGCCGCCTTCATGGATGCCGAGGTGCCATTTGCCGATGTGGGCGGTGGCGTAGCCCTGGTCCTTGAGGACGCGCGCGAGCGTGCGTTCGGTCTGTGGCAGGCCGCCCTTGGAATCGCCGAAGAGCACCCGTCGCGGCGCCTGGGGCATCGCGCACATGCCGCTGCGGATCGGGTAGCGACCGGTGAGCAGGGCGGCCCGGCTCGGCGTGCAGACCTCGGCGGCGGAGTAGAAGTCGGTGAAGCGCAGGCCTTCGGCGGCCATGCGGTCGAGATGGGGGGTGCGGATCACCGGCGATCCCTGGCAACCGAGATCGCCCCAGCCGAGGTCGTCGGCGAAGAGAACGATGACATTGGCGGGCTGGGCGGCGAGCAGGCAGGGCGCCAGGGCGAGCAGGAGGGCAAGCACTTTCATGGGGGCATTGTGAAGGGGAGGTGGGGTGAGTCAAAGCGGAATGGTCACTGGTCTTTCCCGCCCTGCGCATTGCACTATGCGCCCCGGGTTTGACGCGGTGCATCGACGGCGTTTAGCCTTCGATCATGAACACCCAACCCCTGCGCACTTCGGTCATTGGCAGCTATCCGTTTCCCGGGTGGCTGGAATTTGCCGCCGGCCGGCTGGAGGCCTTCGGTCGCGACGACCTCGAAGAGTTGCAGGAGGATGCCGCCATGGTGGCGATTCAGGATCAGCTCGCCGCGGGTTTGGATGTCATCACCGATGGCGAGCAGACGCGGCTCGATTTCAACCTGTCGTTCTACGGTTTCCTCCAGGGCATCTCCCTGGAACCGGCGAGCCCGCGGCGCTTTGGCCCGCCCGCGCACGACCAGCGAGGCCGTCATGAAATCATCGCTGAACTGGCGGCACCGCGCGGCTTGGGAGCGGTCGCCGAATTCGAGCGGCTGCGCCGTTTGGCCGGCGGCAGTGGTCGGCGGCTCAAGGTGAGCGTGCCGGGGCCGTTCACCCTCAGCGGCCGGCTGGTGCCGAACCGTCAGTATCCCGACCGTCATGCCGTCGCCGAGGCCCTGCTGCCGATCGTGCGCGCGGAGATCGAGGCCCTGGTGGCCGCCGGTGCCGAGGAGATCTGCGTCGATGAGCCGAGCATGAGTTGCTATGGCCATCGCGAGGACACGCGCCGATTGGTGGACCTGTTCAACCGCACGGTCGAGCCCGGTTACGGTCGCACCCGTTTGTGCACGCATCTCTGCTTTGGCAACTACAAGGGGCGGGCGGTCGGGCCGCGCCGCTACGCGCCGCTGTTCCCCGCCTTCCTCGATCTGCACTGCGACGAGATGCATGTGGAGATGGCGAGCCGTGAATTTGCCGAGCTGGATGTCATTGCCGCCATTGCCGCACGCATGGACGTGGCAGTGGGGGTCATTGATGTCAAAAGCTACCACATCGAGACACCGGAGCAGGTGGCGGAGGCGGTGCGCGCCTGCCTGCGGCATGCACCGGCGGAGCGGCTGGTTTTCGCGCCCGACTGCGGCTTGAGTCAGACCGCGCGCTGGGCGTCGCGGCGCAAGCTGGCGGCGATGGTCGAGGGGGTGCGTCGGGTGCGGCGCGAACTCGGGCTGGAGGCGGCCTGACGGCTTCCGGCAGTTCGGGCAGCCGTCGTTCTGCAGGTGGCGAGGGCCGGCTCAGTCGAGCGACTTCTTCGGCGGGGCGATGCGGATGTCGCCCGCCTTGCCTGGCGGGCGCGGGGGTGGCGACAAGGCGAAGCGCTGGACTTCGTAGCCGTTGACATTGATCGTCAGTTCAAGACCGGCGAGGAATTCCCAGGTGGCGGCGACGCCGATTTCGTCGGCGATCTTGCGTGCTTCGAGGTAGGTGTCGAAGGCATTGGTCATCACCTGGTAGACAGCGACGCCGTTGGGATCGCCCTTGAGCTGGCGCAGCATGCGCTGGTAGTTCGAGCCCTCGTTGCGCATCTGGTCGAGCGTTTCGCCACCGCCGGCCTTGGGGGTGAGTTGCATTTGCACGAGGGTGGAGCCGGGGCGGATGGTGGGCACCAGGGTGAAGGGGCCGCTGAAGGTCGGGTTGCTGGCGGCGCGTTCGAGCATCGAGCGGATGGCGAAGGCGTCGTAGATTGTGCGTTCCTTGCTCCGGTCCTTGATGCCGCTGGTGTCGGCGAGGTCCTTGACAAAGTAGTTGTGGATGTCGCGCGGGGTTGCCTTGACCTCGCTGGCGCGGGTGCCCCAGGTGAAGGTGACCTTGCCGGCGCCGGCCACGGCCTGGATCGTCGGCTTGGTGGGATCGCGCGAAGGATCAAGGGCGGTCCACTTGGTCAGGTCGCCCTTGGTGGCGGCGACCAGGGCCTCGGCAACGGCACCCGGGTTGGAGCGCACGGCGATGGAGATGTCGCCCAAGGCGGAGAGGGCCTGGCGGTTGGCGGGCAGGCCGGCGCCGGTGAGGGCCTTGTGGGCGACCGCGACGTATTCCATCTGGAAGGTGCCGACGAAGGGGGCGATTTCCGGCCAGGCCTGCTGGGCCGCGGCGGGTGAGCCGTAGACCTTGCCGAGCATGTCGGCGAAGGGTTCGATCTTGGCCTCCTTGTAGTAGAGCTGGCTCTTGGCCTTTTCCAGTCCGTCGAGGATGGGCTGGAGGAACTCCCGCTGGTTGAAGTGCAGCACGCCCTGGCGGGCGACGAGCACGCGTGTCTCGTTCGGTTCCTTCGGGTAGGGGCGCGGGTTGGGCAGGCGCACGTAGGTGGGCGGCGGCGGCTGGTAGACCGGCGTGTCGTCGAGCAGGGCCTTGAGGCGCTCGATCTCGGTGATCAGCTTGTCGACCTCGACCTTTTCCTTCTCGCGCAGTTGCTTGGCCTCCTCGAGCTTCTTGCGGAAGCTGTCGAGGTCCATGAACTTCATGCGCGAGGCCATGTCGCTGGTGTCGATCGTGCGCAGTTCCTCGACGATTTTCTTGAGGTCCTGCTCGGCCTTTTTCTTGTCCTGCTCAATCTTTTCCGGGTCGGCCGGCGGTGGTGGCAGGGCCTTCACCTGCTCGACCATCTGCTGGTGCTGTTCGGGGGTGACGGGGGGCAGGTCACTGAGGATCTTTTGCACCATTTTGGCGGTGTTGATCGCCATCATGACGAAGACGATCATGAGCACGCCGACGACGTTCGTGACGGCGTCCATCAGCGAGTCGAGGTTCAGCTCGGCGGAATCCTGCTTTCTTTTGGCCATGCGCGTCGGAGATCAGGGGTTGGGGGCCGGGGCGGGCACGGGCGCCCCGGGCACGGGCGGATCAATCTTGCCTCGGTACTTGTCGAAGAGGGCGAGGTCGAGCTGGCCGCGGCCGGGGATGGGCAGCTTGCCGATGCGGATCTTGTAATCGCCCTCGGCGCGACCGGCACCGTTGTTGAACGGGCCCTGGCCGTCGTCGCGGATGAGGAAGAGGATGAGCGAGTTCTTGTTCTTGGCCACCTCGAAGAGGAAGTGGTTGTAGGCGGCGTCGGCGACAACGATTTCAGGAGTGGCACCGAGGCGGTAGTCCTCGCCCCAGGCGCCGAGGATCTTCAGCGCGCCGGCACTGCACTCGACGAAGTAGACCTTGGTGCCGTCACTCATGCCCGAGCCCGAGGGCTGGACGACGACCGGCGGCACCTTCTTGTCTTCAGGCACCTTGCGCGCCTTGAGTTCGGCCTCGAGCTTGGCGATCTCCTCCTTGGCGGTGACCTGCTGCTTCTTGAGGCCGTCGATCTCGACCAGCAGGCTGTCGAGTTCCTTCTGCAGTTGCTGGCTGATCTGCTGGTTTTGTTCCTGGACTTCCTTGGAGGTGTCGAGCAGTCGGCGCAGTTTGATGAAGCGCTGCTGCTTTTCCTCGACCTCCTCCTGAAGTTTTTCCAACTCGGCGATCTTCTCCTTGAGGGCGAGGTCGAGCTTTTTGCGCTCCTCGAGTTCCTTCTGCATGCGCTGGTAGTCCTGCGCCATGCGGATCTCCTCGGAGGAGCGGCCCTCGGCCTTGCCGGCCTGGGCGACGACGAGCACGACGATGATGAGCACGAGCGCCCCAATGAGACACGCGAGGATGCTCAGGAAGGGGAAGAGCGAGACTTCGTCGCCGGATGACGCACGCCGTTGGGCCATGGTGGCAGGGGGAGGAGGGGATTAACCGCGGCTGAACCAGCCCTTTTTGACCGTCTGATGGATGATGACCTGCTTGCCGCCAAGTTCGGTCAGGACGTTATTGAGGCCCTGGATGCCGGAGGAGAGGGCGCGGGTGTAGTCGGTCGTCGTCTTGACGCTGTCCTTGACGGCGTTGGTGAGATCCTCGCGCATGCGGTTGAGGGTCGTGGCAAACTCCGCGTCGACCCGCTCCTGATGGGCGGCAGCGCGTTTGTCGAGGTTGTCGGCGTAGTCCTTGATCTTGGCGGAGAGCGAATTGAGATCGACGAGGAACTCCTTCTGGGCATTGGCGACCGCCTTGACCAGGGTGTCCATCAGGCCGCTGGTGTCACCACCGGCGATGCCGCCGCCGTCGTTGAGGCGGGGCAGCAGGACTTCGTTGCAGAAGGCGTCGATGTTGTTGAGGTTGTCGTCCTCGGCCTTCGCCAGGGTGTTCATCGGGAAGTTGAGCACCATGGCCAGAACGAGACCGAGCAGGGTCGTGTCGAAGGCGGTGCCGAGGCCGCTGGTGACGTTGCCGATCGAGCCCATGATCTTGTCGAGATCGGAGGTGTCGGAGAGGTCGATGCTGCCGATGGCGCTCGACAGACCGAGCACGGTACCGATGAAGCCCAGAATCGGGATGGCCCAGAGGAAGACCTTGACCAGGGCGTAACTGCCGCCGATGCGGGCGCTGTCGATGCCGCTTTGCGCCGCCAGCATGCCGTTGACCTCGCCATTGTTCTGGCGCACCTCGAAGAGTTCGAGGCCCTTGCGGATACGGTTGACCATCATGCTGTCGCGCAGGCGGCCGGGCAGGCCGTAGAGGTGGTCGATGAAGTGGCCGACGTTGCCCGAGTTGATTTCCTGACCGATGTCGCTGGGCAGGACGTCAAGATACATGGCGTCCTTTTGATGGCGCAGCTTCTTCAGCTTCAGCCAAAGGATGGCCATGGCGAAGAAGAAGAAGAAGGTTTCGAGCATGTTCACCCAGGTGCGCTCATAGAAGAGGTCATGGATGTAGTCCATCGTGTTGGCGGGCGGACTGCCGAACTTGCCGACGCCGAAGGGGAAGAGGATGCCGTACCAGGCGAGGGTGCCAACCAAGCCGATGCCCAGGGCCGCGAAGATGCTCGGGTTGGCGGGATCCGCCTCCTCCCAGCCGCCGCGTTCCTGCTGGCCGGAGGGCGTGTAGTTCTGGTAAGGCGGTGCTTCAGGCGATTCACCGGGGTGATCCGCGGGCTGCTCCTGGCTGCCATCTGGCGGCGTCACGCCCGAGGGAGGCGGCGGCAGACTGGTGGGCGGCGGCAGGCCACCGAGATTGGCCGGGATGCTGAGCTTGGTGTTGCAACCGGGGCAGCGAACGACTTTGCCAGCCATCTCCGGCTCGGCCTTCAGTTGCATGTCACAAGACGGGCATTTGAATTTCACGGTGCGGTTCTCCTATGGGTTCCTGGGGGTTGATGGCAATTGCGTTGAAAGCGGAAGAATCAAGCGGCCACCGGGCCGCAGGACAAGCGTTTTCTGCCTGCGGCGGTGCTTTTGCTGCGGCAGCAGGCCGCAGGGGGATGCAGGGGCTTCAAAGGGTCAGGCGGGCGCCAGCCTTTTGCATTTCCTCCAGCAGGACTTTGGAGGCTTCGTTGACCGGGTTGCCACCGGCGTGGATCTGGCAGTAGGGCGCCCACTCGCGGGCACCGTCGTTGTCCTTTTTCCACATCCGGTGCAGCGGCGCGAAGTCGCTGATTTGATTGTGGTCAAGGAAGAGGAACTGCAGGTCGGTCAATGGCTCAAGCGGGGTCAGGTCGGTGATGCGGTTGCCCTTGAGCGAGAGCATGGACAGCCATTTCATCGAGCCGATGCCGGTCAGGCTGGCCACCTTGTTGCCTTCCAGATAAAGGGTCCAGACCTTGGGCAGCTTGAACAGGGGGGTGGCGTCCTCAATCTGGTTGCCGGCCAGGTAGAGGGAGGTCAGGGCCGTGACACCGGCAAGCGGGCGCACGTCGGTGACGCGGTTCTGGGTCAGTTCCAGGTATTGCAAGGCCTTGCAGTCGGCCAGCGGCGCGAGGTCGGCCACCTGGTTGTTGGCGAGGTCGAGGAACTGCAGACGGGCCAGGCCCTTGAGCGGGGCGAGGTTGCTGATTTTGTTGCCGGGCAGGGTGAGAGAGGCCAGGGCCGTGCATTTTTCCAGGCCGGTCAGGTCGCTGATGCCGAGATCCTTGCCCTCAATGACGGCGACGTTGGCAACATCTTCGGCGGTGAGTGGGTCCTGGCTTTCGCGCTTGGCGAACACCTGCTTGCGCACCGCCGCCTCCAGGGCCTTGTCCTTGAAGATGGCCACCGGTTTCGGCGCTGGTGCGGCTTTTTTCGGTTCTTCCTTTTTCGCTGGAGCGGGTTTGGCGGCGGTCTTGGCGGGCTCAGCCGGCTTGGCGGGCGCGGGCTTGGGCGCAGCTTCCTTCTTGGCTTCGGCGGGTTTGGCGACGGTTTTCGCCGGTTCGGCAGGCTTGGCAGGCGCAGGCTTGGGGGGTTCCGCCTTGGGCGCGGTCGGCTGGGCGACCGGTTTCGCCGGGTCAGCGGGTTTGGCCGCTGTGGGTTTTGGCGCTTCCGCCTTGGGGGTGGCCGGCTGGGCGGAGGGCGCTGGCGCGGGGCTCGGCTTGGCTTCCTGCGCGGCGGTGGCGAGAGGCAGGGCCAGAAGGGGAAGGAGGACTTTCAGCTTCATGGTCGGTGGGGTTGGGTTGCGTTATTACGCAAGCACGCGGTTGCATGTTAGCGCAAAATCGGCTCAATCGGGGTTCATGGTCAATGTCATCGTCATTCTTGAGGTCGATCCGGTGCGGGTCGATGAATTTCTCGAGGTCATCACCCACAACGCCGCTGAATCGGTCAAGGAACCCGGCTGCCTGCGCTTTGAGGTCAGTCGCCAGTTCGACAAGGAGAACCTTTTTGCCCTGAGCGAGTCCTACGTCGATCAGGCCGCCATGGAAGCCCACTACCAGACTCCCCACTTCGCGCTGTGGAAGCAGAAGTCCGCCACCGGCTTTGTGCTCAACCGCTGGTCGGTCAAGGGTCCGGTGCTCGCCTGAACCGTCGTGGAAGATTCCTTCGGCCATCGCATTTCCTACCTGCGCGTCTCGGTCACCGACCGGTGCAATGAGCGCTGCCGGTACTGCATGCCCGAGGAGGAGCAGGCCTGGTTTCCGCGCGAGGAGGTGCTCGCCTACGATGAGATGCTGCGTGTACTGCGCGTCGGCGCCGGCCTTGGCATCCGCAAGGTGCGCGTCACGGGCGGCGAGCCGCTGACGCGACCGGGGGTGACCGATTTCTGCGCCGCCATCGCCGCCATTCCCGGCATTGAGGACATCGGCATCTCGACCAATGGCACGCTGCTGGCCAAGGCCGACAGCGGGCGCACGCTCGCCGAGCACTTGGTGCGCGCCGGGGTGCGCAGCGCCAACATCTCGCTCGATTCGCTGGATCGTGAAGCCTACCGGCGCTCGACGAACCGCGATCTGCTGCCGCGGGTGCTGGAGGGCGTCGATGCCGCCCTTGCGGCCGGGTTTGCCTCGATCCGCCTCAACTGCGTGTTGATGAAGGGGCAGACCGAGCGTGAGATCGTGCCGCTGCTGGACTATGCCCGTTCGAAGGGTGCCCTGTTGCGCTTCATCGAGCTCATGCCGGTGAGCACGAACGAGGTGTTGAGCGAGGCGAATTTTCTCGCTGCCGGTACCGCGCGCCAGCTTGTCGAGCAGGCCTGTGGCACGCTCATCCCGCGGCCCGATTTTCGCACCAACGGTCCGGCCAGCTATTACGAGGTGGCGGCCACCGGCCAAAAGGTGGGCTTCATCGGGGCGATGACCAATCTGCACTTCTGCGAGAGCTGCAACAAGCTGCGGCTGACCAGTGATGGCAAGCTGCGGCCCTGTCTCGGCAGCTGGCTGGAGTTTGACCTGCGCGAGGTGCTGCGGCGCGGTTGCACGGACGCCGAGCTGGCCGACTTCATCCTCGGTGTCGTCGCCCGCAAGCCCAAGGAGCACGACTTCCGCCACAACTACCAGCCGAACCGCAAGATGATTGCCATCGGCGGTTAGCCGGTGATTTGCTCCGCCTGCCGGGCGAGCGGACCGCCGTGCCAGGCGGGGTAGCCGGCGCCGAGCACGAGGGCGAGATCGACGGCTTCCGGCGAGGCAGCGACACCTTCATGGGCGCAGCGTTCTGCTTCCTCGGTCAATTTTGGTGGCAGGCGTCGCAGCACCTCTGCCAACTGGGCTGGATCGTGCGGCCGATGCGAGCGCGGGCGCCGGCCGTTGTGGCGGTAAAAGCCTTCGCCGGACTTGCGGCCGAGTTTGCCGGCGGCGACCCGATGATCGAGCAGGGCGCTTGTTTCGAAGCGCTCCGGCCAGGCGGCGGCCAGGGTGCGACCGACATGGGCGGCGACGTCGAGGCCGATCTCATCGAGCAGGCGCAGCGGCCCCATGGGCATGCCGTACTCGCGCATGGCTTCGTCGATCGTCTCGGCCGGCACGCCCTGCTCGTGCAGGCGCACCGCCTCCATGAGGTAGGGCATGAGCACGCGGTTGACGACGAAGCCGGGGCTGTCGCGGACGACCAGCGGTGTTTTGCCGAGTTTCTGAACGAAGCCGACCGCGGTGGCGATGACGTCGTCGCTGGTGTGGCGGGTGGTGACGATCTCGACCAGCGGCATGCGGTGCACCGGGTTGAAGAAGTGCAGGCCGATGACGCGTTCCGGGTGCGGCAGGCTGTCCGCCAGTTCGGTGACCGACAGCGCCGAGGTGTTGGTGGCGAGCACGGTGTCCGGGCCGCAGCGGGCTGCCAGGCCGGCGAAGATCCGCTTTTTCAACGCCAGGTCCTCGGTGGCGGCTTCGAGGAGGATCTGCGGGCGGGTCAGCGGCACAGGCAGATGTTCAGCGACCAGGCGGTCGGCCGCCTCGCGCCGCGTGTGGGCGTCGAGACTGCCGCGGCGCCGGCCCTCGTCAAGCAGGCCGTGCACGCGGGCAAGGCCGCGCGCCAGGGCGTCGGGACCGACATCCTGCAGCAGCACCCGCACGCCGCGCAGGGTCAGCCAGTGGGCGAT
Organism: uncultured Prosthecobacter sp.; assembly: GCA_964605265.1. Taxonomy (GTDB): domain Bacteria; phylum Verrucomicrobiota; class Verrucomicrobiia; order Verrucomicrobiales; family Verrucomicrobiaceae; genus Prosthecobacter. The sequence goes on from CAZSBO010000013.1 coordinate 17,760, forward strand.
GCCGGCGCCCATGACGCCGGCGCCGATGACGGCGACCTCGTGCACGGGCAGGGCGACGCCGCGCGGCCAGGGCTTTTTGTTGGCCTCCTCGCGGCGGAAAAACAGGTCGATCAGGTGGCCGGCGGCGGGCGTCAGGGCGAGGTCGAGGATGGCGTGGCGCTCGAGTTCCATGGCCTGTTCCAGCGGCGCGACCGCGGCGCGGGTGGCGACGTCGATTGCACGCAGCGGGGCGGCGAGCAGGCCGCGGGTGCGGGCCAAAACACGGAGACGGGCGCGGTGGGCGATGAATGGGCGCAGGCCGGGCAGCAGGCTGAGCGGGCGATGGGTCGGACGGCGGGGCGGGCCGAAGGCGATGCGGCGGTAGGCGGCGCGTTCGAGGTGTTCGCGCGGCACCACCTCGTCGAGCAGGCCGGCGCGCCGGGCGGCGGTGGCCTTGAGTTGGCGACCGCTGACGATGAGGTCGAGCGCGGTTGGCAAGCCCAACAGGCGGGGCAGGCGGGTGGAACCGCCCCAGGCGGGCACCAGACCGAGCTGGGTTTCAGGCAGACCGAGGCGGGCGTCGTCGCAGGCGATGCGGGTGTCGCAGGCGAGCGCGAGTTCGAGGCCACCGCCAAGGCAGGCGCCGTGGATGAGGGCGATCTTGTGCAGGGGCAGGGCGGCGAGGCGGTTGAAGACGCGCTGGCCGAGGCCGACCAGGTGCTCGAGCTGGTGGGTGGGGGCGCGGCGCAGGGCGCGCAGGTCGGCACCGGCGATGAAGATGCCCGGTTTGGCGCTGCGGATGACGAGGCTTTTCAAGCCGGGATCGCGGCTGACGGCTTCCAGGCAGAGATCGAATTCGTGCAGGGTTGCCTCGTTCCAGACGTTGGCGGCGGCGCCCTCCATGTCGAAGGTGATCCAGGCGGTGCCATCGGCATCGGTCTCCAGGTGGAAGTGGTGCAGGGCGCGAGCCCGGGCCAGCGGCGTGGGCGGGCTCGGGATGAAGGCGTCCCCGGCGTCGCCTTGCGCAGTGTGCAGCAGGTCGGTTTTCATGGGGGTGGCTGGGTTGGGTTGAGGATCAGTCGCGCTCGAACAGGGCGGCGGCACCCTGGCCGCCGCCGACGCAGAGGCTGACGAGGGCGCGGTGGCCGCCGCTGTGGCGCAGTTGGTCGAGGGCGGTGAGGGCGAGACGGGCACCGCTGGCGCCGACCGGGTGGCCGAGGGCGATGGCGCCGCCGCGCGGGTTGAGCTGTTCGTCGGCAATCTCGCCGAGCGGGCCGTCGAGACCGGCGCGGCGGGCGCTGGCCGGTTCCTTCAGGCATTGCAGGACGGCGAGCACCTGGGCGGCGAAGGCCTCGTTGAGTTCGATGACATCGGCCTGGTCGAGGCGCAGGCCGGTGCGGTGCAGCAGGGCATCGAGCGCGCGCACCGGGCCGAGGCCCATGCGCCGCGGGTCGCAGCCGGTGCAGGCGTAGGCGCTGAACCGGCCGAGCGGTTGCCAGCCGTGACGGGCCACGGCGGCGTCGCCGGCAACCAGCAGGGCGACGGCGCCATCGCTGACCTGGCTGGAGTTGCCGGCGGTGACGCTGCCATGATCGCGATCAAACAGCGGGCGCAGCCGAGCCAGCTTGTCCGGGCTGGAGTCGGGGCGGATGCCGTTGTCATCGAGCACGGGCTGGAAGCCGTGGTCGGCGAGGTAGAGCGGGGCGATTTCGCCGCGGCGGAGTTCAGCGGCGGCGAGGGCGCGCTGGTGGCTGCGCAGGGCGAAGGCATCCTGCGCCTCGCGTGCGATCTGGAACTCGCGTGCCAGCAGTTCCGCGGTTTCGCCCATGTTCATTTCCACCACCGGATCGGTGAGGCCGAGACGCAGGGCGGCGACCGGTGCAAAGTCGGCCGGGCGAAAGGCGGCCAAGGCGGCGAGGCGCCGGTCGGGGCGGCGCGCGCCGGCGAGGGCGGCGAATTTCGTCATGGCCCGGCGCGGAAACTGCAGCGGCAGGTTTGACATGCTCTCGGTGCCGCCGACGAGGAAGACCTCGCCCTGGCCGGCACAGAGTTTGGCGTGGGCGGTGGCGAGCGCTTCGAGGCCGGAGGCGCAGTTGCGGTGCACGGTCATGGCCGGGCGCGACTCGGGGATGCCGCTGCGCAGGGCGATGACGCGCGCCACGTTTTGCGCGTGCGCGGGTTGGCCGACGCAGCCGAAGATGACCTCGTCGATCAACTGCGGATCGATGCCGCTGCGGGCGAGCAGGGCGGTGGTGGCGGCGCGGCCGAGTTCGACGGCATCGAGGCCGGCGAGGTCGGTGCCGGCGCGGGCGAAGGGCGTGCGCACGGCGGCGAGGATGTGCAGAGGTTTCATGGCGGGTTCAGGCGCTGAGGGCTGGGGTGGGCGGTCGGCGGTCGAGCAGCTTGGCTTCCTTGAGCAGGGTGCCGACGCCGAGACGGGTGCGCAGGTCGGGCAGGTCGTGGAATTCCACGGCGTTCGGGCTGACCTCGGTGGCCTCGGCGACGCGGCGGGCGACGCGCAGCTGGAGGTCCTCGACATTGACGCCGTTTTCCGGGGCGACATGCAGGATGAGTTCGTCGACCTCGAGCGGGTCGTCATCGCGCTTGCGCAGTTCGATCTGCCAGGCGGCGACGCCCTTCTGGTCGTCGAGCAGGTGTTCGAGAAGGTTGAAGTTGACCAGGGTGCCCTTGATCTTGTCGAGGTGCAGTTCGCGCACCTCGCTGACGCGGCTGATCGGGCCGAGCAGGCGCGGGCCGAGGCGGCCGCAGTAGGGGCAGCGTTCCCAGCTCAGGCCGCCCTCGGCGATGTCGCCGGTGCGGTAGCGCAGCACGACCGTGCCGCGGGCGTCGAGCGGGGTGAAGACGATCTCGCCCGGTTCACCGGGGCCAACCGGGCGGCCGGTGCGCGGTTCGATGAGTTCGACGAGGGCGAGGTCGGGACTGAGATGGAAGCCGCTGGCCTCGGTGCCGGCCGGGCATTCCGGGAAGGCCATCTTGGCCTCGGTGAAGCCATAGGTGCTGATGATGTGGGTGTCATGGGCGCCGAGTTCGCGTGCCAGGCGGGCGAGGCGGGCGCGCAGGCCACTGGCGACCTTTTCGCCGCCGAGGACGAGGCGCTTGAGGTTGGGCCAGTGGCGGCCCTGCTCGAGGCCCTCGCGCAGCAAATGGTAGAGGAAGGTTGGCATGCCGATGAGCACATCCGGCTGAATGCGGTCGATCAGGCGCAGGTTGCCGTCGGTACCCATGGCTTTGCCGCCGCCGGTGCTGACCATGAAGGTGCCGAAGCTCAGCCCCGCGTGGTGGGCCTGCCAGAAGGCGAGGTGCGGGGCGAAGGGAAAGGCGTTGAGATGGCGGAAGTCCTTCTGCGAGCGACCGCATTCCATCAGGCGCCGGCCGGTGATGTCGAGGTTGTCGAGGTCGTGCTTGCTGTACAAAAAGGGCACGGGTTCGGAGGAGCGGCCGGTGGTGCTGGTGAGCAGGACCGGCCGGAACTCGCGATCGAGCGCCGCGCGTGCGGCGGCCCGGCCGTGCAGCAGGGCCTGCAGGCGGACCCCCCATTCGCGGCCGAGCGTCTCGGCGTCGGGCAGCAGGACAAACTCGCGCTGCTGCTCGCGCGGCACGGTCAGATCGCCCTTGGTGGTGAACGGGGCCTCGCTCCAGTCGTCGAGCGATTTCAGGTCGCCCGGCTCCAGCCCGCATTCGGCGAACAGGCGCCGGTAGTGGGCGCTGAAGGGCAGGACGCGGTCGGCCAGGTAGCGGCGCAGGCGGCGGAGTTGCCACTCGCGCCAGACGTCAGGCGGCGTGGCATCCCACGCCGGTTTCGAGGCAGGCAGGAGATTCATGTCGGTGTTCCGGTTTCGGGTTGGCGCGGCCAGCCAGGGCCAGCAGCTCCGGCAGGGCGGCTTCCGCAGCGGCGCGGCCGGCGCGCAGGTAGCGGTCGAAATTCTCGAAGTCGAACCAGGTGCTTTCGCAGAAGAAGGGATGGATGACGAGGTCGGCGCCGCGGCATTCCTTTTCGACGAGGCCAAGCTGGGCGCACATGAGGGCGCGGCGGAAGGTGTCGAGCACGTGGCCGTGGGCGAGCAGGTTGAAGGGGCGCAGCAGGCGGCGCAGCAGGTGGCCCGGGCGGTGGCCGCGCGTGTCCGGCGGGGCGAAGGCTCCCCCCGGGCAGGCGAGGATGTCGCCCGGGGTCGGCATGACGTTGACGGCGATGATGTGGTCGAGGGCGAAGCGTTCGCGCAGCAGACTGACCGGCAGCGGCTCGACCGCGCCGCCGTCAGTGTAGCGGCGGCCGTCGATGTGCACCGGTGCGCACAGGCCGGGGATGGCGGCGCTGGCGTGCACGGCTGGGCCGACCGGGCCGCGATCGAAAACGTGGGCATCCATGCTGTCGAGGTCGGCGGCGACCACAAGCAGCGGCTTGTCGAGGTCTTCAAAGCTGCGACCGCCGAGGCTGCGTTCGAGGTGGCGGCGGATGCGCAGGCCGCGGATCAGGCCGGTGGTGGGAGGGAAGACCGGGTCGAGCAGGCGCAGCAGGGTGCGGCGGTCGCGGATTTCGCGTGCCAGTTCGCGCAGTTCGGCGGCTGTCAGACCGGCGGCGTAGAGCGAGCCGACATAGGCGCCCATGCTGGTGCCGGCGACCGCGCAGACGGGGATGCCGGCCTCTTCAAGGACTTCGATGACGCCGACATGGGCGAGGCCGCGGGCACCGCCGCCGGAGAGGGCGAGACCGATGCGCGGCGTGCGTCCCGGCTGGCTGCCACCGCCTCCGCCCGCGTCCTCGGCATTGCGCATCCAGCCGGGGCGGCTTGGATTGAGGCTGGGGTTCATGGGGGACTCCTTTCTTTCCGGTTTGGACACGTTTTTGACGGGTTTTGTTCAAGATGAGGGGCTTTTCACAAGCCTTTTGCCAAGCCGGGCGACGTGGGCGAAGAACTGACCATGTTGTGTTTCGAACGTTTGGAGCAGCTCGGTCAACTGGACGGGCCGGTGGCACTTGCCATTGGCGTCTTTGACGGCCTGCATCTCGGTCATCAGGAGGTCATTGCCGCGGCGGCGGAGCATGCGCACCAGCACCATGGCCAGGCGGTGGTGATGAGTTTTGAACCGCACCCGCTGGCCGTGCTGCAGCCGGCGCGCGCGCCGCTGCGCCTGTGCGGACCCGGTCACCGGCGGCGTTTGCTGCAAAGCCTGCCGGTGGCCGGCGTGTTCGCCTGTCCCTTCACCGCCGAACTCGCCGCGACACCGGCCGAGGATTTCGTCGCCCGCCTCGCCGGCGCCTGCCGGCTCGGCTGCATCTCGGTCGGTTACACCTGGACCTTCGGGCGTGGCCGCGGCGGCAACATCCACTCGCTCATGGATCTCGGGCAGAAGCACCAGTTTGCGGTCTATGGCGTGCCGCCGGTGCGGGTCGGCGAAGAGGTGGTCAGCAGCACGGCGATTCGCGAGGCGGTGGCCGGCGGCGATCTGGAGCGCGCGGCCCGCCTGCTGGGGCGTACTTACAGTTTGTTCGGCAAGGTCGTGGCGGGACGTCGCCTGGGTCGTGAACTCGGCTTTGCCACCGCCAATGTGGCGCCCGAGGCGGACCTGCTGCCGCCGTTCGGGGTGTACGCGGTGCGCGCCGAGGTCGAGGGTGTCTGGCTCGCCGGCGTCGCCAACCTGGGGGTGCGGCCGACGGTTGAAGGCGGGGCCGCGGCGCCTTTGCTGGAGACGCACATGTTCGACTGGCAGGGCGACTTGTACGGGCGCGACCTGGAGGTGCGGTTGGAGGCCTTTCTGCGGCCGGAGCGACGCTTTGCCTCGGTGGCGGAGTTGCGCGACCAGATCGCGCTCGATGCGGCGGCGGCGCGGGCTCGGCTGGGTTGAGGATCAGGGCGCCGGCGGCTTGAGGACGAGCACCAGCGGTCGGTGGTCGCTGGCGGTGTCGAAATCAGCGGCGTCGAAGATGCGGCTGCGGGCGCTGTCGACGCGCGGGCGCAGGGCGCGGCTGACGAAGAGGTAGTCGAGCCGGCTGTAGACATCGGCGGCGTCCCAGAAGTGGGTCCAGAGCAGGCCGTGGCGGTCGCGCACAGGGATCTCCAGCAGGTGGCTGTCGAGCGCCCGGCTGCCGATGACCTCCATCAGGGCGGGTTCGTTGCGGTAGGCGTTGAAATCGCCGTAAACGACAAGCTGCGGCCGCGAGTCGGTGGCGTAAATGGCGTCGAGGTGGCGGCGCAGCAGGTGGGCCTCGCTGCGGCGCATGAGGTCCTGATCGGCCTCGGGAACTTCGCGGCGCGACTTGAGGTGGACGCCGAGGAAGCGCAGTTCGAAGCCGGGGGCGACGGCGACGCTGGCGTCGAGGATGCCGCGCTGCAGGCGCAGGGTTTCGCCGTCGATGCGGTAGGGCAGGGGGCCGGCCGAGCGGCGTTGTGTCAGAGGGTGGCGCGAAAGCAGGGCGAGGCTGCGTTGCGGATCGGCGCCACGGCAGAATTCGTGGTGCGGCAGGTCGAGGCCGGCGGCGCGCAGTCTGGACTGCAGATCGGCGAGGTCGGCGGGGCTGCCGATTTCGCAGACGCCGAGGATGTCGGGTCGGATCTGGCCGAGGAACTCGACGATTTTTTGTTTTTCACGCTCGGGTTTTTCCCGTGGCGTGGCTGCAGGATTTGCGGCGTCAGTCTGGCTGAGCCAGTTGCGCAGGTTGTAGGCGCAGAAGGTGACGGCCTCCTGGGCGGCCGCCGCGGGCGACAAAAGCAGCAGGGCGCCGAGCAGGCGCCGCCATGCGCGCAGGCGGGTCATGCCGGGAGGGCAGCTTGGCTTAGACGTCCTGGGGCGTGTTGACCGGCTGGCGCTTCTCCGGGGTTGCCGGGATGGTCGGGCGTTCGACTTCTTCCTGGGCGCGGGTCAGTTCGTGCTCGAATTCGTCGCGGGCTTTTTTAAATTCGCCCATGCTCTTGCCCAGGCTGCGGGCAAAGGTGGGGAGTTTCTTGGCCCCGAACAGCACCAGCACGAGGATGGCGATGATGATGAGCTCGGGCGTGCCGAGCGGGCCGAAGGCGGCGAGGAGGGCGGGGGTGTTCATGATGAGTCAGTTTACTGTTCTTAACGGGTGCGCGCAAGCCCGCCTTTCGTCGCATCATGCCCGGGCGCCTTGATGATGATTCCAGCCTTTGTGAAAAACGGAGCTTGCCAACTGGCGTCCGGAGTTCATGCTGAGAGTTGATTGACGAATCCATGATTTCAGTGCGCGTCCAAACGCCGGTCAGCCCGAAACCCAGTCCTTCGACGCCTGGACGCGCCGGGAACCGTCTGTTCCAGCCATGAATCCAGACGCCACTCCCGGGTTTCACATTCTCTATGTGGATGACGAGGCGATCTCGCTGCGCTACTTCCGTCAGATTTTCGAGGAGCAGTACGTCATTCACACGGCGGACAACGCCGCCGACGCCTACCGGATTCTGGAGCACTACGGACCGCGCATCGGGGTCTTGATCACCGACCAGCGCATGCCCGGGGAATCCGGGGTCGCCCTGCTTGAGCGCGCGCGCCGGCTCAATCCCAACATCGTGCGCATCCTAGTCACGGCCTACACGGACTACACCGCCGCGGTCAGTGCCGTCAATCAGGGCCGGGCCTTTCGCTACCTGCACAAGCCGATCGAGCCGGGTGAACTCGGCGAGGTGCTCAAGGAGGCCATGGCGCACTACCGCGCCCTGCTTGAAAAGGAACGGCTGCTCTCGGAGAAGGCCGAGGCCATTCGCGGCCATCTCATGGCTGACCGCGTCGTCGGCATGGGCATCATGGCCGAAGGGCTGAACCACCACCTGCGCAACTCGCTGACGGTGGTGCGCGCCTTCATCGACCTGGCGCCGATGAAACTGATGGAGGAGGTGGGCGGGCATCCGCCGCGCGACGTGGCTTTTTGGACCGAGACGCAGCACCAGGCGCTGGTCCAGCTCGACCGCATCCAGTCGATGCTGTCGCACCTCGCCTACGCCTCGAACGTGCGCAAACTGGAGCGCGACGAATGGGTGTCGCTCAAGGATGTCATCGACGAGCAGCACGGCCTGTTCGATGAGCACCTGCGCGAGCGCAACCTGCGCTTCCGCTGCGAGATCGACGCGGGTTTGCCCTCGGTCTTTGTGCATGGCGACCGCTTCCGTCAGCTCTGGCATCTGCTGTTCATTGAGGAGATCACGCATCTGAAGTCGGGCGAAGCCTTCGAGGTGCGCGCCGGGGTCGAGGACGACCCGCTGGCGAACCGCCGCCAGCTGGTCATCACCCTGCTCGACAACGGCGGCTGGGAAGCCAAGGACCGCGCGGTGAACCTGTTCGACCCCTTCTTCACCCGCAGCCGCCGCTCCGACGACTTTGGCATCAACATGATGACCTGCTTTGTCACCGTGCATCTGCATGGCGGCACGATTGAGGCACGCCGCCTTGAACCGCGCGGCCTCGAACTGATCATGCGTTTGCCGGTTGATCCCGCCGACGCCATGCCGGAGGCGGAGGGTTTTGCCCGTGGTGCTGAAACCGGCGGTCCGGATCTCGGCCTCGATGCCGCATCCGCCTGAGCCGGTCTCGTTTTCAGGACGCCGCGGTGCGCGCTGCGGCGATGAAGGCGGCCACTTGGGCGAGGTCTTTGATGCCGGGCGCGCTTTCCACGCCGCTGGCGACATCGACCGCGGCGGGCCGGGTCTGGCGCACGGCCTCGGCGACATTGGCCGGGGTCAGTCCACCGGAGAGAATCAGGGTCTTGTCAGGGAAGCGCTCGCGGGCGGCGGTGAAAAGGTCCCAGGGGAAGGGGGTGCCGCCACCGCCGTAGCTGCCGGGGTTGTGAGCATCGAGCAGCAGGGTCTGGCAGGGGTAGTCGCCGATGACGTTGAGCGAGGCGCGGTCGCGCACCTGCAGGGCCTTGATGACCTCGAAGCCGCGCTCCATCAGGCGGCCGATGGCGGCCGGTGACTCGTCGCCATGCAACTGCAGGAGGTGGGCGAGCGGTTCGGCGGCGAGGCGGTCGATCAGGACTGGTTCGGGGTTGACCAGGACGGCGACCACGGTGGTTCGCGGCAGCAGGTCGGGCAGCCAGGAGGCGGCCAGGGAGGGGGCGAGGTAGCGCTTGGAGCCGGGCCAGAAGTTGAGACCGAGGGCGTCGGTGCCAAGGTCGGCGATGGCGTGGGCCTGCTCCGCGCTGGTGATGCCGCAGATTTTGACGCCGAGGCGGTCGGCGTTGGGGAAGACGGGGGAACTCATCGGGGGAGGGGAAGGGGAAGCAGGCCGCGGGTGAGGGCAAGCAGGGCGTCGAGCTTTGGGGGCGAGGGCAGCAGGCCGCGGTGGCGGGCGTCGCGCTGGGCGCCAAACAGGCTGGTGGCCGCCTCGGGGCGGCCGAGGAAGACCACGGGCGGGGAGGTCAGGCTGCCGGCGTGGGCGCGGGGGAAGGCGCGGGCAAGCAGGCGGTCGAGCAGCAGGCCGGAAAAGTCCGGCAGGTCGAGAGCGAACAGGAAGAGCTGGTAGGGTTGCTGCAGGGCGAGTTCGAAGGCGCGTTCGGCACTGGGGGCTTCGTCGACCCGGCAGTGGTGGAAGGATTCCAGAGCCTCGCGGATGACCCGCCGGTAGGGCAGGCTGGTTTCCGCCAGCAGGACGCACGGCGGCGGGGACGGCGGGGGGATTTCCATGGCGGGAGACGGCAATATTCTCACAGAGATGTTTGCAAATCCAATCCCAAGGCATAAAACATGCTCGTTGCGAGGTTTGTCGCGCGGCCGACGGCGGCCGCGCAGCGGACCGCGCCACCAGCAACGACATGACCGAACTCATTTCCAAAGGCGGCCCCCTGGTCTGGCTGTTGATGGCCTGCATGGGCCTGTCGCTCGCCATTTTCCTGGAGCGCCTGGCTTACTTTCATCGCGCCGGCATGAACATCGGTGAGTTCCTCTCCGGTCTCGCCGCGCTGATTCGCAAGCGCAACTTCGCCGAGGCGCTGCAGGAGGCCCTGGCCACCCGCGTACCGGCCGGGCGCGTCATCCACGCCGCTCTGCTGCGCCATCACGCGCCGCGTGAGCAACTCAAGGAAATCGTCCAGGAGGCCGGCCAGCTTGAGGTGCCCCGGCTGGAACGCTACCTCGGCATCCTCAATGCCATCGCCCACGTCGCCCCGCTCATCGGCCTGCTCGGCACGGTGGTCGGCCTGCTCAACAGCTTCACCAACCTTTCCGCCACCCAGGGCAGTGCCACACCCACCGAAGTGGCCGCCGGCGTGTACCAAAGCCTGATCACCGCGGCGCTCGGCCTCGTCGTCGCCATTCCCGCCTACCTCTGCTACGCCTTCCTGAGCGCCCGCGCCCGCGCCATCATGCACGATCTGGAGCGCGCCGGGGTCGAGGTGGTCAACCTGATCGAGGACGCGCGCGACGGCGACAACATCGTTGAGTTCCGCCACGCGGGCGCTGCCGAGGCGCCTGTCGCCCGTGCCCGCGGCCACAAGTAAGGCGCCATGAAGCTGGAAAGCCACCTGCCCAGGCAGAGCCCCTGGCTCTACATTGCGCCGCTGCTCAATGTCATCCTGCTGCTCGTGGTCTGCTTCCTGTTCAGCAGCGGCTTCGTCGCGCAGTCGGGCATCACGGTCGAAAAGCCGCGTTCGTCGAGCCGGCTCAGCGGTTTTGACCGCGCTCACACCCTGACCCTGACCGCCGGTGAGGAAGCCTGGGTCTATCTGGACGGCCAGCGCCTCGAGGCCGGCGAACTGCGTGCCCGCCTGCTGGAGCGGCTCGACGGCGACCGCCGGGTCATCATCCATGCCGACCGCAATGCCGCCCAAGGGCGGGTCGTTGAGGTGGTCAACATCGCCCAGGAGCTGGGCTATGAGGTGGCGCTTTCGACCACCCCGCAGGCCAACCGCCCGAGATCATGAAGGCGCACGCCAACGATCCGGGGCGCAAGCTGCTGTTCGACTGGCAGGGCGACGACCGCAGCTGGCTGCGCATGGCTGTTGCCCTGATGCTGACCCTGATCGGATTGTTGGGTTTGTTCGTGGTGTTCCGGGTGGTCACGCCGACATCCACCGGTCGCGACGTGCGGCCGCAGCACGTGCTGGTGCTCAATCCGGAGGTGCCGGCCGAGCGCGCGCTCATTCATCGGGCGATGGATCGCAGTTTTCCCATCCTGCAGGCCGAGTCCGCCGGCCCGCCGGTGGCGATCCGGCGGCCGCGGCTGACACCGGGTTATGCCGGCCAGGAACTGCGGCTCAAGCCGCTGCCCGCCGATCTCTCTGACGGGCTGCCCTCCCGACCCGTGGCTGCCGGCCTGCGCCTGTTGCCACCACCGGTCGCTCCGACCGTGCCTGTGGCCGGACCGGCGCCTGTCCGGCAGCGTCTGGTGCCGGTCTTTGACGAGGCCCTGGCCGCGCGCGCGCCGGCCGTCGTTGACCTGGGTGGGGTGCCGTTGGCGGAAACCGCGCGCCTGCAGTTTCATCTCGCGGTCGATGCGCGAGGCCGGGTCAGCCACGCGCTGCCTTTGGTTCTGACGGAGGAGGCGGAGCTGACGGCCCGCCTGGCCGAGGCCCTGCGCGCGCTGCGCTTTCGCGAGGCGACGCCCGGCACGGTGACGACCGGACTCGTGCACCTGCAATGGAGGGAGGATCCCGCGCCGTGATCAGCATCGGCCTTGGACAGCTCATCACGCTGGTCATGCTCATCGGTGTGAGTCTCGTCTGCGTGCTGTGGTTCCACAGCTTCTGGCGCGAGCAGCGGCGCGAGGCGCGCCGGCGCCGCATCGCCATCCAGTGCCGCATCTGCGGCTGCAACTACGCCATCCCGCCGCGCGCCGAGCGCGTCACGCGCTGTCCGGCCTGCGGCAGCCTCAATGAGCGGGGCGGTCTGCCGCAAATTTGAACAGACCGCTGTCGGCAAGGCGCGCCACGGGGGCGAAGCTCACCCGGTGTTCGGGGCAGGGGCCGAGGCGTTCGAGGGCGGCCAGGTGTGCCGGCGTCGGGTAGCCCTTGTGAACTTCGAAACCGTAACCGGGATGGCGGACCGCCAGCTCGAGCATGAGGCGGTCGCGCGTGACCTTGGCGATGATGCTGGCGGCGGCGATCGAGAAGCTGAGGCTGTCGCCCTTCACCAGCGCGCGCTGCGGCACTGGGAAATCGCGCACCGGTCGGCCGTCGATCAGCGCGGCGTCGGGGCGCGGATGCAGGGCGAGGGCGCAGCGGCGCATGCCCAGCCAGGTGGCCTGCAGGATGTTGACGCGGTCGATCTCGGCGGCTGCGACGGTTTCACAGTGCCAGCGAATGCGCGGATCGGCGGTGAGTTCGGCGTAGAGTTCGTCGCGGCGTTTTTCCGTGAGTTTCTTCGAATCGTTGAGCAGCGGGTGCGTGAAATCGTCCGGCAGCACCGCCGCGGCCACGCAGACCGGGCCGGCGAGCGGTCCGCGGCCGGCTTCGTCGATGCCGGCGACGATGCGGTGGCCGGTGGCGCGGAGCTGGTTTTCGTGGTCGAGCGAGGGCATGGACGGCGATTGAAAATCCCTTGCCCCGGCATGTAAAGCGTGTTCTCTCCTGCTTCAGTTTCAACCCATCCCCCCACCCACTGCCCCCATGAGCGAGCGTCGCGTCGTCATCACCGGAATCGGAGTCGTTTCCCCCCTGGGAAACAACAAGGACGATTTCTGGAAAAACCTCGTCGCCGGGAAGAGCGGCATTCGCCGCATCCAGAGCATGGACACGACGAACTACGACTGCAAGATCGCCGGCGAGGTGGTGGACTTCGATCCGACGCCCTTCTTCAACAACCACAAGGAGGCGCGCCGCGCCGACCGCTTTTTCCAGATGGCCATGGCGGCCTCGAAGATGGCGGTGAAGGACAGTGGTCTCAACCCCGACAGCCTCGATCCCTGGCGCGTCGGTGTCATGGTCGGCAGCGGCATCGGCGGCCTGAGCACGATTGAGACCCAGTATGAGATCCTGCTCAACAAGGGCCCAAGCCGGGTCTCGCCCTTCCTCATCCCGATGATGATCACCAACATCGCCACGGGCATGATCGCCACCGAGTTCGGCTTCATGGGCCCGAACATGTGCATCACCACCGCCTGTGCGACCTCCAACAACAACATTGGCGAGGCCTGGCGCATCATCAAATTCGGCGATGCCGACGCCATTGTCTGCGGGGGTTCCGAGGCGAGCATCCGTCCCTGCGGCCTGTCCGGCTTTGCCAACATGAAGGCGCTGTCGCTGCGCAACGACGAGCCCGAGCGCGCCTCGCGCCCCTGGGACAAGGATCGCGACGGCTTCGTCATGGGCGAGGGCTCGGGGGTGGTCGTGATCGAGGAGCTTGAGCACGCCAAGAAGCGCGGGGCGACGATTTACTGCGAACTCGCCGGTTACGGGGTGACTGCCGACGCCTATCACCTGACCGCGCCGCATCCGGAAGGTCTCGGCGCCTCGAAGTGCATGGACATGGCCCTGCGTCACGCCCGCCTCAACGCCGACGAGGTACAGTACGTCAACGCCCATGCCACCTCGACGCCGGTCGGTGACCTTTGCGAGCTGCGCGCCATCAAGCGCACCTTTGGCGACTTCGCCCGCAAGGGCCTGCTGGTTTCCGGCACGAAGTCGATGACCGGCCACCTGCTCGGCGCTGCCGGCGGGGTTGAACTCGCCGCCAGCGTGCTCGCCCTGCGCGATCAGGTGGTGCCGCCGACGATCAACGTCGAGAACCCGGATCCCGAGGTCGATGTCGACATCGTCGCCAACGAGGCCCGCCCGGCCAAGCTCACTGCCGCGCTCAGCAACAGCTTCGGCTTTGGCGGCCACAACTCGGCCCTGCTTGTGAAGAAATTCGAGGGCTGAGGCTGCGCATCGCCATGAAGAACGCCTCCCTGGACATCGGCGTGCTCGGTCTGGGCATCATCGGCGGCCGGGTCGCCGAGCACCTGCGTGCCGCCGGCCACCGCGTGCATGTCTGGAGCCGCACCGGCAAGGCCGGCTCGCTGGCCAGCCCGCGTGCGGTCGCCGAGGCGGCGAAAGTGCTGCAGATCTTTGTGCGCGATTCCGCGGCGCTGATCGAGGCGCTGCGCGACCTCGCACCGGTGCTGACGCCGGAGCATCTGGTGCTCAATCACGCCACTGTCAGCAAGGCGGCCGTGCTGGAGGCGGCGCGCCTGTGTGCCGGGTCCGGCGCCGGTTTTCTCGATGCGCCCTTCACCGGCAGCAAGATGGCCGCGCAGAATGCCAAACTCGTTTATTATGTCGGTGGCGACGCCGCCCTGCTGGAGCGCGCGCGGCCGGTGCTGGAACTCAGCTCGGTGAAGATCCTGCCCCTTGGGGGCGTCGGCGATGCCATGGTGCTGAAGATCGTCACCAACCTGGTCACCGCGGTCACGGTCAAGGCCCTGGCCGAAGCGGCGGCCATCACCCGTGCCGAGGGCGTGCCGCTGGAGGCGCTGCAGACGGCCTTGGAGGCCAACGCGAACCACTCGCCGCTCATCGCCATGAAGCTGCCGGCCCTGATGCAGGACCATTTCGAACCGCACTTCGCCCTCGTCAACATGCTCAAGGACGCCGACTTCGCCCGCGAATTGGCGGCCGGAGCCGGGTTGGCCACGCCGGCGCTCGATTGCACCGCCGAGGCCATGCGCGTTGCTGCGGAAGCAGGCCTTGGCGACCTGGATTTTTCCGTGATCGGCCGTCTGCACGCATGAAGGCGGAGCTCTGGCAACGGCTGCAGACCGAGGGCGGCTGGCTGAACCTTTCCGGTCGCGCGAAGTGGCGTTTGTCCGGGCCCGACCGGGTGCGTTACCTCAACGGCCAGGTCACCCAGGACGTGCGCCAGGCCGATGCCCGCCGTGCCCTGCATGCCTGTGTCACCAATGCCAAGGGCCGGATCGAGGGCGAGGTGTTCTTCCATGTGTCGCCCGATGGCGACAGCCTGCTGATCGACGCGCCCGCCGGCCTGCGCGAATCGCTCGGCACCCGCCTCGGTCGTTACCTGATTGCCGATGACGCCGAGTTGGAGGATGTTACCAAGGACTGGCAACTTTGGCATCGCTTCGGGCCCGAACTGGGCGGGGAGGGGCTTGAGGCGAATCGGCTGGCCTGCGCCGGTCGCGACTTCTGGCTGCCCACCGACGCGCCGGCCCCGGTGGCCGACCCGCTCTCCGACGACGAGGCCGAGATCCTGCGCATCCTGCGCGCGGTGCCGGCCAGTCCGCAGGAACTCAATGGCGAGGCCTTTCCGCAGGAGGCCGGGCTTGAGGCCGAGGTGATGAGTTTCAGCAAGGGCTGCTATGTCGGTCAGGAAGTGCTCTCGCGCATCAAGAGCACAGGTCGCATGCCGCGTGAACTCGGGGTCTGGACGGCGGAATCCGGTGAGCCGCTGGCCGGCGCCGAGCTCTGGCTGCCGGACGGCACTCGCGCCGGTGTCATCACGAGTGTGGCGCGCCATCCGCTTGAGGAGCGCCTGCACGGACTCGCCTACCTGCGCCAGGGCCTGGTCGCGCCGGATTCGCAGTTGCTTGTCGGCGACGCCATGACTAGTATCTCCGCCAGTCTAAGGATCCAACACTTGCCCTGCCGATGACCTTCCTCCGTTCCTCCCTCCTCGCGCTGCCGCTTCTGGCCTTCGTTTCCTGCAGTTCCGGCGGTCGGGCCGATGCCACCAACCCGACGGTCGCGGAGATGGACCAGCTCGATGTTCAATGGGGCCTGCCGCAGCGCAAGTCGCGCGGTGCCCCACGGCGCACCTATCAGTACACGGCACCGTCTCCGAGTTACTCGATGCCCGCCGAAGCACCGCCGCCGGCGGCAGCGCCGCGCGAGACGATCAATGGCCTGCCGCCTGGCGCGCCCCAGTGAACTGCGGTCTTTCCACTGTTGTCGACGCCGTGAAACTCCCCCTGCTGCTCGCCCTTGCCGCCGCGCCGTTTTTGGCCGCCCAGGAATTGCCCACCCAGGAGCCCCGACCGGCGACTGTGCCTGCCACGGTGCCCGCACCGCTCCAGCCGTTGACGCCGCTGCCGCCGATCGAACGTCTCGCCGACGAGGCTCAGCGCCAGCTCTTTGAGGCGGCCGGCCAGCCTGCGCCGGTGCCCGGCGGACCGGTGGTCACCACGCGCGGTCGCAAAACCGTCATCAGCACCGCCGATCTGGATCTGGAGGATCCGGCCAAGTGGAAGGCGGATGAGACCCGCCAGCTCGCTGTCATGGAGGTCGCCTTCGGCGGCACCGTCGAATCCGTCATGTTTGTCCTGTACGGCCAGGATGCGCCCAAGACGGTCGCCAACTTTCGCGACAACGCCAAGGCCGGCGCCTACAACGGCCTGGCCTTCCACCGCGCCATTGAGGGCTTCATTGTTCAGACTGGCGACCCGCTGACGGCCGACGAGGGCGCGCGCGAGCGTTGGGGCACCGGTGGCGAGTCGAAGACGGTGCCGGCCGAGATCAAGCGTCGCCACCGCAAGGGGGCCGTCGCCATGGGCCGGCGCGCGGACGCGGTCAATCCCGATCGCCGTTCGAACGGTTTTCAATTCTACTTCAGCCTGGGCAAGAGTGGCTCGCTGGACGGTCAGTACACCGTCTTTGGCCAGGTGGTCTCCGGGCTCGAGACGCTCGAACGCATCGCCAAGATGCCGGTGGACGGCAACGACTGCCCGATCGCCCGCATCGAAATCCAGTCGCTGCGTGTCGTTGATCACAAGGGGCCGCTCATGCCGCCGCAGCGCGACACCGGCGATGGTCGCAAGTACACCAAGCCGGCGGCCGCCAAGGGTTTCTTCGAGCGCTTCATCGAGCGCGTCTGGTAAACGCGCCCGGGGGGGCGCAGCGGGCTCAGGCCTTGGCGCGGGCCTGATTGACCAGTTCCAGGAAGCGCGTCTTTTGTTCGGCCAGCGCGGCGACCCGGTCGGCCGGCTTGCTGCTCGCCTCCAGCAGCACCCAGCCGGCGTAGTCGACGCCGACCAGCAGTTCCGCCAGCTTGTCGTACGGATAGGCGCCATCGCCGACCTCGTGCACGTGCACGGTCTGGCCGAGGAAGTCGGCCACCTTGGCGAAGTTCGCCTCCAGTCCCGCCCCCGCGAGGTCCGGCTTGTTGCAATTCCAGCAGACGCGCACATTGGGGCGGTCGGCGATCTCCATGATGGTGCGGATGTGGCCGAGGTCAGTGACGTCGCCATGCACTTCCAGGCGGATTTCCTGGCCAAAGCCGAGCGCGTGGTCGCCGAGCTCGGCGAGCGAGCGGCCGATTTGCTCAAGCGTGCGCTCGGTGGGCACCTCCTTGGGCAGCTTGTCCGGCTTCACCTTGACGCCGCTGCCGCCGATGTCGTGGCTGAGCTTGACGAAGTCGCGCGCGAGGGCGAGCTGGCCCTTGAGTTCGTCGGCCTCGGCGCTGTGGAAGGCGCAGTTGGTGCCCATGCCGAGCACGGCCACGGGGGAATCCTCGAAGCGGGCGCGCACCTCCTCGCGCTGTGAGGCGCTCAGGGCCGGGCTGACGCCGTGGGCATGCTCGACGCGCAGTTCGACGCCGAGTACACCGGCCTGCTCACAGTTGGCCAGCAGCACCGGCAGCGGCCAGTCCGCCCCCCATTGGTAGGTCACCAGGCCGTAGCGCAGATTCTCGCCCTTGTAGCTGAGGGCGGAGGCCCGGGTGGCGGCGAGGCTCGCGGCGCCGGCGCCGAGCAGGGTGGCGAGAAACTGGCGACGGTCGGGCAGGGTGGGGGAGTGCATGGCAGGATAACGCGGGCTGGCATCGGCTTGTACCAGTAGGGTGCCGCTTTGAAAAGCAAAAGCTCATGGCGCAGTCGGCAGCGAAGGATTGCATGTTGTCGCGAGGCGCGACATGATGACGCGCATGAAAACAGGCTCCTCTCCCTTTGATCTGGCCGGCCGGCGCATCTGGGTGATCGGTGGCGCGGGCTGGCTCGGTCAGGCCACCGTGACGACCCTGGCAGCGCTGGGAGCGCGTGTGCTGTGCGCCGATTTGCCCGGGCGCGCTGCCGCATTCCTTGAGCAGGCGCGACCACCGGGGGAAATCGTCGCGGCCGACTTCGATGCCCATGCCACCGAGGGCATTGATGAGTTTGTTGCCACCCAGGCCCTGCGTCATGGCGTGCCGCAGGGTTTGGTCAATCTCACCTACGCCTCGACCGCGAAGCGTCTGCACGAACTCAGCGCCGAGGAGTTTGATCAGGTCAACCACGGCAATTTGACCAGCGGCTTTGTGCTGGCCCGTGCGGTCGCCGAGCGCATGGCCGAGGCCGGCAGCGGTAGCCTGGTCTTTTTCGCCAGCATGTATGGCTCGGTCGCTCCCGACCCGCGCCTCTACGGCCACAGCCTCACGCCCAATCCGGTTGAGTACGGCGTCAACAAGGCGGGCGTGCGACAGATGGCGCGCTACTTTGCCGCCCACTACGGCGACCGCGGTGTGCGCAGCAACTCCATCTCGCCCGGGCCCTTCCCGAATCCCGCCGTGCAGGCGGCCCACCCGGAGTTCGTGGCCCGGCTGGCCGATCGACTGCCGCTGGGCAGGGTGGGCGAGCCGGTCGAGATCGCCGGCGCCGTCGCCTTTTTGCTGGCCGATGCGGCCAGTTACATCACCGGCATTGACCTGCCGGTGGACGGTGGTTGGACGGCCTGGTGAAGGGAATCTTTTTTGCCCATCCTCGTGGTTAGAATGAGTCTTTCAGCGCAGCCGGGAGAGGTCGTCCGGGGACTTTGTGAAAAATTTCACAAATAACTCTTGCGACCTCTTGGCCTCAGGCTAAAACACCTTTCTGGCTCCCGCCCAACCCACGTCATGTCGTTCCTGCCCCTCCCGCAACCTTTCGCCACGCCCGTGCTCGCCAGCGGCGTGCACAGTTACGCCTCGGAGCTTTTCAAGGATGTCGGTTTCCTGGGTTTCCTGACCAACTCGGTGGTGGTCGCCCTTGCCGTGCTCGGCCTCGTCCTGTGGTTCTCGCGCAAGGCGACCCGCAACATGACCCTGGTGCCGCACAAGGCGCAGAACTTCCTCGAGTTCGTCATTGAATTTCTTTACGGCCAGGTGGTCGGCATCGTTGGAGAAAAGCAGGCCAAGCGCGCCTTCCCGCTGCTCGGCACCATCTTCATTTACATTCTGGTCTCGAACTGGTTCGGCCTGTTCCCGGGCGTTGGCACGATCGGCTGGGGCGAGGGCACCGGCGTTCTCTCCATCAAGGCGGCCGAGTCGCCGCTGCTGCGCCCGCCGACCGCCGACTTGAACGCCACCATCGGCCTGGCCGTTTCCGCCTTCCTGGTCTGGATCGTTCTCACCCTGCGTGAGGTCGGCATCTGGGGTTTCATCGTTCACACCTTTGGACCCAAGGGTGGCCTCAAGGGGCTGATGGGCATCGCGGTCGCCGTGGTCTTCTTCTTCGTCGGCATCATCGAACTCGTCTCCATCGTCATCCGCCCGGTCACCCTGTCGATCCGTCTGTTTGGCAACATCTTCGCCGGCGAGAACGTCCTGCACACGATGAGCGACCTGATGGCCAACCAGGGGCCCGTGCTGAGTTTCCTCGGCAGCGTCGCCCTGCCGCTGCCCTTCTACTTCATGGAACTGCTGGTCGGCCTGCTGCAGGCGATCGTGTTCACCCTGCTCTGCGCGGTGTACATCCAGCTGTCCACGACCCACGATGACCACGGTCACGAGGAAGATCAGCATTGATGCGAATTTGCCCGCGGGACCATGCGCAATGCGTGGGCGTGGGCGAGACAACACAAAACACACCTGACAAACCTATGACGATGGAACTCATCTCGATGGCCGCTGAAGGCGGCCCCGCCGCCGGCGGCCTGACCGGCAACCTGACCATGGCGATCGGCGGTGCCGCCGCTGCCCTTGGCGTCGGCATGATCGGCTCCAAGGCCGTGGAAGCCGTTGGCCGCAACCCCGGTGCCTTCGGCAACATCCTGACCCTGGGCATCATCGCGATGGCCCTCGCGGAAGGCCTCGGCATTATCGCCTACCTTGGCGGTTTCGGCGGCTAATCCCGTTTTTGCCGGCGGCCCGCCTACGGGCCGCCGGCATCTGCTTCACCTCTTTCAACATCCCCCGCTTCGCCGTCACGTTATGATCACCTCGCAGCCTGTTTTTATCGCAAGCCTGGCCGACACGTTCGGACTTGCCTGGTCGAAATTCATTGCCCAGGTGCTCATCTTCTGGATCGTTTTTGCGATCCTGAAAAAGTATGCCTTCGGTCCGATCCTTGGCATGCTTGAGCAGCGCCGCCAGCGCATCGCCGATGGCGAGGCCAAACTCGAAAAGATCGCCCGCGACCTCGCCGAGGCGGAAAAGAACGCCAAGGCCGTGCTCGACAAGGCCAACGCCGAGGCCGATCGCCAGATCAAGGAAGCCGGCGAAAGCGCCCGCGCCCTCGCCGAGAAGCGCCAGCAGGAAGCCGTGCATGAAGCCGGCCAGATCATCGCCAAGGCCCGCGAGGCCGCCCAGCTCGAGCACGAGCAGCTCATGTCCCAGCTCAAGCGCGAATTCGGCCGCATGGTCGCCGACGCCACCTCGCGCGTGACCGGCAAGGTGCTCAACACCGACGACCAGTCCCGCATCAATCAGGAGACGACCGCCCAGGTCTCCCTGTGATTTCCAACCGACCCCTGCGAATCCCCGGCCCATGAAAATCAGCAAGGAAGCACGCCGCACCTCCCGCCAGCTTTTCCGCGTCTGCCTGGCCGACGGCAAGCTCGACGAATCCCGCGTGCGCCTTGTCGTCGCGCAGGTCGCCGCCTCCAAGCCGCGCGGCTACATCGCCATTCTCGACGCCTTCCTGGGCCAGGTTCGTTCGGAGATCGACCGCCATCGCGCCCTCGTCGAAAGCGCCACGCCGCTGACCGCCGAGCTGCAGTCGAACCTCGCCTCCAGCCTGGCCGCGAAGTATGGCCGCCCGCTCAGCCTCGAATTCCAGACCCAGCCGGAGCTGCTCGGCGGCATCCGCGTCAAAGTCGGTTCCGACGTCTGGGATGGCAGCGTCAAGGCCCGCCTGGAAAACCTCCGGGTCTCACTTTCCTGAGACGCCGCCTCCGCCTTTCCCCTCCACCCTTTCAGCGCCCCGCCCCAACCCTTCCAACACACGCAGTCATCATGAGCAACATCCTCCAGGAGATCGAATCCCAAATCGCCGGCCTCAAGACGGCGGTCACCAAATCCAACGTCGGCGTGGTCCGCGAGATCGGTGACGGCGCCGCCAAGATCGAAGGCTTGAGCGATGTCATGCTCAACGAAATGATCGAGTTCCCCGGCGGCCTCTTCGGCCTGGCCCTGAACCTTGAAGAAACCGAGGTCGGCTGCGTGCTTCTCGGCGCGGGCGAACACATCAAGGCCGGCGACGAAGTTCGCACCACCGGTCGCCTGCTTTCCGTGCCGGTCGGCAAGAGCCTGCTTGGCCGCGTTGTCAGCACCCTCGGCGAACCCGTCGACGGCAAGGGCCCGATCAAGGGCGACGCCCAGTATCCGGTCGAAAAAATCGCCCCGGGCATCATCACCCGCAAGTCGGTCTCCGTTCCCGTGCAGACCGGCATCATGCCGATCGACGCGATGATCCCGATCGGCCGCGGCCAGCGCGAGCTGATCATCGGTGACCGCTCCACCGGCAAGACCACCATCGCCGTTGACACCATCATCTCCCAGGCCAAGCAGAACAAGGCCGCCGAGCAGGGCAAGCTGCAGGGCCACAAGCCCCTCTATTGCATCTACGTCGCCATCGGCCAGAAGCAGTCGAACGTGGCGCGCGTCGTCAAGACCCTCGAAGAGGCCGGCGCGATGGAGTACACCGTCATCGTCAACGCCTCCGCCTCCGACAGCGCGGTCAACCAGTACCTCGCGCCCTACACCGGCTGCGCCATCGGCGAGTGGTTCATGGACCAGGGCATGGACGCCCTCATCGTCTTTGACGACCTCTCCAAGCAGGCCGTCGCCTACCGCCAGGTCTCGCTCGTGCTCAAGCGCCCCTCCGGCCGCGAAG
>CAZSBO010000014.1:0-24374 GCA_964605265.1 uncultured Prosthecobacter sp.
CCTGAATATGAAAACCGTCGCCATCGTTGGCCGCCCGAACGTGGGCAAGTCCGCCCTGTTCAACCGCCTCGCCGGCATGAACATCTCCATTGTCCACGACCTGGCGGGCGTGACGCGCGACCGCATCACCGCCGAGTGCCGGCGCGGCCGCAAGGTGTTCCAGATCATGGACACCGGCGGCATCGGCGAAAACACCAGCGACGTGCTCACCGAGCAGGTGCAGACCGAGGCGGCCATTGCCCTCGAAGTCGCCGACCTGCTGCTGTTCGTGGTCGACATCCATGAGGGGGCGACGCCGGTCGACGAATCGCTGGCCCGCCTGCTGCGGCGCGTCAACAAGCCGGTCGTTTTGGTGCTCAACAAGGCCGACTCCGACAAGCGGCGGATGGGTTCCGGCGAATTCGGCCGACTCGGCTTTGGCGACAGCGCCGAGGTCAGCGCGGTGCACGGCCTGGGCATCAAGGAACTGGTGGAACTGATCAGCGACCGCCTCGAACTCGAGGATGAGGAGACCGAGGAGGAGGCCGAACAGCGCCGCGCCAAGCGCCCGCTGAAGATCGCCATTGTCGGCCGCCCCAACGCCGGCAAGTCCTCGCTGGTCAACGCCATTGTCGGCCAGGAGCGCGCCATCGTCAGTGAAGTGCCCGGCACGACGCGCGACAGCCTCGACATTCACTGCACCTTCAACGGCCGCGCCTACCAGCTCATCGACACCGCCGGCATTCGTCGCCAGGCCAAGCTCGACGAAGCCGTCGAGATCTTCAGCGTCCAGCGCTCCTACCAGGCGATCAAGCGCGCCGACATCTGCCTGCTCGTCATCGACTGCGCCGGCGGCGCCAAGATGCAGGACCGCAAGGTCGCCCAGCTCATTCTCGAGGAGAAAAAGCCCTGCATCCTGGTGATGAACAAGTACGACCTGTACCATCCCTCGGCCAAGCAGAAGGACCGCATCGAGGAGCTCGAGGAATCGATGCGCCGCGAGTTCTTCTTCCTCAACTACGCGCCTCTGGTCGCCATCTCGGCGAAGAACCGCGAGCACATCGGCAAGCTCTTCGTGCAGATCGAGGGAGTGCGCCGCGGTGCCCAGACCCGCATCGGCACCGGCGTGCTCAACCGCCTGCTGCATCAGGCCATCGAAAACACGCCCGGCCCGCTCGGCCGCAGCCAGCACGCCTTCAAGCTGCTGTACGCCACCCAGACCAACAGTCCCGAGGACGAGGAGGTGCCGGTGCCTCAGTTCGTGCTCTTTGCCAACCGCGCGGCCAAGTTGACCGACAGCTACCTGCGCTTCCTGGAAAGCGTCATCCGCAAGGAGTGGCCCGCCCCCGGCGTGCCCTTTCGCATGAGCGTGCGCGGCAAACAGCCCAAGGAAAAAAGGGGCGGTCGCTGACCCCATCCCGGCAAAGACGCGCCCCAGCGGCGCGTCTTTTTTTGCGATCATTATTTTGGTAATCCTGATATTCAGGATTGCTTTATGAAATTCCGCCTCCTATCCTCGGGGCAATTCCCGAAAATCCATGAACAAGCTGATCCTCCTGCCCAGCGATGTCCCGGCGACCGGCAAAAGCACGCTTGCCCGTTGTCTCAGCCGCTATCTGGACCTGCACGAGGTGCCGCACCGCTGTCTGGCGGTGGGCGAGGAGGCCCATTTCACGGATGAAGTCGAGTTCGCACAACTGCAGCCACAGCGCCTGCTGGCGCTGTTTGAAACGGCATCGGTCGTCATTCTCGACCTGGCCACCGGCTGTGCGGCGCCCTTTGCCCGGCGCTATGAGTCCGGCGACTGGGCGGGACTGCTTGCGGAGCACAACATCAGCCTGACGGTCGTGCTGCCGGTCACCGCGGATCCCGACAGTTTTGAGCCGGTGCTGGAGGCGGTCGAAACCTATTCCGATGGCGCCGAGTACGTCATCACCCACCTGCTCTCCGGCTGTTACGACAGCGAGGACCGGGATTGGGACCGCAGCTACGCGGCGCGGGTCATGGACATGTTCGAGACCGCCGAGCTTTATTTTCCAGAGGCGGGAGCCGGCTTGGAAACGGAATTGCGCGCGCGCCGGCTCACCCTGGCCCAGGCTCTGATGGTGCCCGCCGCCGAATCCCTGCTGACCCAATGGCTGCAGCCGGTGCTGGCGCAGATCGACGGTGTTCGCCGCGCCCTGTTCGGCGAGGCCCTGCGCCCGAGCCTGGCCCAGCGGGCGACCCAGGGCAAACCCTCGCGCCAGACCCGTGTGGCGGCCTGAGGACCGGCACGGTCTCCTCCGGGTCAGCGACCCCAACGCGCTTCCGGCCCGTTACTTTTTCGGCTCGGGCGGCGTCTGCTTGGGATGGCCTTCGAGGGCCACCACCGAAGTCGCCGCCTCGGTCGGGAAATCGGCCGGCACGGCGGCGGTCGCCTTGACCTCACCCGTGGCCACCCATTCGGTGCCGCGCTGCAGGGTCAGGTAAAAGCCGCGGCAGAGCATCGAGTAATCGGCATGACCGAGCGTCGTGTGGAAGACCCGGCCCTTGCCGTGGCTGAGCGCCATCAGGTTCGGCTCCTGCTCGCCGGTGAGATCGGACTTCGCCGTCGCCAGGATCTCGACGTTCTCGGCCGGGCCGCGCAGGCTGCTGTACAATTCGTCCTTGGTGTGCTTCCAGCGCTTCGGCAGACCTCGCGTCACCGGATGATCGGCGTTCTGCACCTCGACAACGAACTCGTGCTGCGGACCGTGGGCACCGCCCTTGCCCGGGCGGGTGTCGCGGAACAGCTTACCATCCTTGACGTAGAGCCAGGGGCCGGACTTCTCATCGCGCCCACCCCAGCCGCCGACACCGATCATGCGGTTGTAGGCCTTCCACTCTGGGAAGGAGTTGTTGGCGGCATGCACGGCGACAAAGCCGCCGCCGGCCTGGACATAGGCGTCGAAGGCGAGCTGCACCTTTTCCGGCCAGGGTTCGCCGTTGTAATTGCTGACCACGGCGGTGTAGTCGGTGAACTTCGGGTTCCAGGCGGCCCAGGCCTCCAGGTCGGAGCCCTTGGGCGGCGCGGTTGAAACCTCGACACTGAAGGCGCCGCTGCTCTCCAGCGCGTGTTTCAGCACTGGCGTGGTGATGTCCCACTTGTGGTTGTTTTGACCATCAATGATCAGCACGCGCAGGCGCGCCTCGCTCTGGGCGAGGACAACCGTGAGCAGGACGGCAAACAGACAGAGGGCGGGCAGCAGGCGCTTCATGGTGGCGGGATGTTGGAAAGGTTCGGACGAACTGCAAGAGCCGGAAGATTCGATTTTGGGCAGCCCCATCTCCAATCTTCCATCTCCCATCTGCTATTTCTTGAGCGGGTGTTCCTTGAGGATCTCGTCGGTCATGTAGAAATTGACGCGATCAGCAGTGGCGGCACGCACCTGCTTGACCTTCTCGGGCGACACAAAGGCGCCGTCATTGCCGAAGCTCTGGCGCACGTAACTGAGCACGGCGGCGAGTTCCTCATCGTTGAGCAGGCCGGCAAAACCCATCATCGGCGGCACGCCCTTGCTCGGGTCGAAGTGCTGGCCATTGACCTCGATCGGTCCCCACAGCCCCTTCAGCGCGATCTTGATGAGGCGCTCGTCGTTGTCGATCCAGTCGCTCTTCGACAGGGTCGGATAGATGTTCGGAATCCCCTGCCCGTTCGGCTGGTGGCAGGTGGCGCAGTGGGCGTCGCGGGTGAACACCTCCTTGCCGAGCGCATAAACCTTGGCCTCGGCCGGGTCGAGCTTGCGGGTCGGTCCATAGGCCGCCGCCTCGGCGCTCGGCGCGGCATCCTCGATCTTGAAGGTGCCGGCCAACCAGCCGGCGGCGTTCGGGTTGCCGGCAAGGTCCAACTGACCCGCCTGGCGCAGGGCCTCGATGTCGTCCTTGAGGGTGTATTCCAGGATGTGCTTGGTGACCGGCCCCATCCACTTGTCGAGCGGCAGCTTCAAGGCCTCCAGGGCAATGCGGGCGCCGTCGGCGTTGTCGAGCCAGGAGGCGGCCACGATCGCCTCCAGACGCACGCGACCATGGGCGTCACGCGCCGCCATGAGCAGCAGGTCGGTGGCACCCGGGATCTTTTCCGGATTGAAGCGCAGCACGCTGGCGGCCGCGGCACGGGTCTCGTGCTTCTGCCCGGTCAGGCACTGCTTGACCAGGTCCACGTCCGGACGGTTCTGCGCCCAGGTCGCCCACAGCGCCTCGCAGAGGTGATGCTCGTACCGCGGGTCGGTCTTGTCGAGCGCCGCCGCCCAGGCCTTGACCGCCGGGATGACCTCGTCGGCCGGGCGCCCGCGCAGCTCGCGGCGGGTGCGGTAGCGCGTGCGGTACTCCGGCAGCTTCAGATTCTCCAGCAGCTCGGGAAGCGATGCGCCATGCACCTTCGCCGGCTGGACGAGCGGACGCGAGGGATAGGTGATGCGGTAGATGCGGCCGTGGTCATGGTCGCGGTTCGGGTCGCGCGCGTTGTGCTGCATGTGACCGATGAGGGCGTTGTGCCAGTCGACCAGGTACAGCGAGCCGTCGGGCGCGAACTCGAGGTCGACCGGCCGGAAGTTGCCATCGGTCGAGGAGATCAGGTCGGCGATCAGCTCGCCCTCATAACCAGCGCCGTTGTCGCGCGGCATGCCCATGCTGGTGCCGAGGAAACCGATGCTGTTGCAGATCATGAAGGCGCCCTGATGGGCGTCCGGGAAGTGGCGCGAGGAGACGAACTCGGCGCCGGAGGTCGGCCGCGAACGCTTGGGCACGAACTGACCGACCTTGGGATTCTCGATGCCGTAGGGCATCTTCGCCGAGATCGGCAGGCCCCACCAGCTCTCGCCGGGCGAACCATCGGAGATGTGGCACTGCTCCCAGTCGTTGAAGCTGATGCCCCAGGGGTTGGAGACATCGACCTGGGCGTAGCGCTCGAGGCGGAACGACTTCGGATCGAAGCGCCAGACACCGCCGTCGTTGCAGCGGCGCGGACCATACGGCGTCTCCACCTGACTGTGCAGGAAGCGACCCTCGCCCATGTAGATGGCACCCGAGGCATCGGCGCAGTAGGCGGAGATGGCGTGATGGGTGTCGTGCGTGTCGAAGCCGTGCAGCAGCAGCTCCTTGCGGTCGGCCCGGTCGTCGCCGTCCTCGTCGATCAGCAGCACGAGGTTGGGTTCCTCGGAGACATAGACCCCTTCGGGCGCGATCTCAAAGCCGATGGGCAGATGCAAACCGTCGGCAAAGGTCGTCTGCTTGTCGGCCCGGCCGTCGCCATCCGTGTCCTCGAGGATGATCAGCTTGTCGTTCGGCGCCGGATCGCCGGGTTTCCAGTGCGGGTAGGCCGGCATCACCGCCACCCACAGGCGACCCTTGTTGTCGAAACTGAGCTGGACCGGGTTCTTCAGGTCGGGAAACTCCGCTTCCGAGGCGAAGAGGTCGACCTTGTAACCCTCGGCCATGGTGAAGCTGGCGAGCGCCTGCTCGACATTCTTGTACTCGATGCTGCCCATCTTGCCCTTGGAATCCTTGGGATCAAAGTTGGTCGGCACCTGCGGCAGCTTGTGGGTGCTGCCGTCATCCACCGCTACTTCGGTTTTCGCACCGGCGGCGAGATCGTGAATGAGTTGGTCGCGCAGGGCCATCATCTCGCGGGTCTTGCGCACTTCATCGGGATAGTTCTGCGGCCCGTAGGGATTGTAGCGCTGGCCGTGGCTGTGCACGCCGTTGACCAGGTTGTAGTCGTTGTTCCAGAACCAGTCCTTCTGCTTCACCGCCGCATGCACCTTGGCGGGATCGGCCTTGGACTGGTGCGACTGATGACCGTACAGCCCGTTGGCGAGGATCTGCGCCAGTTCACGGTAGCCGGCCTCGGTCGGGGCAAAGCCATTGATCGTGAAGGGCTGTTCCACCTTGGCGTACAACTCCCGGGTCGGCGTGAACAGATCGACGAAGGTCAGGCCGTGGGCCTTGGCGACCTTTTCGATCGCCGCGCTGTACAGGGCGAGGTTGGCGTTTTCGCGAACACCGTCGGGCAGGTCGCGCTTGGCCGACAGGTTTTCAAAGGCGATGGGCGAGACCAGCACCAGGCGCGGGGCTTCCTGGCCGTTGTAGGCCTTGCTGAGCGTGTGCTTGACGAAGGCGGTCAGTTCCGCCTCGAAGTTGCCGACCCGTTCCGGGCCGCCGAAGGACTCGTTGTAACCGAAGAAGGCCACAATCGTGTCGGCCTTGAGATGATGCAGCCACTGGTCGGGCGTCGAGAAGAAACCCTTGCCGTAATGGGCCTGCAGTTCCGGATGAAACACCTCCGCTCCGGGGAAGGCCCACTGCGAGGCACGCGCCGGATGCGGGCGGAAGCCGGGCGTGTCGCCGGGCCGGCCCATGTTGCGGATGAACAGTTTTTCGTTCGGGTAGCGCAGGTGAAACTCGGTCTCCAGGCGCGAAAAATAAACATCGCGCTCGGCCAGGCCGTTGCCGAGGAAGACGATGCGTTCGCCGGGCACCGGCGCGGTGGCGGTCTGCGGCCGGCTGCGGGTGGCCGCCGGCGGTTCCTCCTGCGGCGCGTGCGGGGTCGGACTGCCCTTGCTGGCGTCCGGCCAGTTGCGCGGATCGGTTTTGTCGCCCTTCAGTTTCACCGAGGCCATGCCGGCCTTGCCCTTGGGCGGGTTCTTTTTCGGCGTCGGCGACTGGGCCGACACGGAAACGAGGGCGAGGAAGAGGGGAAGAATCAGGAAGCGCATGACAGGGAACGTTGGGACACCTCCGCAGTGGAGGGAGGGCGACTGTATGCCCGCAGCGACCGGCGAAACCAGACAAAAATTTTTCTCCACCAGGCTTCCCTCTGGCCCAACGCAGCCGGGTTCACCCACCCTCAGCACCGGCAGCACCCGGAAAGTTCATCGCCAGGCGGGCGTTGTCATCGGCCATGCGTTCCCTGCTCTGCCTCCTCGCCCTCTCCGCCGCGCCGCCGCTGCCGGCCGCCGAAACGCCGAACCTGGTGGTCATCTTCATGGATGACATGGGCTATGCCGACATCGGCAGCTTTGGCGCCCGGGACTACGCCACGCCGAACATCGACCGACTCGCCCGCGAGGGCCGCAAGTTCAGCCACTTCCACGTCGCCCAGGCGGTGTGCAGTGCCTCGCGCGCCGCCCTGCTCACCGGCTGTTACCCGAACCGCATCGGCATCCATGGCGCACTCGGGCCGAAATCCACGCACGGCCTGCATGCCGACGAGATGACGCTGGCCGAAGTGGTCAAGCAGAAGGGTTACGCCACCGCCGCGGTCGGCAAATGGCATCTCGGCCACCTGCCCTCCTTCCTGCCCACCCGCCACGGCTTCGATGAGTACTACGGCCTGCCGTACTCGAACGACATGTGGCCCTACCATCCCGAGGCCAAACCCGGCACCTACCCGCCGCTGCCGCTGCTGGAGAACGACAAGGTCATCGACGCCGAAGTCACCCCCGAGGATCAGAAGCGCCTCACCACCGATTACGCCCAGCGCGCGGTCGACTTCATTGAGCGCCGCAAGGACGGTCCCTTCTTCCTCTACCTCGCCCACAGCATGACCCACGTGCCGCTGTTCGTCAGCGACAAGTTCGCCGGCAAGTCCGGCAAGGGCCTGTATGCCGATGTCATGATGGAGGTCGACTGGTCGGTTGGCCGTATCCTCGACACGCTCGATCAGCATGGCCTGACCGAGAAAACCTGGGTGGTTTTCACCTCCGACAACGGCCCCTGGCTGAGCTACGGCGATCATGCCGGCTCGGCCGGTCCGCTGCGCGAGGGCAAGGGTACGGCCTGGGAGGGCGGCACCCGCGTCAGTTGCCTGATGCGCTGGCCCGGCCAGATCCCGGCCGGCAGCACGAGCGACACCCAGTTCGCCACCCTCGACCTGCTGCCCACGGTCGCCGGCCGCCTCGGCGCGGAACTGCCCAAGCACGCGATCGACGGTCGCGACGTCTGGCCGGTGATCGCCGGCGACGGCCCCAACCCTCACGAGTTCTACGCCTGGTACTATCAGAACAACCAGCTGCAGGCCGTCACCAGCGGCGATGGCCGCTGGAAGCTGGTCCTACCGCACGGTTACCGCAGCCTCAACGGCCGCGCGAGCGGCAAGGGCGGTATCCCGGCGAAGTATGAACCCCTCAAGGTGACGGCGCCGGCCCTCTACGACCTGCACGCCGACATCGGCGAAAGCCGTGATGTCGCGGCCCAGCATCCGGAAGTCGTCGCCCGCCTGCAGGGTTACGCCCGCCAGATGCGCGAGGAACTCGGCGACAACCTGCGGCAGCGCCCGAAAGGCAAGGGCACGCGTGAGCCCGGCCGCGAGTAGGCATCGCCAAGCGCCGCGGGCATTTCAGATCTCAGATCTCAGATTTCAGAGGCGGGATCCAAGCCCGCGTTGGGGTCAACGCGCCTACAGCTTCGGAGGCGCCGGCTTGATCGGCGGCTGCTGGCCGCTGACAACCCCGCGCGCCTTCGTCGGGCGCCTGTAGATCGTGT
Source organism: uncultured Prosthecobacter sp. (assembly GCA_964605265.1). GTDB lineage: Bacteria > Verrucomicrobiota > Verrucomicrobiia > Verrucomicrobiales > Verrucomicrobiaceae > Prosthecobacter. The sequence continues at coordinate 8,479 of CAZSBO010000014.1, forward strand.
CGCCGCAGGCAATGAACAGCTCACTGAGGTCCTTGCCACCGAAGCAGACATCATGGGCCGGTTGCGGCGTGGGGAGGATGAAGTTCACCCGCCCGGCCTGGTCGCAGACCTGGATGCCGAGCGAGGTGGCGACGTAGAGCCAGCCGTGGGTGTCGACGCAGAGGCCTCCAGCCGCCACGCGATCCTCGAAGTCCGCCTCGAGCAGATGGAAGGCCTGGTCGTGCTGACCGCCTGCGACCTGCTGCGAATGCACGAAGCGATGGTCGGGCGCTGAACGCAGCAGCAGGCTCTGGTCCGGCGTCAGCGCGGCACATGCGCCGTCGCGGCCATGGCGGGTTCCGGCCTGATCGACCGAACGTGCGTTGGCCTGATTTACTGCCATGACGCGGCCGTCGGCAGTCACATCGAGGAAGCGTCCGCTGGCAAGCTCGGCTCGCGCCCACTCCCCCTCCCCCACGACCTCATACCCGCGCCATTTCGACTCGCCCTTCGGGTTCGCCTTCACCTCAATATCCGTCTGCCAGTCGCGCCAAAGCCAGCGCATCGCCTCTGGGAAAACCTGGCTGGCGTGCTTTTGGTTGTGACCTCCCTCGCCCCAGGCGTGGTTCACCTCGTAACCGGCCCAGGTCAGGCTGCGCTCCATCATCTGGTTGGCCATCCACCAGTCGCCGCAGTACAGGTTGTTGTCGCCCGTGCCGCTCTGCAAAAACACGCGCAGCGGTTTCGGCTCGATCTTGCGCACCAGCACCGGCAGGCGGTCGGCCCCGCGGATGCCGACGTAGGTGCCGACCCCAGTAAAAACCCGCCGGAACCGATCAGGCCGGTGCCAGGCGGTCATGAAGGCGCAGATGCCGCCACTGCTGTTGCCGGCGATGGCCGCCTGGTTCGGATCCGTGCTGAACTGCAGGCCGTGCTCGGCCTCCAGGGCGGGCAGGAACTCGTCGATCAGGAAACGGCTGTAGGTGTCGGTGACGCTGTCGTACTCGTAGCTGCGGTTGAAGCGCGGCAGGGCGTTGTCATTCGCCGCCGGCACGACCCCGGGTTTGATGAAGATCCCCACCAGCGGCGGAATGACCTTTTGGGCGATGAGGTTGTCGAACACCACCGGCGCCTGGTAGATGACCCCGTCCTGAAAGACCATGAAGGGGGTCGGCTGGGTTTTGTCGAAGCCGGCTGGCAGGTAAAGCTGATAGTCGCGCACCGTGCCCGGGAAGACACTGTCATTGTGGGCGGTGTAGCTGCCCTTGAACAGCGTGCCCTTGGCGACGCCGGGCTGCGGTTGGGAGTCGGCGGTGAGCGGAAACTCCGGCTCGGCGGCGAGGGCGGCGACAGTGAGCAGGCTGAACAGGGCGACTTTCATCGCCCGAGCCTGCGCCGGCCGGCGCCGACTGGCAAGCACCTTCCATGCGGGCGCCCAAAGGCGGTTGTCATGCCGGCCCGGCATGAAAACCATGCTGCAATAGAATCTCGCAGGCCCGCCTTTCCGCCGTATTAAACTCCAGCATGCATTCGCCCGAACACGACGTCCTCATCATCGGCGGCGGCCCCGCCGGCGCCTCAACCGCCGCCATCCTCGCCGAGCACGGCCACAAGGTCCTCGTTCTGGAACGCGAAAAGTTCCCGCGCTACCACATCGGCGAGTCGCTCATCCCCTTCACCTACGGCCCGCTCGAGCGCCTGGGGGTGATCCCGAAAATGAAGTCGTCCGGCTTCACCAAGAAGTTCAGCGTCAGCTTCGTCCAGCCCGACGGCCGCAAGTCGGTGCCGTTCTATTTCCACACCCGCTACGACGTCAACACCATAGCCCAGACCTGGCAGGTGACGCGGGCGGAGTTCGACGTCATGATGCTCGACAACGCCCGCGAAAAGGGCGCCGAGGTGCGCGAGGAAACGACGGTGACGAAGCTGCTCAAGAACGACAGCGGCCGGATCATCGGTGTTGAGATCCAGGATCGCGAGGGACAGCGCCAGTCGCTGTTTGCCAAACTCGTCGTCGACGCCTCCGGCAAGGAGGCCTTCGCCTCGAACCGCGAAGGCTGGCGGGTGGGCGACCCCTACCTCAACAAGGTGGCGGTGTGGACCTACTACAAGGGCTCGAAGCGCGAGGCCGGCATGGATGAGGGCGCCACGACGATCGCCTTCGTGCCGGACAAGGGCTGGTTCTGGCACATCCCCCTGCACGACGACCGCGTCAGCGTCGGCGTGGTGGCCGAGGGCAAGTACCTGACCCGCGGCGGTGTGCGCGACCCGAAGGAAATCTTCCAGCGTGAGATCGGCGAAAACAAGTGGATCGAGGAACACCTCGCCGCCGGCACCTGCGAGGGCGAATACTGGCTGACCAGCGAGTACTCGCGCCACTCGAAGTTCGGCGCCTCGCCCGGCCTGCTGCTGGTGGGCGACGCCTTTGCCTTCCTCGACCCGGTGTTCAGCAGCGGCGTCATGCTGGCGCTGAAAAGCGGCGTCATGGCCGGCGACGCCATCCACGCGGCCCTGGCCGCCCATGACGTGTCGCCCGAGCGCTTTGCCGACTACGCCAGCCAACTGCGCGAGGGGGTCGAGAACATGCGCAAGCTCGTGTACGCCTTCTACAACCCCGACTTCTCCTTCAAGGACGTGGTCATGAAGTACCCCGAGATGGGCGGCACCATCACCGACTGCTTGTCGGGCGACGTCAACAAGGACTACAGCGAGCTCTGGCAGTGCATCCGCGAGTTTTGCCCCCTGCCCGACGAGCTGCCCTATGGCGCGCCGCTGGCGGCCTGAGGGATCTCAGATCTCAGATCTCAGATCTCAGATTGCAGATTTCAGAGGCCTGCGACCGAGCATGCCGCCTGACAACGGCTCCTGCGTGAGGCGCGTTGCCCACCGCACGGTCTCGGCTTCCTGGATCCCGAACCTGAAATTTGAAATTTGAGATTTGAAAGCCGGCCGGCTTCCGGCCAAGGTCGCAGCCCCATGTCCGACGCCGCCCCCGCCCCTGCCTCCCAGGATTTCATCCGTGAACTGATCGCCGCCGATCTGGCGCAGGGTCGCAACGACGGCTGGGTCATCACCCGCTTCCCGCCGGAGCCGAACGGCTACCTGCACATCGGCCACGCCAAGAGCATCTGCCTGAACTTCGGCCTCGCCCTCGAGCATGCGCCGAAGTCGCGCTGCCACCTGCGTTTCGACGACACCAACCCGACCAAGGAGGAAGTCGAGTACGTCGACTCGATCATGGAGGACGTGCGCTGGCTGGGCTTCGACTGGGGCGAGCACCTCTACTACGCCAGCGACACCTTTGAAAAGCTCTATGGCTTCGCCGAGCAGCTCATCGGCAAGGGCCTGGCCTATGTCGACGACCAGACGCCCGAGCAGATCCGCGCCAGCCGCGGCACCCTGACCGCGCCCGGCACCGACAGTCCCTGCCGCAACCGCAGTGCCGAGGAAAACCTCGACCTGTTCCGGCGCATGCGTGCGGGCGAGTTCAAGGAGGGCGAACGCGTCCTGCGCGCCAAGATCGACATGGCTTCGCCGAACATGAACCTGCGCGATCCGGTCATCTACCGCATCCTGCACGCGCATCACCACCGGACCGGCGACGCCTGGTGCATCTATCCGATGTACGACTACGCGCACCCGCTGAGCGACGCCCTGGAGAGCATCACCCACAGCCTGTGCACCCTGGAGTTCGAGCATCACCGGCCGCTGTACGAGTGGCTGATCGCCCAGGTCGACGGCCTGCCTGGCCGCCCCTATCAGCGCGAGTTCGCCCGGCTCAACCTCAGCTACACGGTGATGAGCAAGCGCAAGCTGCTGCGCCTGGTGAAGGAGGGCTTCGTTTCCGGCTGGGACGATCCGCGCATGCCGACGATCAGCGGCATCCGCCGCCGCGGCTACACCCCGGCCGCCGTGCGCGCCTTCTGCAAAACCATCGGCCTGACCAAGTACAACTCGCTCACCGAGCTCAACCTGCTCGAGCACTGCGTGCGCGAGGACCTCAACAAGACCGCCCGCCGCGCCTACGCGGTGCTGAGGCCGATCAGGGTCGTGCTGGAAAATTACCCCGAGGGCCAGATCGAGGAGGTGGAACTCGTCAACAATCCCGAGAACCCCGACGAGGGCACCCGCCGCGTACCGCTCAGCCGCGAGTTGTTCATCGATGCCGATGACTTCATGGAAACACCGGTGCAGGGTTTCCACCGCCTGGTGCCCGGCGGCGAGGTGCGACTCAAGTACGCCTTCTGCATCATCTGCCGCGAAGTCATCAAGGATGCCGAGGGCCGCATCGTCGAACTGCGCTGCACCTACGATGACGCCACCCGCCACGGCGCCAAGCCCGAGGGCCGGCCGAAACCCAAGGGCACGATCCACTGGGTCAGCGCCCCCCACGCCGCCGACGTCGAGGTGCGCCTCTACGACAAGCTGTTCACCGTCGAACAGCCCGACGAGGCCGCCGGTGAGGAGGGGGATTTCACCCAGTTCCTCAATCCTCAGTCGGTCGAGACCCTGACCGCCAAGGCCGAGCCCGCCCTCGGCACGGCCACCCCTGGAGCCCACTACCAGTTCGAGCGCGTCGGCTACTTCTTCGTCGATCCCAAGGACAGCCAGCCCGGCCGCCCGGTGTTCAACCGCACGGTTGCCCTCAAGGACGGCTTCACCAAGGGCAAGGCCTGAGCCGCCAAGCGCGGCTCCAGCGCCCTCAACTCAATCAGGCACCAACCGGAAGGAATACCAGCGCGCCCCGGATTCCGGGTCGGCGATTTCGACCACGAACTGGTCGTCCTTGACGAAGGCCTTGACCGGCGTGCGCCCCTCTTCGTGACGACCGTAACGCTCCTTGGACACCTTGATGTTCTCAATCTTCAGATTCGGTGCAGCGGTGGCCAGGGCGTAGGCCCCACTGACATCCGTGCCGCGACTTCCAGTCGACTGCCACTGCGGGATCCAACGTTTTTTGTTGATGTAGGTGGGAAAGTCTGAGCCCTCATGCAGACCAGGCTTGGCAACATTGCCGCGGGTCACCCAGTGCAGGCCATTCTTGCCGACATGGAGGCTGGTATTGCCGTCGATATAGGCCTCGATGGTGATGGGCTCCGGAGCCGTGGCGACAGAGCCGCCCTGAATCGGGGAGGTCGTCAACGCGGCCAGTTTTTCCGCCGCCGCTGCCGCTGCGTTGGCAGCTTCCAGATTGCCCTGTCGAAGGAACTGCGCCTTGCTTTGCTCCAACTGCCCCCGGTATTGCTGGGCGAGCGCCGCCAGCGCGGCGCGCTCCCGCATCGCGTGCTCCTTGAGCAGGTTCATCACCTCCGCCGGCAGCCCCTCCGGCACCTCGACAGGCTCGGCTTTTTCCGCCGCCACGCCCGACCGTGACTGCAGGGCGCGGATGGCGGCATCCAGCGCATTCGCGCTCGCCAGGCTGCCCTGGGTCATGACCCGCTGCTTGATCGGCTCCAGTTGCGCTGCATAGCCAGCAGCCAGACGACTGACCCCGTCGTCGCGCCGCTCTTGAAACTCCTGCATCATCTCGGTTGGCGATTGCGCCAGCGCCACGGTCGGCAGTCCGGGCGTCAGACCCAGAACGGCGAGAACCAACGCCAAATGACGCTGGAGGAAGCGATGAGATGATCGACAGGTCATGGCGAAGGAAAAAGCAGGACGGGACCCAACAGCAGGCACGGTGCTAAGGGAAAAAATGACCCCGCCCGGGGCAAAAGCCAAGTCGAAAGCGTACCCTCAGGGCGTGGTCGAAACCGGCAGCGCAGCGTGGATCGCGGTGACGGAAAATCCGGGATTGATTTCCCGGCCAAAAAGCCCAACAATGGAGCTGACTCTGTACTTGTTGAAAGTCAGCCTTTTCAAAAGAATGATGAGAACCGCCTCCACCTTGTTGCTCTGCGTCGCTGCCGCGGCCCTGTGCTCCTGTGCCTCGTCGCAAGGCGGTCGCATTGTGACCAAGAACGGCACCCGCATCACCTCGGTGCGCACGACGGCTTACACGCACACGGAGTCGGACCACATTCAGTATGGCGCGCGCACGGCGGTCGGCACCGGCCTGCGCCACGGCATGGTGCGCAGCGCGGCGGCGGACTGGTCGGTCTACCCGGTCGGCACCATCTTCCAGATCGAGGGCAGTCCCTACATTTATCAGGTCGACGACTACGGCTCGGCTTTGGTCGGCACGAACACGATCGACATCTACCAGCCGACCAAGGCGCACATGAAGGCCTGGGGGGTGCGCAACGTCAACATCCGGGTGCTCAAGTGGGGGTCCTTCTCGAAGAGCCTGACCATCATGAAACCGCGCGCTCACCATCCGCACGTGAAGCGCATGGTCAGCCGCATTGAGCGCAGCTAATTTCCACGGCGGTGACCAAGACAGAACGGGCCGGGTGGATTCAGCGCAGGCTCGACGAGCTCTACCCGAGCACGCCGGTGCCGCTCGATCATGACGATGCCTTCACCCTGCTGGTGGCGGTGCTGCTCTCGGCGCAGTGCACCGACGTCCGCGTCAATCAGGTGACCCCACACCTGTTCGCCCTCGGTCGCACCCCGCAGGCGCTGGCGCAGGTGCCGGTCGAGGCGATCGAAGCCGTGGTTCGGCCCTGCGGGCTCGGGCCGCAGAAGGCGCGCGCCATCCGCCGGCTCTCGGAAATCCTCGTCGCCGAGCACGGCGGCGAAGTGCCGGCCGATCTGGAGGCGCTGGAAAGGCTGCCGGGGGTCGGCCACAAGACCGCGCAGGTGGTCATGGCCCAGGCCTTTGGCGTGCCGAGTTTTCCGGTCGACACCCACATTCACCGACTCGCCCAGCGCTGGGAACTGACCACGGGCCGCAGCGTTGTGCAGACCGAGCGCGACCTGAAGCGGCTGTTCCCCGAATCGGCCTGGAACCGCCTGCACCTGCAGATCATCTTTTACGGCCGCGAACACTGCAGCGCGCGCGGCTGCGACGGCACGGTCTGCCCGCTCTGCCGCGAGCTGTTTCCCACTCGCCGGCGGGCCAAGGCAACCCGCAAGGCCTAAAAAAAGGCGCCCCGTTGCCGGAGCGCCTTTTTTCGTGGGTTGTCTTGAGGGAGAATCACCAGCGCAGACGACCGCCCGCGCGCAGCGAGCGAATTTCGTCGCCAAAGTCCATGCCGAGGTTGACGTCGAGCTGCGGCAGGACGCGGAAGTAACCGCCGATGTCCAGCACCTTGCTGTCGTAGTCATCCATGCTGGTAACGGTCACACCCGCCTGCAGTTCCAGCCAGTCGACCATCTGGTAGCGCAGGCTCGGGCGGACATAGACACCGGCCTCGGTGTAGCTGCGCTTGGCAGTGTCGGCATCGAAGTTCGCATAGACGAAGCCGGCCTCGCCGACGAAATGCAGGTTGGGCTTGATGGCCATGTACACGCCGCCGCCGACCGAGATCGTCGACAGGTCGTAGTCGGCATTGCGCACGCCGGCCACCGAGCGATCGCCCGAGCCGCTGGTCCAGTCCATCGAGGCCTTGAGGAAGAAGGTGGCCGGCAGTTCCAGCACGAGGCTGCCGCCGAAGCCATGGCTGCCATCGTAGGCACCGCCCTTGGGATCGCGGTAGCGGTAGCCAATCTCCAGGTACTGATAGTTCAACATGCTGCCCTGCATGCCCTGCTGGACGGTCTGCACACTGCCCCAGCTGTTCGTCGGCGCCGGCTGCTCAAAACCGTAGCTCTGCGGCTGCGGATTCATCAGGGTCGGCCCGGCATAGGGCGAATCGATCGAGGGGGCCGGCAGTTGCGGTTCCACCGAGACATCAGTCGGATAGGGCGGATAACCGGAATCAACACCGAAAAGCGGCAGGGTGAGCCCGCAGAAAGCGAGCGAGGCGAGGGTTCCGCGCATTTTCATAATTATACTGATTATCAGGTTCCGTTAAATAATCCAGCAAAAAGCCGCCTTCAGCAAGCCTTTTTTGCCCTGTTAAGCCGCGCCCGATCCCACGGCCCAAGCCCCTCAACCCGCGTCGCTCGGGCGCACGGCGTCGAGGGTGATCTGCCACTGCTCCTCGCCGCGCCAGAAGTTGCGCTGGAGTCGCATGGCGACGTCCCAGGGCGGTGGCGGCAGGTGACCGACCGGGGCATTGAACCAGCGCGCCTCCATGGAGGCGCCGTCCTGGGTGAGCATCACGCGCAAGTGTTTTTCCTTCATCCAGCGACCCGGCAATCGCGGCTGGACGCCGCGGCAGAGGAAGACCGGCTCGGGATTGCGCTGGCCGAAGGGCTCCATGAGGCGGTAGCCCTGCAGGAAATCGAGGCTGAGGTCGCGCAGGCGCACTTCCAAATCGAGTTCGAGCACCGGCACCGGCGCCTGCGGTCCAAGCGCCAGGCGCGCGGCCTCGCAGAAGCGCTCGCGGAAGATGTCGAGCTTGGCCTCGGTGACCGAAACACCGGCGGCCATGGCATGCCCCCCACCGCGGACAATGTGCTCGCGGCAGAAATCAATCGCCTCCACCAGGGAGAACCCCATGATGCTGCGGCCGCTGCCCTTGCCCATGCCGTTTTCGTCAAAGGAGAACAGAATGGCCGGCCGATGCGTCAGGCGCGAGATGCGCGAGGCGACGATGCCGACCACCCCGGGATGCCAGTTGCGCGAACCGAGCACGATGGCCGGAACCTGCTCAAGGTCGCCGAGTTCGGCAAGCATGCGTTCGGCCTCGTTGTAGACCTCCAACTCGACCGCCTGACGATCGCGGTTGTGGCTCTCCAGCAGGGCGGCATAATCGGCGGCCACCACCGGATCCTCGGCCAGCAGGAGCTGCAGGGCGGTCGAGGCGGTGTCGAGACGGCCGGCGGCGTTGAGGCGCGGGCCGAGGCGGAAGCCGACGTGATGGGTCTGGATGAAGCCATCGACCCCGGCGGATTCCTTCAGGGCACGCAGGCCGATGCGCGGGGTCTCGGCCAGGGCCTCCAGGCCGCGACGGACCAGCAGGCGGTTTTCATCGATCAACGGCACCAAGTCGGCCACCGTGCCCAGGGCCACCAGATCGAGCGCCTCCTTCAAATCAAAGCCCTCGACAAAGCGGGTCTTGAGCAGGGCGTGAGCGACCTTGAAGACCAGACCGGCGGTGCAGAAGTAGTGAAAGTCCTCGCCGAGCTTGGGATTGACCAGGGCGATGCAGGGCGGTCGGCCGGTCGGAGCGAGTTCGTGGTGATCGACGATGACGCAGTCGACCCCCTGCTCCTGCAGCCAGGTGAGCTCGCGCACGGAGGTCGTGCCGCAGTCGAGGGCGATGAGCAGGTCGGGCTTGCCGAACTCCTCAAACAGGCGCGCGAAACCGTCGAGGCTGAGACCGTAACCCTCCTCCATGCGTGAGGGCAGGAAGAGGTGGGGCGTGACGCCGTAGGCCTTGAGCGTCAGGAACATGAGCGCCATCGAGGTGACGCCGTCGACATCGTAGTCGCCGTACAGCGCAACCCTCTGACCCTCGTCGACCGCGCGCAGGATGCGGGCGACGGCGGCCGGCATTTCCGGCAGTTGATGGGGGTCGCCGAGTCGGGCGAGGCGCGGCACGAGGAACTCGCGCGCCGCCTCGGCACTGGTGATGCCGCGCTGCAGCAGCAGGGTGGCGAGCAGCGGCGGCACGCCGGTGTCCGCCGCCAGCTCGGCGGCGCCGGAAGGCACCGGCTTGAGCTGCCACCGGGGCGGTGGCGGACTGGGCCGGGAACTGTCGGGTGCGGACGCCATGTGCAACCTCCTTGTATGGAGCAGGCTCGTAGGCTAGTCAAAGCCTCGATCCCCTTTCATGACAAACTCCGATCCCTCCCCGCTCGCCGGTCGCCTCTGGCTCGCCGCCATGGGCCTGTTTCTCGCCGCCGCCGGCCTGCTCTTCACCTGGGTGCTGTGGACCGCCTGGCAGCGCGCCGAGGAGACCCGCCGCTGGCCGGCCGTGCCCTGCCGCATCGTCTCGGCCCGCGTCGTCAGCGAGCGCCCCACCCCCAACTCCAACCCGGCCCACCGCGCCGAGATCCGCTACGAGTACCGCGTGGGCGACCAGACCTACACCGGCAACCGCATCAAGCGCGTCGACAGCGCCAGCCAGCATGAGGACAACGCCCGCCGCAAACTCGAGGCCTATCCGGTCGGCAGCGAATCCGTCTGCCACGTGCATCCCGCCGATCCGACGATGGCGGTGCTGCGCCACGACACCCGCGCGGCGCTGTATTCGATCTGGTTCCCCCTGCTCTTCGTCGCCGGCGGCGGCGTCATGGCCTGGCGGGCCCTGGTCAGTTCGTCCAGGCGTACTCGATCGTGATCCGGCGACCGGTAACCGGCAGACGCAGTTCGTTGCCCTGCACCTGCGCGCCGGGAGCGCGGATCCACAGGCGGTTTTCAAACTGGCGTTCCGGCACCTGCGTCTTGCCGGCCTCGACGAGGAAGCGGCCATCGGCAGCGGCTTCCAGGCGACCCACCGCCAGCCGCAGCACCGTGCCGGCGGGAGCCTCAGCCTCGAGTTCCAGCACGCGCCGCAGTCGACCCTCGGGCCGGGTACCCTGACCCTCGGTCTCGTAGTGCTCGCGGATGCGCAGACCGTTCCAGGTGTAGGTCAAGATGGGCTGGCGACGGCCATCGAGCCGGTAACCCTGCCAAACGTAGCCCTCGACCGAATCCGGCCAGGCTGCGGCGGGGGTCGCCAGGTGGGCCAGCGGCACGCCCGGCGCGGGCTGAACGGCGTCGTAGCCCAGGGGCGGCTGATGACCGCCGCCGCGACTGTTCCAGTGGCGGGAGGCGTCGAGGAAGGCACCGCGCCAGAGCACGGCGAGGTTCATCGTTTCCGCGTCCCAGGCGAGGTTGAAGCCGCCGGGATAACCGACACCGAGACCGCGGTTGCCGGCACCGGCGATGAAGTTGCGATAGACGACCGGCTCGTCCTTCACGATCAGCGGGATCGGTTCGAAGTCCGCCTTCTTTTTGGCGGGCGCACCCTTCTCCCAATCCTTGGGTTTCCACAGTGACAGCGGGGTGACGTCAAAGGTCGCGCCCTTCCAGGCGGCAAACACGCCGGTCTGGCCCTGGGCCTGGAAGTACTCGAGGCGGAAGGCATGCGGCCCGGCCTCGAGTTTGACCGAACCCTCACGGATCTCCACCGGATGAATGCCATCGTGCTCGACGACCGGGCGACCATCGATGAGCAGACGCACGCCGTCGTCGCCGGCCAGGTAAAAACGGTAGTTGCCCGTGCGCGGCGCCTGCAGTTTGCCGGTGTAGACCACCCCGAACTCGTTTTTGTAATCGTCGAGTTTGAGCTGGACGAGGTTGTCCTCCAGCCGCCCCTGGCGATGCGGCTTCAGCTTGTCGAAATCCGGCAGTTTCTGCCAAGCCCCGAGGTAGAGCGCATAGCGCAGATCCTGCAGACCGCCGCCGAGCGGCAGCACCTTCATCACCCCGCGCATCGTCAACGCATGACCGGGAAAGGTACAGACATAGGGGTAGTCGCCGGGCTTGGCCGGCGCGGTGAAACGCAGTTCCTCGCTCTGATGCGGATTGAGCATGGCGCTGTGCAGCCAGATGCGCGGATCGTCGGGCAGCCAGTTGCGCTGGAGCGCCTGCTCGGGCTTCTCCATCTGCTTCAAGGCCATCGCCGCGGTGTCGGTGCCCGGCTGGCAGAACACCAGGTTGTGCGGCAGGTCATCGCCATTCTCAAACTCCAGTCGCACCGACGCTCCAGGACGCACCGTGAAGCTCTCCAGATCGTAGCGCATCTGCGCGGTCATCGTGCGGATCTTCACCGTCTGCACGTCCGCCGACTTCGGGGCCTTCGCGGCCGCTGAGGACTTGGCTCCCGCCTCGGTGCGCAGCGGTCGCAGCCAGATGTTGCGGAAACGCACCGGGTTGTTGTGGTCCTGCAGGAAGAAATCGCCCTCCTGCGCCATGCCGTCGAACTCGCGCTGGTACTGCACGAGCACGCCGTTGTGCAGCACGGTGATCCGCGCCTTGCGCGCGGGCCGATCCTGCGTCGCCGGCCGGGCGCGCTCAAAGAAGAGGTCGTAGCTCTGCCACTCGCCCGGCGGCCGACTGGCATTCGCGGTCGGCGGGTAGTGACCGTAGAACGCCGCGGCCTGACCATCAGCATAGGTGTCGTTCTGCCAGGAGTCGAGCACCTGAACCTCCGGGAAGCCGCCGAGGAAAACCCCACTGTTGCCACGCCCCTGGCCCTTGCCCACCACTTCCTTCGGGGTAGCCCACTCGAGATGCAGATGGCCGTCGCCGGCAAACTTCTCGCGCGTGCGCAGGCCGCCGCTCTTGGGCGCGATTTCCAGGTAGCCGTCGGCGACCTTCCAGCGCGGTGCCGTGTCGCCCGCGGGCGCGTCCTTGCGCGGCTCGCCCCGCCACTTCGACAAATCTTTGCCATCGAACAGCACGATCGCGTCGGCAGGCGGCGGTGCCGGCTTGAACGCAGGCGGTGTCACCACGGGCGGGCGCGGCCGCTGCAGGTCGTGGGCGCGCCAGAGGCCGCCGGGGGTGAAGGGCTGCGGCTTCTTTTCCTGGGCCGAGGCCAGGCCGGCGGTGCAGAGAATGAACAGAAGACGTTGGATCAAAACCATGGGAAAAAACGGAGGGTTGTGATTTCAGGCGTCGCCGCGGTAGGCGCGCGCCAGCAGTGTCACCGGCTGGGTCACCTCGCCCTCGGCGCCGAGGCCGGCGGCGAGCTGAAGATGACAGCCCGGGTTGGCGGTGGCGACCACCTTCACGCCGGTGGCGCGGACGTGGCCGAGCTTGCGCTGCAGCAGTTTGGCCGATTGCTCGGGCTGGGTGATGTTGTAGATGCCGGCGCTGCCGCAGCACCAGTTGCTTTCCGGCAGCTCGGTGAGCTTAAGGCCGGGAATCACCTGCAGCACCTGGCGCGGCTGGCTGCAAATTTTCTGGCCGTGGCAGAGGTGGCAGCTCTCGTGATAGGTGACCTCGGCGAGGCCGGCATCGTGTTCCGGCGGCCGGATGCCAATCTGCACCAGCCACTCGTGGATGTCGCGCACCTTGCTGTCCCAGCGCCGGGCGCGCGCCGCGTAGATCGGGTCGTCGTGCAGCAGGTGACCGTAGCTTTTCAGGTGCGAACCGCAGCCGCCGGCATTGGTGATGATCGCGTCGACCGCCTCAAGATCAAAGGCATCGATCTGCCGGCGCGCCAGCTCGCGCGCCGCCTCAACCGCGCCATTGTGGGCATGCAGCGAGCCGCAGCAGAACTGCGCGCGCGGCGTCACCACCTCGCAGCCGTTGGCGAGCAGGACATCGGCGGTGTCGCGGTTGATGTTGGAAAAGGCCAGGTCCTGGACGCAGCCGGTGAGCAGACCAACCCGGAACTTCGGCTGCGGCGGCGTTTCGACCGGTTCAATGAGGCTGTCGGAAAAGGCCGGCGCCATGCGCGGGGTCTGCGGTTCCAGGTCGCGCAAACGACGCGGAAGCAGGCCGAAGAAGCGGTGGCGACGCAGGAACAGGTCGAGCCCCGTGCGCTGCCAGAGCCGCAGGCCCCAGCCGGCCAGGCGCAGCAGGCGCGGGTGCAGGAACAGCACCTCCAGGGTCAACCAGCGCCAGAAATCGCGCTCGCCGCCCTGGGCCACCCCGGTGCGTTCGACCTCGGCGCGTGCGGTCTCAAACAGCTCGGCATAGTTCACCCCGGCCGGACAGGCGGTCTGACAGGCCAGGCAGCCGAGGCAGTAGTACATCTCATCGGCAAACTCGCGGGTCACCCCCAGATCACCGTCGGCGATGGCGCGCATGAGGGCGATGCGCCCGCGCGGGCTGTTGCGCTCGCGCTTCGTCTCCACATAGGTCGGACAGGTCGGCAGGCACATGCCGCAGTGCATGCACTGCTGGAGCACGGAGTAGTCGAGGGATTGGAGCAAGTTCACGGAGGGGAAGAAAGCGTGCGCCCACGGGCAAGTCTTGCGCAGGCGACCGCCATCAAAGCCGCATCCTCCGGCTTGCGCAAGACGCGTGGCGCGCAAGATTGTCCCATGCGGACTCTGGCCATCGGAGACATCCACGGCTGCTCAACCGCCCTGCGGACGCTGCTGGATGCCGTCCAACCCGGGGCGGAGGATCTGCTCGTCACCCTGGGCGACTACGTTGATCGCGGCCCGGACAGCCGCGGCGTCATCGACACGCTGATCGACCTGGAAACGCGCACCCGCCTCGTCGCCCTTACGGGCAACCACGAGATCCTGCTGTTCGAAGCCCTGGCTGGCACGGTCGGTCTTGCCGACTGGGAGGCGATCGGGGGTCGCCAAACCCTGCGCTCCTACGGTGGTGCGGCGCTGACACTCGACCTGATTCCCGAGGCCCACCGCGAGTTTCTGGGCGAACGCTGCCGGCGCCTGCACGAGACCGCCACCCACATCTTCGTGCATGCCAACCTCAACGCCATGCTGCCGCTCGATGAGCAGAGCGACGACTGGCTGTTCTGGACGCGCTTCGCCGATGCCTACCCGCATGTCTCCGGCAAAACCATGATCTGCGGTCACACCGCCCAGCACAGCGGTCTACCGGCGCGGCTGCCGCAGGCGCTCTGCATCGACACCCGGGTGTACCATCCCGATGGCTGGTTGACCTGCCTCGATGTTGAGGCCGGCACCTTCATCCAGGCCAACGAACGCGGTCAGTTGCGCCGGCTCAGCCTGGCCGAACTCGCCTGACAATCGCACGCCCAAGGTCGCCTGACACCGCGAAGACCGGGACAAATCCGCCCTGCCCGTGGCGTTACCTTGGCTCCCCATGCCCCGTTTTGCCCCCCTGCTGCTCGCCGGTGTTCTCTCTGGCTCCCTGCTGTCTGCCGCCGACTGGCCGCAGTGGCGCTTCGACGCCACCCGCAGCGCCAGCGCGACCGGAGATCTGCCCGACCGCCTGCAGCCGGCCTGGGAACGCCCGCTCGGCGAACGCGAACCGGTCTGGGACGACCCGCTCAACCATGACCTCATGCCCTACGACCGGATCTTCGAACCGGTCGCCGCGGATGGCCGGCTCTATGTCGGCTTCAACGACCGTGACAAGGTCGTGGCTTACGATCTCGCCACCGGCCAGGAAGTCTGGACCGCCTTCGCCGGCGGCCCGGTGCGACTGCCGCCGGCCTGTCACGACGGCCGGGTCTACTTCGCCAGCGACGATGGCCATCTACACTGCGTCGACGCCGCCACCGGCAAGCCGCTGTGGTCCTTCCGCGGCGCGCCCTCGGCACGCAAGGCCCTGGGCAACCGTCGCCTCATCTCCGCCTGGCCGGCACGCGGCGGTCCGGTGATCCGCGATGGCCGGATCTATTTCGCCGCCAGCATCTGGCCCTTCATGGGCACCTTCCTGTACGCCCTCGACGCCGCCACCGGCAAGGTCGTCTGGGTCAACGACGGCACCGGTGCCGACTTCATCAAGCAACCGCACAGCGCCGCCTCCTTCGCCGGCGTGGCACCGCAGGGCGCGCTGGTGGCCACGGCCGACCGCCTGCTCGTGCCCGGCGGTCGCTCGGTACCCGCGGCCTTCGATCGCGCCACCGGCGCGCTCCAGTACTTCCACCTCGACGACGGCGGCAAGGGCAACGGCGGCTCCTTCGTCATCGCCGGCCCGCAGCGCTTCTACGTGCACACCCGCGAGCGCGGCGTGCGCGACTACGACCTGGCCAGCGGCGAAAAGGGCGACCTGACGCTCAACGAACCGGTCATCGAGGGGGATCTTCTTTACACCGCCGCCCAAACCAAGGACGGCAAACCGGTCGTGCACGTGCTCACCCGCGAGGGCAAAACACGCTGGCAGGTGGCCGTCGACGCCTCCGGCGATCTCATCCGTGCCGGTCGCCGTCTCTACGCCGCCGGTGGCGGCCTACTCAGCGCCCTCGAACTGTCGGCCGATGGCGTGCAGGCACGCGTCGCCTGGACCCTGCCGGTGCCCAAGGACGTGCAGCGCCTGCTCGCCGCCA
>CAZSBO010000014.1:24474-38926 GCA_964605265.1 uncultured Prosthecobacter sp.
CTCGTCATCGCCACCGGCCCCGTGCTGGAACGCCTGCGCGCCGAACCCGCGCAGTTGCAGACCGCCTACGCCTCGGTGCGTCCCTATGGCGGCCGATTGGCCTTGTTCGATGCCACCGCCGACTGGGCCGCGCTGGCCCAGGCGGCCGGCTTGGAAAACGTCGAGGTGAGCAGCGCGGACGGGGTCACCTTCCTCACCCGCACCGGCGCCCTCACGGGCTCAGCGGATTGGACGCATCAGTATGGCGACATCGCCAACACGGTGAAGTCCGATGACCACCGCGTGCGCGCACCGCTGGGCGTACTCTGGTTCGGCGGCAACTCCAACCTCGACGTCCTGCCGCGCCACGGCCACGGCCCGCCCGAGCAGGTGGTCGGCGGCCGTCTCTACATCGAGGGCATGAACAGCCTGAGCGCGCGCGATGTGTACACCGGCCGCGTGCTCTGGAAACACGACTTCGGCGACCTCGGCACCTTCGGCATCTATTACAACGAGACCTACGCCGACACGCCGTTGAGCACGGAGTACAACCAAAAACACATCCCCGGCGCCAACGGCCGCGGCACCAATTTTGTCGCCACCGGGGACCGCGTCTACGTCGCCCTGCGCGGCGAATGCCAGGTGCTCGACGCCCGCAGCGGCAAGCTCAGGCAAACGATCCACCTGCGCGACAACCGCAAGGACCCGGCCCAGTGGGCCTTCATCGGTGTCCATGAGGACCTGCTGCTCGGCGGCGACGACTTCGCCCACTTCAGCCTGCGTCTCGGCGGTGCCAAGAGCCGCAAGGAATCGACGATCGAGGACTACTCGGCCAGCGCCGGTCTCGCCGCCTTTGATCGCCACACCGGCAAGCCGCTCTGGCGGATCAAGGCGCGGCACAGCTTTCTGCACAACGCCATCGTCGCCGGCAACGGCCGCATCTACTGCATCGACAAGCTGACCCAGCACGCCGAGGACCTGCTCAAGCGCCGCGGTCGCGACCTGCCCAAGGACTACCGCATCGTCGCCATCGACGCCCGCACCGGCAAGGTCGTCTGGGAGGAAACCCGCGATATCTTCGGCACCTGGCTCGGTTACTCCGAGGAACACGACCTGCTGCTGCAGGCCGGCGCCAAAGCCAGCGACCGCCTGTCGTCCGAAGTCGGCGAGGGCATGGCGGTGTATGCGGGCGCCACCGGCAAACGCCGCTGGGCCGACCTCAAGCGCGTCCACACCGGCCCCTGCATCCTGCACAACGACCTCATCCTCACCGGTGCCAATTCCTACACCAGTTCCGGCGGCGCCTTCAGCCTGCTCACCGGTGAACCGCACCTCGTACTCAACCCGCTGACCGGCAAGAAGGAACCCTGGCGACTCAATCGCACCTACGGCTGCAACACCATCATCGCCAGCGAGCACCTGCTCACCTACCGCAGCGGCGCCGCCGGTTTCTACGATCTAGAAAGCATGAGCGGCACCAGCAGCCTCGGCGGCTTCAAATCCGGCTGCACCTCAAACCTGGTCGTCGCCAACGGCGTGCTCAACGCACCCGACTACACCCGCACCTGCAGCTGCGGCTACCAGAACCAGACCTCGCTTGCCCTTATCCCGATGGCCGATGTTGAGATGTGGACCTACAGCCAGTTTGGTCTCGACGGCGAGCATGGCGACCGCGTGCAGCGCGTTGGCATCAATTTTGGCGCGCCCGGCAATCGTCGCGCGGCGGACGGCACCCTCTGGCTCGAACACCCGCATGCCGGCGACGGCAATGCGCCGCAGATCGGCGTCGAGGGCCTGGCGGACACGGCCACCTACTTCCGTCGCCACAGCTCGCAGGCCGGTCCCGGCGCCAGCCCGTCCTGGATCGCCGCCTCCGGCCTGACTGGCGAGGGCGAGATCGTTTTTACCCCCTCGCTGCGCCGGCCGCTGCTGGTCAAACCGGTCAAAAAAGTCGCCGCTGCCGACGCCAAGTCCGCCAAGACACCACCGCCGGAACCACCCGTGCAGGAACCCCTGCGCCGGGTCGACTTCCCCGCCCTGCCGCACACCGTGCGACTCCACTTCGCCGACCCCGGCGGTCTTGCACCCGGCACCCGCGTCTTCCACGTCGCCCTGCAAGGCAAGACGGTCCTGGAGAACTTCGACCCCGCCCGCGAAGCCCCCGGCGGCACGCTGGTGCGCGAGTTCCGCGGCATCCCGATCGGCGCCGAACTGCGTCTCCGACTGACCGCCGCGCCCGGTTCCCAGGCGCCACCCGTGCTCTGCGGTGTCGAGTTCGCCGCCGAACCCACCGGGGCGGAATGAGCCGGATCGGCCTGAGAACAGGGATTGACGGCGGGGCCGCGACCCGTTAGGGAAGCGCACTACCGATACATGGCCGCCGCTCCGGAATCCCGCATCCTGCTTGTCGACACCGACCCCGACTTCCTGGCCTGGGCCGCAGGACACTTGAAGGCGCCCAACGTCGTCATCACCACCGCCGAACGCGCCGAGGAAGCGGTTGCCCTCTGTCAAAGCACGCCCCAGGACCTCGTCCTGGCCGAGGTGCGCCTGCCCGGCACCTCCGGCATCGAACTGCTCAAGCGCCTGCGCCAGAACGATCCGAACGCCATGGTGATCCTCTTCACCGGCATCGCCAGCACCAGCCATGTCATCGAGGCGATGCGCCTCGGCGCCTACGACGTGCTCGGCAAGGAACGCCTGACCTACGAACTGCGCACCGCCGTCGAAACCGCGCTGCGCTCCACCGAAGCCCGCCGCGCCACCCGCGCCCAGGCCACCGAGGCACCGGTCGATTCCCTGCAGGAAACCATCATCGGCCGCTCAGCGGCGATGCAGGAGGTGTTCAAGATGATCGGCCGCGTCGCGCGCTCCGACGCCCCCGTGATGATCACCGGCGAGAGCGGCAGCGGCAAGGAACTCGTCGCCCGCGCCATCCACAAGTTCAGCGCGCGCGCCCAGAAGGACTTCGTCGGCATCAACATCACCTCGATCCCCGACAACCTCATGGAGAGCGAGCTCTTCGGCCATGAGAAGGGCAGCTTCACCGGCGCGGTCAGCCAGCGCGTCGGCCGCTTCGAGCAGTGCGACGGCGGCACCCTCTTCCTCGACGAGATCGGCGACATGCCGCTGGCGGTGCAGAGCAAGCTGCTGCGCGTGCTGCAGGAGGGCGAATTCTGCCGGGTCGGCAGCAATCAGGTGCTCAAGTGCGATGTGCGCATCCTCGCCGCCACCCACAAGGACCTGGAAACGGCGGTCAGCCGCGGCGCCTTCCGCGAGGACCTGTTCTACCGCCTCAACGTCGTGCGCATCCACATCCCGCCGCTGCGCGAGCGCCGCGAGGACGTGCGCCTGCTCGCCGACTTCTTCCTGCGCCGCCAGTCGGCACGCCGCCGCGGCATGACCATGCGTTTCACCGAGGACGCGCTCGCCCTGCTCGAGGCCTACGACTGGCCGGGCAACGTCCGCGAGTTGGAAAACACCATCCAGCGCGCCTGCGCCCTGTGCAATTCCGACGTCCTGCTGCCCTCCGACATCCCGCTCGGCAGCACCGGCGCCCGCTTCTCCAACGCCCACCCGGCCAACACCGTCACGCGCATGCGCGACGCCCTCAGCAGCCTGGTGCAGATCGCCGAAAGCAGCCCGGACATCGAGCTGGTGCCCTGGGTCGAACGCGAACTGGCGCGCATCGCCCACCGCCACTTTGAGGAGGACGACGAACGCGCCGCCAAGTTCCTCGGCATCAGCGCGGCCAGTCTGAAGGCGCACCTGCACCACGCCGAGCCCGCCACCGTGAAAAAACCGGCCGGCCGCAAGGCCAAGTGAGCGCGCCATGAAACTCAGCCCGTTCCTGCTCGCCCTGCTCGCGATCACCGGAACCCAGGCCGCGACCCACACCGTGAGCGACAACGACGCGCTCAAGACCGCGTTGCGTTCCCTGCAGGCGGGCGACGTTTTGCGCATCGCGCCCGGCACCTACACCAGCGGCCATCACCTGGAAGGCATCGCCAACCTCACCGTCGAAGCCCTCGACCCCGCCCAACCGCCGCGCTTCGTCGGTGGCAGCACCGGCTGGCACTTCAGCCGCTGTCCCGGCCTGCGCCTGCGCCACCTCGTCATCTCCGGCCAGAGTGTCAACGGCCTCAATCTCGACGAAGGCGGCCCGTCCCAGCCGGCCGCCACCGGCGTGGTGCTGGAAAACCTGACGGTCGAAGACATCGGCCCCAAGGGCAATCACGACGGCATCAAGGTCTCCGGCCTCGCGGACCTGGTCATCCGCGACTGCCGCATTACCGGCTGGGGCGGCCAGGGCATCGACCTGGTCGGCTGCCACCGTGTGCGCATCGAAGGCTGCCGCTTCACCGGCAAACCCGGCTTCAGCGCCAGCGCCGGCATCCAGATCAAGGGCGGCAGCTCGGCCGTCACCGTCGAGAACTGCGACTTCGACGACGCCGGCGAACGCCCGCTCAACGTCGGCGGCTCGACCGGCCTGGAATTCTTCCGTCCGCCCGGTGCCCGCCACGAGGCAAAGGCCATCGTCGTGCGCGGCAACCGCATCCGCGGCAGCCTGTGTGCGGCGGCCTTCGTCGGCGTCGACGGCGCCGAGTTCTCCGACAACACCGTGCTGCACCCGCGACGCTGGATCTTCCGCATGCTTCAGGAGACGCGCGCCGAGGGCTTCACCCCCTGCCGCAACGTCCTCGTGCGCAACAACCGCATCGTCTTCCGCCGCGATCAGGTCGTCGCCGAGATCAACGTCGGCGCCGGCACCGCCCCGGAAACTTTGCGCTTTGAAGGCAACCACTGGTTTGCCGAGGATCGCCCGCAAGCCTCGCGTCCCAGGCTGCCGGTCGCCGAGACCCAAGGGGTTCACGGCGTGGATCCGCGTCTTTGACCCTCTCTTTTATCTTGCACCGGCGACAATGCGCGGCACTGTCGCCCTCCCCGCCGCAACTGCGGCGATGGGCACGGGGCGTAGCTCAGCCTGGTAGAGCGCTTGCTTTGGGAGCAAGAAGTCGTCAGTTCGAATCTGGCCGCCCCGACCCCCTCCTGCCAAAGCCAATGTCCGCCCTCTACGCCGCCACGTTGAACGCCTTCAAAGCGCAGGGCTGGGCCTACCAGGAAGTTCAGGGCCTGGAGGTCGTCGAATCCGTCTTCGAGGCGCATCATGCGAAGATCCCGGTGCATGTGCAGGTCTTTGGCGAGGCCGGCATCGCCAGCGCCGTGGCCACCGCCTCGTTGCCCGTGCCGGCCAGCCACCGCCTGCCGGTGTGCGAGCTGCTCATGCGCACCAACAAGGAACTCAACCTCGGCAACTTCGAACTCGAATGGGACGAGGGCCGGGTGATGTTCCGCGTCAGCACGGTCTTCCCCCCGCACCGCCACGATGAGCGCGTGCTCGCCAGCCTGGTCCATGCCGCGGTCGCGGAAATGGACCGCCTGACCCCCTTCCTCGGCGAAGTCTGCCGCCTCCCCAAGGGCGAGCTGCCTCTGCTGCGCGTGGCCGACCTGCTGCGCCGCGAGGATCTGCTGCCGCCCCCGCCGCCGGAGGATTGACCCCCCTGCAGCGCGTGGTTGCCTTTCGCCGCAGCGCCGTCCATCATGGCTGCGGCCTCCCGCAGCGCCCATGCGTTACCTGCTCCACGACCATCCCGCCTTCCCCGGACTGCTGTCCAAGGAGGATCTCTTCGTCCTGGTCGAACGCGGCGCGCTGGCGCACGGCGATCTCTGCACCGACACCCTCAGCCGCCGCGACCACACGGTGGGCGAAGTCATCCGCGGCATGGCACCGCCGCGCGGCCGCGCCGCGCGCATCTCCCGCCCCGCCTACCAGGAGATCCGCGCCGACCTGCACGGGTTCGACGTCCGTCTCGACGAGGAGGCGATGCCCCTTGAGGAAGCCGAGGACACCGATCCCGGCGATGCCCCGCTGTTCGAGGCCCACCCGTCCTGGCTGGCCTACGCGGGCGGGTTTGCCATGATCGCCCTGCTGATCGGCCTCGGCGTCTTCCTTCTGCCCTTCGGCGGCGAATACTCCCTCATCCCCCTGCTCGCGGCCCTGGCCTGGCTGCTCGCCATCGCCCTGGCACGGTATTCGACCGACTACCTGGTCGGCGAGGATCGCGTCGAAAAAGTCTGGGGGCTGCTCGCCCGCAGCTCGCGCGAGGTGCGCATCTGCGACGTCCGCAACATCGACGTCCACATGCGCGGCCTGAAGGGCCTGCTCGGCGTCGGCACGGTCGACATCTCCTCGTCGGGCGGCAACGAGGTCGAGGTCAGCTTCCGCGATGTGCGCGGCGCCCACGAGGTCAAGCAGCTCGTCCGCCAACTCCAGCGCGATGCCGCCACGGAGCCATGAATCGAGACATCAGGCCTCGGGCTCGCGACTGAGCAGCGGCTCAAACACAAACCACTGCTGCCAGTGCTCGTGCACAAAGTCGTGCAGCAGCGACAGCCAGCGCCGGCCCACCTCATCGGCACGCACCTTCTCCACACCGTCACAAAAGGGTTCACCGATGTGGATGTGGTAACGCATCCGGCCCAGGCGGATCAGAAAGATCGGCCAGGCCGGCACGCGGGCGATCTCCGCCAGCACCAGGGGCCCGCGCGGGATGCGAAAACGCACGCCGGCATGATCCATCTCCACCGCCGACACATCGATGATGACGCGGTCGCCCTGGACCGCCACCGCCTCGCCCGCCTGCAGGCGCCGGCACAGTTCCAGACCGAGGTGACTGGCCGATTCGTTGTAATGGATGTGCAGCAGCGGGCTGTCGCGCGCGACGCCGCGCAGCTCAGCCGCGCGCAGCTCCTGCAGGCCCTCGCTACGCTCAGGGGCGCGCACCATGTGCAGGGCGCGACCGAAGCGCTGGGCGAACACCGCGGCGCCGAGGTCGTAGTTGCCGCTGTGGATGGTGAAGACCAGGACACCGCCCGGATGCGCGCGCAGGGCGTCGAAACGTGCCTTGTCGGGAATGTCCCACTCCACCGGCTCGCCAAAGTGCAGATGCCAGAGCCGGTCGAGATAGGTCAGGCCGAACTGCAGGAAAACCTGGTAGGAGGCCGCGGCATTGCGCAGCAGGCCGAACTCCGGCCGCAGCACCGCCAGATTGGCGCGCACCGCGCGGCGCGGCGCCCGCGCCAGCAGCCAGATCAGCAGGGTCACCGGCCGGGCCAGCAGCAGGCAGACCGAACGCGGCAGCACACGCATCCAGAACAGCAGGAAACGCGTCAGAAAGGCGCCGTGCAGGCCGCTCACAGCGGCAGCGGGTGAGGCGGTGTCGCCGGCAGGCTTGGCCATGCCGGTCAGCGCGAGGTTTTCAGCAGTTCCGACAGCGGCACCAGCTCGCCATCCGGCGACTCGGGCTCAAACTCGCCGCGCGCGCGCTTGCGCTCCTCCTCCTGGCGATCCTTCTCCTCCCGCTCGGAGCGGCGCTTGGACTCGCGCTTTTCCTTCTGTGTCGACGGTGTCATGTCGATGAAGGTCGAGGACGAGGTCAAATCCTTGATGCGCGGGTACTCCTCGTCGAGCGAGGCGATCAATTCATCGCTGAACCCCTTCCAGACCGTGAAGATGCCGTCGGTGATCGGCCGGTCGATGACCACATGATCGACCACCGCGCCATTGACCATGGTCATGAGGATCTCGCCCTGGCGCAGGCGCGTCACCAGTTCCAGCGAGTTGGTGCCCTTGAAGTCGAGCTTCATCGCCACCCCCTGCGTGCCGTCATCAGCCGGGAACGGATGGAAGGCCGCAAGGCTCTGCGTGCTGAACTCGGGGATGATCTTGAAGATCATCGAGTGCCCCTCGATGGTGCGGCGAAAGACCGTCTTCTTCGAGTCCATGTCGTTGCCCTGCGAGTGCACGGTGATGACAACCTTTTCCTTGGAGTTGCTGGCGCAGGCGGCAAGGCCGAGCGCAAGGGCGGACGCGAGCAGGAGACGAAGCATGCGCCAGCAAAGCCGTTCCAAGGGCTTTTGCAAGGACCGCGGCACGGGGGTTTTCCGCCGCCGCGCGAGAAGATGTTTGTTTTTGCCCGTCGCTCCGCCACAATGCGCACGCTGCTCCGCCGCCGTGTCCACCGCTCTCCCAGATGACGAACCCACGATGATCACCGGCAGGGGGCCGGTCGACAGCGACGACCTGCCGACCCTTGTCACCGGCGCTCCGGTGCCGACCGGCATCGCCGGCAGCGGTCCCCAGGAGGAGTGGTTGGACGGCAAGTTCCGCCTGCTCGACCAGCTTGGCGAGGGCGGTTTTGGCCTGGTGTACCGGGCCGAGCAAACCCAGCCAATTCATCGCCTGGTGGCGGTCAAGGTGCTCAAGGCCGGCATGGACACCCGCCAGGTCATCGCCCGCTTCGACACCGAGCGACAGACCCTCGCGCTGATGGAGCACCCGAACATCGCGCGCGTGCTCGATGCCGGCACCACCGCGCGCGGCCAGCCCTACTTCGTCATGGAGTTGGTGCGCGGCCGCTCGATCACCCGCTATGCCAGCGAAAAAAGCCTCGTCCTGAGCCAAAAACTCGAGCTCTTCATCCCGGTCTGCCTCGCCGTCAATCACGCCCACCAGAAGGGCATCATCCACCGCGACCTGAAGCCGTCGAATGTCATGGTCATGGAGGAGGACGGCGCCCCCACCCCGAAGGTCATCGACTTCGGCATCGCCAAGGTGCTTGAACAAAAGGACGCCCGCCAGACCCTCGCCACCGGCCTCGACCAGTTGGTTGGCACCCCCGGCTACATCAGCCCGGAGCAGATCGAGTTCGGCAGCGCCCACGCCGACACCCGCTCCGATGTCTATGCCCTCGGCTCGATCCTGCTCGAACTGCTCACCGGCAAGGGCCTGGTCAGTCCGATGGACATCGCCCACAAGCCCATCCACCTCATCCTGCGCGACCAGGTGGAACTCGATCCGCCGCGACCCAGCTCGCGCGAGCCGGAACTCAGGGGCGACCTCGACTGGATCATCCTCAAGGCCCTCGAGCGCGATCCCGCACGCCGCTACGGCAGCGCCGGCGACCTCGCCGACGACCTGCGCCGCTTCCTCCACCACCAGCCCGTGCAGGCGCGCCCGCCGAGCCGGCGCTACCTGATCGAAAAGTTTGTTCGCCGCCACCGCGTCGGTGTCGCCGCCAGCCTCGCCATTGCCTTCGCCGTGCTCGCCGGAGGCGTCACCAGCACCGCCCTCTACGTCGAGGCCGAACGCAACCGCGACCTGCTGCGCCGCTCCTACTCGCGCTCCGACGAGCAGATGGCGCGCCAGCTCACCGAACGCACCGACTACCCGGAGGCGGTGGCCTGGCTCTGCCGCGCCCTGCGCACCGATGCCGCCAACACACTCGCCGCCACCAACCTGCTGACCCTGCTCCAGCACGTTCACCTGCTGCACCCCGCCACCCCGGAACTGGCCATGGCCAAGGATGTCAGCAGTACTCGCCTGGTCGCCCTCAGCCCGGCCAGCCGCCGCCTGCTCGCCGTCGGCACCGCCGCCCCCTCGGCGACCGGCAGCCGGCGCGACCTGCTCAGCCTGTGGAACCTCGACAGTCTGGAACGCGAGGACCAGCCGCTGGCCGATGGCGCGCGCGCCACAGCCCTGATGCTCAGCCCCGACGGCAGCCTGGCCGCGCTGGCGCGCGATGATGGTCAGGTCGAACTGGTGGACCTCGCCAGCGCGCGCCATCTGCCCCTGCAGCCGCGCCTGCCCGGCGCCGCCCTCTGCCTGGCACTCTCCGGCGATGGCCAAATCCTCGCCGCCGGCGGCGAAGGCGGCAGCCTGCAGTTCTGGGACCTGCGCCGACCGGAGGCACCTGCGGTTGTTTTGACCGATCCCGCCCTGCAGGGCGAACCCGTGCAGGTGATCGCGCTCGACCTGTTCGGCACCCTGGCCGCCACCGGCAGCCCGATCGCTGGCGGCACCGGCGGTGGCCGCGCCCTGGTCTGGGATCTGCTCGAAGGCAAGGCGGCCGGCGACGCCTTCGAAACCGAACAGGGCATCGCCGCGCTGGCCCTGCATCGCGAGCAGGAAATGCTCGTTGTCGGCCTGCACTCCGGCCTCATCCATGTCGGCAATTTCCGCGCCCAGACCGAACTGCTCGCGCCGCTGGTGCATCCGGGCGCGGTGCTCAGCCTGAGCCTCAGCCAGGATGGCGGCGTCCTGCATGTCGGCGACGGCCAGGGCTACCTGCATGGCTGGGACCTGCGCGACGGCCGGCCGCTGCACCCGGCGGAACGTCACGATGGCGAAATCATCACCACCCACCTCGCCCCCGGCGCCGGCTTGGTGACCGCCGTTTCCCGCCACGGCGAGATCCACGTCTGGGACACCCGCAATGGCAACCGCACCCGCCTGCGCCTGCCCCACAACATCGCCGAGGCCGGACTCAGTGCCGACGGCTCGCAACTCGTCGCCGCCCCAGCCCTGCACCCCCGCCTGCAGGTCTGGAGCATCCACGAACGCATGACCACACGCCGCTGGCTGGCCGCGGAGACCGACGAAGCCTTTGCGCCCAAACCGCCCGCCAAGGAGCCGCCCCAATCCCTCGCCGACAGCCGCCTGCTGATCGCCTGCCAAAGCGGTCGCTGGCGCGCCGCCACCGGTCGCGACGGCAGTGTGCGCGTGCTTGACGACCAATGGCGCAGCCGCTGCCGCTTCGAACATCCGCCCGCCGTCGGCGCCGTCGTCGTCTCCGAAGACGGCCGCCTCGCCGTCAGCTCCGGCCGCGACCAGCAGATCCTGTTCTGGAACGCCGCCACCGGCGAACCCCTCGGCATCTCCATCCGCCTGAAAACCTTCGTGCCCGGCCTCGCCCTCAGCCCCGACGGCCGGCGCCTGGTCACCCTCACCGACGACGGCGAAATTCGCGTCTGGAACACCGCCACCGGCGACTGCCTGACGCCGGCCATCCGCCAGGGCCGCAACATCCGCCGCGTCGCCGTCTCGGAGGACGGCAGCCGCCTGCACTTCCTCGCCGGCACCGAAGGCTGGTTCTCCCTGCCCATGCCGCCAGAACCGACCGCCCTGCCCGAGTGGTTCCTGCGCCTCGCCGAAGCCCTGGCCAGCCGTCGCCTCAATGACGAGGGCAAGTCGCAAACCCTCGATCCCGCCGAGGTCCAGGCCGCTCTGCAGGCCGTGCCCACCGCGGCCGGCACAACCGACGCCCTCGCGCAACGCTGGGCCGCCTGGCTGCTCGCCCGTCCCACCGAACGCCCCTTGTCACCGCAGGACGATGAACCGCTGGCCGACTACGCCCGCCGCCTGACGGAAAGCACCGAACCCTCCGCGCTCGCCGAGGCCTCCCGCTTCGGCCACTGAGCCGGCACCGCCTTGCATCTGGATTTGGGCAGGGTTAGGGGAAGGGGTTCATGACCGACTTCGCCAGCATCCTCACGGTTGTCCTGCCCGTCTACCTGACCATGGGCGCCGGCGCCGCTGCCCGGCATGCCGGCATCCTGCCCAAGGAGGCCGACACCGGCCTGATGAAGCTCGCCGTCACCTTGCTGACCCCCTGCCTCATCCTCGGCCGCGTCGTCGGCAACACCTCGGTCATGCAGCCCCTGCCCGTCCTGCTCGCCGCCGGCCTCGGCTACGCGCTGGTCGCCCTCGGCATCGCCGTCTCCTACTTCGCCGCACCGCTCATCGGCCTGAAAAAACACGAGGGCCGGCGCACCTTCGCCGTCTCCTGCGGCCTGCAGAACTACGGCTTCGTCGCCATCCCGATCGTCACCGCCCTCTTCCCCGATTCCGGCACCCTCGGCGTGCTCTTCACCTTCACCCTCGGCGTCGAACTCGCCTGCTGGACCGCCGGCGTCGGCCTGATGACCGGCCTGGGCAAGGCGCCCTGGCGACTCGCGGTCAACCCGCCGGTGCTTGCCATCCTGCTCTCGCTCGCCCTCAACTTCAGCGGTCTGCACGCCTGGATGCCCGAGGTCCTGCGCAGCACGCTCGACATGATGGGCGCCTGCGCGGTGCCGCTCGCCGTGCTGCTCATCGGCGCCTCGATCTACGATGTCTGGGGCCAGGAGGCCGTGCGCTGGTCGGTCGCCCTGTTCGCGCCCGTGCTGCGCCTGGCCCTGCTGCCGCTCGCCTTCCTCGCCGCCGCCGCCTGGCTGCCGGTTGCAGCCGAGCTGAAAAATGTCCTCATCATCCAGGCCGCCATGCCCAGCGCGGTCTTCAACATCGTCATCGCCCGCCACTACGGCGGTCACGCGCCCACCGCCGTTCAGGTGGTGATCGCCACCACGGTGGTCAGCCTGGCGAGCACACCGCTCGTGCTCGCCTGGGCGCTGAAGAACCTCTGAAGCCCGACCTCAGCGCGCCAGCACCTCGCGCAGCAGCTCGATGCAGCGACGGTTCTGCGCCATGGTGCCCACGGAAATGCGCACCCACTCGGGCAGCTTGTAGGCTGCCATCGCACGCACGATGACCCCGCGCTCCATGAGCGCCTTGAACACGGCATTGCCGTCGCCCACCTTCACCAGCACGAAGTTCGCGTAGCTCGGGATGAACTCCAAACCCATCGCGGCAAACTGCTCCTGCAGGTAGGCACGTCCCTCATCGGTCAGGGCCTTGGTCTTCGCCTGGTGCTCCTCGTCGAGCAGGCCCGCCAGCGCACCGGCCTGGGCGACCAAATTGACATTGAACGGCTGGCGCGTGCGCTGCAGCACGTCGATCAACTCCTTGTTGCCGAGGCCGTAACCGACGCGCACACCGGCCAGTCCCTGGATCTTCGAGAAGGTGCGCAGGACGATGACGTTGCGACCCTCGCGCACGTACTTGAGCGTGTCCGGCGGGTTGTCGAGAAACTCGTAGTAGGCCTCGTCAAACACCACGGTGACATGCTCCGGCACCTTGGCCATGAAGCGGTCGATCGCCTCCTGGCTCACCAGCGTGCCGGTCGGGTTGTTCGGATTGGCAATGAAGATCTCCTTGGTCCGCGGTGTGATCGCCGCGGCCATGGCGTCGAGGTCGTGCACGTAGCCGGGGTCCTCGATCTCGATCGTCTCCGCGCCAAACACCTTGGCCATCAGCTTGTACACCAGGAAGGCATGTTTGGCGGTGATGATGTTGTCGCCCGGCTGCAGGAAGGCATGGCCGATGAACTCAATGATCTCGTTGCTGCCGCAGCCAACGATGACATTGCCCATCTCCAGGCCAAGCTTCGCCGCCAGGGCGTTGCGCAGCTTCCAGGAGGCGCCGTCCGGATAGAGATGTACCTCCTCGACCGCCCGCTTCATCGCCTCGACCGCCTTCGGCGAGGGCCCGATCGGGTTCTCGTTCGAAGCCAGTTTGATGATGTCCTCCGGCCGCAGGCCGAGCTCGCGCGCGACATCCTCAATCGGCTTGCCGGGTTCGTAGGCGACGAGGTCTTTGAGCTGAGGATTGGCGTGGTTCCAGATGGACATGGCGGTGGGGGCGGAAAGACGTTTCTTTCCACCCGGAAACGCGCGCTGGCAAGCGTTTGGATGCGCCCGCCGAAGGCTGCCCTCAGGGCTGCTTCGCGTACTCCTCCCAGGCCTCGGCGATCTTCGCCGCCTTCTCATCACCGGTGTGGAAGATGAAGCGGTGACGCAGGCTGACCTTGTCGCCCTTCTTCAGGGTGAAGGCGCCGGTCTCGGCGTTCTTGTCGAGCGACTGCAGACCGAAGGGATTGGCGGTGAACAGGCCGTAGGTGCGTACATGCCAGGGGGTGGGAAAGCGGAAGCTCTTCGGATGATTGAGCATGGCGACGCCGACATGGGCGCCCTTGACCGTGCCATGGTAATCGACCCACTTGGCGCGCTTGGCCCAGGCGTCGGCGTCCGTGTGGCCCTCGCTGGTGATGATGTGGCCGGTGCCCTTGCCTTCCTTGCCCTTGTCGACCGCCATTTCCGACGGCACGCGGATGCTCAGGCCCGAGTCCTTTTTGTCATCCACCAGGGTGTCGCCCTCGGTGGCGACCAGCTCGATGTCGATGTCGATGAGGCGGCTGGCGCCCTTGTCGATGAAGGTGTGACGGCGAATCTCCTCGAGGATCTTTTTGCCGCTGGCATCGACGTGGTCGGAGACAGCGGTGAGCACGGCGGTCTCGCCATCCTTCATCTCGGTGAAGCTGCGATGCTTGATGGCACCCAGGTGCTTGACGCGTTCCGCCGTCTTCTCGCTCGGCTTCTCGCCAAAGGTCATGCGCTCGGCCCAGGTGTCGTAGCCGCCGATGTTCTCATGGCCGAAGCACAGGCCGCGATGGTGCGGGTGATCGTGCTGCTCGCCGTCCACCGTCTTCATCGGGTAGGAGCGGGTCATGTCGGTGCCATCCGGACCGATGATCGGCCAGAGGTAGGGCTTGTTGGCCTGATCGACCACGTATTCGGTGAAGAACTTGCCGTCGAGTTTGACGACAGCACCGCCGGTCGCGGTCTTCTCGATCGTGAAGGTGCCGGCCTGGACAGAGGCGGCAAAGAGGGCGGCGAGGGCGAGGTGGAGCTTCATGAG
>CAZSBO010000015.1:0-38327 GCA_964605265.1 uncultured Prosthecobacter sp.
TTGACCAACGGCAACGGCAACCTGAGTGCGGTTGGCAGCTACTACCGGCCGCGCGGCTTCATCACCGCCGCCGCCACCGCCACGGTTGCCGGCGGCCAAGTCACCGGGTTCAACATCTCCAACCAGGGTTCCGGCTACACGGCGCCGCCCTCGGTCACCCTCACCGGTGGCGGCGGCAGCGGCGCGGTCGCGGTCGCCGTGCTCAGCCCCACCGGCACGGTGGTCAGTGTCACCATCGTCAACGGCGGTTCCGGCTACGGCTCGAGCCCGACGGTGACCTTCAGCGCCCCGCTGCTCGGCGGCATCGGTTCGACCGCCATCTTCAACACCGACATCACGGTCAACCCGCGTCTGCTCACGGTCGACGGCAATTACATCAACGGTCGCATGATCCTCGGTGACCTCGGCGGCGGTGAGGCTTACAGCTTCGAGGTTGGTACCGGCGGCCGCTTCACCTTTGACAACGGCGGCTTCGCCGGCGGCCACGCCTTCCTCAACAAGTTCCAGGGCGGCTCCGACCTCATCAAGACGCCGCTGACGATCAACAGCGACCTCATCGCCCGCGTCCAGGCGAACCGCATCACCCTCAGCAACACGATTTCCGGCCCGGGCCGCATCACCTCCACCGGCAACGGCGTGCTTTCCATCACCGGCAACAACACCGGCACCGGCATGGACCTCGTGCTCTGGAACCGCAGTTCCAACAACACCAACGCCCAGGTTGAGCTCGGCGCCACCACCGGCCAGGCGGTCAGCGGTGACATCACCATCGGCAACGCCACCCGCGGCACCGCCGGCCACGCCGTGCTGCAGCTTCTGGCCGGGCGTTCCAACCTCGACCAGATCAGCGACGGCTCCACCCTCATCTTCGACTCGATCAACGGCGTCGGCCGCAACGCCTACTTCAAGCTCATGGGCGGCAGCGAAACCGTCGGCCGCATCCTCGACATCGGCGATCGCTCCGTCATCGAGAACCGCGAAAGCGAGGGGATCGGCAGTTCGTCCATCCTGACCATCGGCAGCAACACCACCGCCGGCAATCTCAACTCCCGCATCAACGGTTTCCTGCGCGATGCCAGCGGCAGCAACCTTCAGCAGGGCGACACCAACGCCCTCACTTCAGCCGGGCCGTCGAGCCGGCTTGGTATCACCAAGCAGGGCACCGGTGACCTGCGCCTGGTCGGCGGCAACATCATTTACTCGGGCAACACCCTCGTCTCCAACGGCAGCCTGACCCTGCAGAACACCACCAACTTCCGCAGCAACATCACCAACAACTCCCAGCTCAACTTCGATGTCACCGGCACGCTGAACATGCGCAAGGTGTTCCCGACCATCCCCGGCTCCAACCCCTCGCGCACCTACGCCGACGAGTTCCTTTCGGTCAGCGGCAGCGGCTCCATCCACAAGACCGGCAACGGCGTGCTCGGCCTGTTCGGCACCCAGAACATCGGCGGCAGCTTCGCGATGGACAACGGCACCCTCAACCTCAATGCCGGTGCCGGCGGCATCAGCATCGGCGGCGCCCTCACCGGCGCGGGGGATCCCGGCATCAACCGCAACATCAACCTGAACGGCGTCGTCAATGTCGGCGGCGGCATCGACTTCACCGGCCGCTTCATCACGACCGGCAGCACGATGACCATCGGTGGTGCCCCGCTCGGCCGCGGCGACCAGGAGGCGGCCACCTGGACGGACACCGCCGTCAATGTCACCGGCTCGATCCGCCTCAACCACGCCAACCTCATCCTCGAGAGCGACTACTCGATCGCCAAGACCGCCGCGGCCGGCACCAGCGGCAGCACCAGCGTTACCGTCACCAACAGCGCCGACCTCGTGGTCGGCATGCGCGTCAGCGGCGGCGGTGTGCCCGCCAACACCACGATCACTGCCATCAACCCGATCACCCGCGTCATCACGCTTAGCAACAGCGCCTCCATCCCGGCCTCGACGGCGCTCACCTTCCGCTTCTCGAACAACACCGACGGCCGCATCATCGGCAGCCCCACCGACATCACGATCAGCGGCCGCTCCAACATCGTCGGTGCCGGCGACAGCGGTTCCCGCCTCGTGCTTTCCAACACCCAGTTCTCCAACAACACGGACCGTCTGCCCGACGCCACCCCGATCATCAGCAACGGCGGTGTCATGGAGTTCATGAACAACGGCAGCACCGCCGCCGGCGCCAACTTCTCCGAGACGGTCGGCAACCTCGTGCTCAACCCCGGCGCCTTCCAGGTCATCGGCTATCGCGCCGGCGCCAGCCGCACCTCCACCCTCACCTTCACCGGCCTGCAGCGCAATCCTGGCAGCATCCTCGAGTTCGGCGGTCGCGACCTCTCCAGCGGCGCTGCCATCCTCGACACCAACAACCTCGGCATCGACACGCGCAACCGCATCTTCTTCTCCAGCGCGCCGACGCTGACCAACGGCATCCTCGGCGGCTGGGCCTTCGTCAACAACGAGTGGGCCACCTACGGCGCCAACGGCGTCACCCGGCTGACCAGCTACAACACCTCCGCCAACACCGACTGGAAGAGCGCTTCCATCAACGTCAAGATGGCGGAAAACCAGACTTTCTCTGCGGCGGGTGAGCGCTCGATCAACTCGCTCAACATCCAGTCCGACATCACCGCCGGCGCCGCGGGGCGCACCCTCAACCTGAACGCCAGCCCCCTGTACATCACCAGCGGCGGCCTGCTCTCCAACCACGGCAACCACGCGATCACCGGGGGTGCCGGCTTCATCACCGCCGGCACCTCGACGCCCGGCGAACGTGAACTCTTCACCATCATTGGCAACACCGCCAACAGCACCGGCCTCAACATCCTGACCTTCAACGCCAGCATTCGCGACTTCGTCATCTCCCGCAACATCAACCTGGCGGGCAGCGGCTCGACCACGGTCAACCTGTTCAGCGGTTTCAGCACCAACGAACTCAGCGTTGGCATGTCGGTCAGCGGCCCGGGCATCGCCCCCGGCACCACCATCACCGGCATCAGCGGCAGCCAGATCACCCTCAGCCAGGCGACCACCGCCCAGATTGGCTCGGGCTCCTCCCTCAGCTTTGGCGACAGCCAGCGCGTCAGCCTGGTCAAGGGCGGCTCCGGCACCCTGCGCCTGAACAACGACGCCAACAGCTTCACCGGCCGCACCGTCGTCACCAACGGCACCCTCATGCTCGGCGGCAGCGGCGTGCTCGGCCCGGCGCCGGACAGCTTCGTCGCCGACCACGTGCGCCTCGACGGCGGTTTCCTGCAGTTTGCCCGCCGCACGGATGGCAACTTCGACACGACAAAAATATTTATCCTGGAGCTGAATGACACTTTGGTCCCCGACAAAATCTTCAACTTCACCGACGGCAACCGCGGCTTCACCATCGGCTCCTCGGGCGGTCGCTTTGAGGTGGGGGTCAACCTGCCCAACAACGCCCCTTCCGGCGCCACCGGTGAACCCGAGGTGCACGTCACCATCACCAACCCGATTCACGCCGAGGGCCTGCTCGAGCTGGCCGTGCGCGCCGCGCCCGGTCTCGGCCAGTTCAACACCCTCACCCTCGGCGACGCCAGCAGCACCAACAGCTACCTCGGCGGCCTGAAGACCGAGGGCAGCTTCGAGGGCATCGTCAACATCCACGGCAACAACGACATCGGCGGCCTGCTGGTGGAAGGCGGCGAGGTGGCGATCACCGGCGACAACGACTTCAGCAGTGGTCTGCGCGTCACTGGCGGCACCCTGACCTTGACCGGCGCCAACACCTATCAGGGCGGGCAGACCTTCCCGCTCATCACCCTGCCCAGCGGCACCCTGCGCCTGGAGAATGCCGCCGCCCTCGGCACCGGCGGGCTTTCCTTCGCGCTCGGCGCCAGCGGCCAGGTGGAGTTGCGCGGCACCAACCAGACGATCCGCCAGATCAGCTCGAATGCCACCAGCTCGGCGCGCATCAGCAACACCGCCGCCTCGCCGGCGACGGTGACCTTCGATCTCGATTACAACCAGACCTTTGGCGGCCAGATCAACAATGGCGGCGGCGGTGTGCTCAACCTGACCAAGACCGGCCCCGGCCGTCTGCTGCTCACCAACAGCCAGAGCGGCTTCTCTGGCGTCGTCCGCATTGAGCAGGGCATCATCGAGCTGCGCACCATGGGCAACAACGGCACGCCCTCGGCCTTCGGCACCGGCGGCAACGGTTCCGCCTCCCAGCTCGTGCTCAACGGCGGTGTGCTCGCCTTCAACCCGACCCAGCCGCTGCGCACCAATCGCAGCTTCACCCTCGGCGCCGGCTCCGATGCCGGCACCCTGATGGCCAACGGCACGATCCGCGCCGCCAGCGCGGTCATCGGCGCGCCGGGCTCGCAGCCGGTCGGCTTTGAGGGCAGCGGTCCGCGCACCCTCACCCTGGGCGGCACCAACGTCGGCCTCAACACCCTCGCCCTTGAACTCGGCGACGCCGCCATGGGCGATCCGACGGCGCTGATGAAGATCGGTTCCGGGATCTGGCTGCTCGGTGCCGCCTCCAACTACAGCGGTCAGACCACGCTGATCGACGGCGTGCTGCGCATCGAATCGAATTACTCGGCCGGCACCACCAGCATCCCCACCACCGCCTCCGCCGCAGCCAACACCCTGGCCGGCAACCTGCCCAACGGTGTCATCGTCACCCTGCCGCAGTTCAGCGGCACCACCCTGCCGGGTGGCCTGGTCGCCGGCCAGCGCTACTACGTCGTTGGCACCACCGGCAGCAGCTTCCAGCTCGCCGCCACCCCCGGCGGCGCCGCCATCGACCTGACCAGCGACGGCGTCAACGTCAGCTTCGTGCCCGACATCCAGGGTGTCGCCTCGACGACGGCGAACGCCTCCAGCAACACCTTCACCGGCCGGCTGCCCAACGGCACGCCGGTGAGCTTTGGCACGCGCGCGGTTTACGATCCCACCGGTGCGATCAACCTGGTGACCCCGGGCCTGCCGGCGGCTTCCGGCGGCAACATTGTCGCCAATGCCACCTACTACGTTGTCAACTCGAACGGCACCAATGGCACCTTCCAGATTGCCCGCACCCCCGGCGGCGCCGCCATCGACCTGACCAGCACCGGCACCAACGTCTTTTATTCCGCAGCGGTCGCCGGCAACACCTCGGAGGGCATCTTCGTCATGGGCGGCCGTCTCGACATCGGCAATGTCGATTACACTGCGCCGGAGACCATCGTCTTCCAGGGCGGCGGTCTCGGCGTGCCGCGCGGCTTGTCGGCGACCTGGGCGGGCAATGTCGATGCCCAGGTCAACAGTTCCTGGTTCATCAACGCCGGTTCGACCCTGACGCTGACCGGCAACATCCTCGGCAATCGGGCCATCACCCAGCTCGGCGAGGGCACCGTGATCCTCAAGGGCGAGGCGCTCAACTTCACCGCGCCCGACTCCGTGACCAACCAGATGGACAACAGCCGGCGCAACTACATCCTGCAGGCCGGCACCCTGATTCTCGACTACCGCAGCAACAACAACTCCAAGCTCACGGACAGTTCGACCTTCGTCATGGGCGGCGGCCGCCGCGGCGGCGTCCTGCGCCTGCAGGGCGGCAGCCACGAGGAGATCGTGCCAGTGCTCAGCCTGCAGGCCGGCGCCAGCCAGATCTACCGCGATGGCGGCACAAGCCTCATCCGCCTCAACAACGTGGTCCGCCAGACCGGGGCCTCGCTCTACTTCGACCAGGAGCGCATCGCCAAGGTCGACAACGCCAACCTCAACGGCATCCTCGGCGGCTGGGCGATCATCCGCGATGCCCGTCTCGACGCCTTCCTGGTCATCCCCGGCACGGTCAGCCGCAGCTTCACCGCCGACCCCGCCACGGCGACTCTGACCACCCCGCTCAATCAGGCGGTGCATTACCTGGCCGCGGGTGTGCCGGTACGCTTCACCACCACCGGTGAACTGCCCTCCGGCCTGGCCATCGACACCACCTACTACGTCATCGACGCCACCGCGCGCAGCTTCCGCGTCTCCGCCACTCCCTTCGGCGAAGCCGTGCAGATCGCCTCGGTCGGTTCCGGTGTGCACACCGTCGAAACCTACGGCGCCCTGCGTCGCCCCGGCCCGGCCTCGCTCGTCTTCACCGCCGACCCGCGCGGCAAGGCGGGTTCCGCCGGCAACAACGCCATCCGCGTGCGCATCACCCACAACGCTGGCGGCTTCGGCCCGATCACCTTCAACTTCAGTGGCTCGGGCACGACGGCTGTGCCCTGGAGCTTCACCATCAACACCACCGGCGCCGCCAGCTCCGCCTCCGAGATCGCCGACGCGCTCAGCGTCTATTCGAATGCGATCGGCAAAATCAAGGTCGTCAGCAGCGGCTTCGACTTCAGCCCGGACAGCACGGTCTATCCCGCCTCCCCGGCCACCTGGATGCTGCTCGACGGCGGGGTCGACGACACCGGTCGCCAGTCCCTGTCCTGGGCGCGCAACGGCAGCACGGTGCCGGGCAACTTCAATGACGGCCCGGTCGAGTCCGCCAACGACTTCCAGACCAATGCCTGGTCCACCGGTTTCAACACCGATGTCATCAGCACCGGCAGCCTGATCAACATCGCCGCCGGCGCCACCACCAACACCCTGCGCTTCGCCAACGCCCTCGCCGCCACCGTCAACCTGCAGGGCACGCTCGGCCACACCCTGCAGACCGGCGCCATCTTGGTGTCGCCGACGGTCGGCCGCAACGACTCCATCCTCACCGGCACCAGCACGCTGACCACGGACAACGAGGGTTACCTGCAGAACTTCCTCATCCACCAGTACAACCAGCTTGGCGACCTCGTCCTCGGCGTGCCCCTGGTCGATCGCGCGCCCGTTGAAGGCCGCACCGGCTACCTGAGTGCGCCCAACACCGCCGGCAGCCAGCAGATGCGCCGCATCACCGGCCTGGTGGGTCTCGACGGCACCGGCGACACCAGCCAGCTCAGCATCGGCATGACCGTCACCGGCACCAGCGCCCCCGGCGGCGCCACCATTGTTGCCATCCCGGACAATCGCACGGTCATCATCAGCGCCGACTTCACCGGCAGCGACAACTCGCGCAACATCTACACCTTTGACGGTGTCGTGCAGATGCGCGGCTCGATCCGCCAGTCCGGTCAGAACCGCATCACCGGCGTCGTCAACGCCCAGGGCCAGCTGGCCACGACGGATCTGTACATTGGCATGCCGATCAGCGGCCCGGGCATTCCGCCCGGCTACCGCGTGCAGACCATCATCAACGAATCCGACATCAGCATTGGTACCCTCAACGGCAACGGCATCACGGTGGACACCAACAACCATGTCTACAACGGCATGAAGACCGAACTGACCTTCACGCCGGTGATCGGCCTCGAGAAGCTCGGCCCGGGCAGCCTGGTGGTGGCCGGCGACAGCACCTACACCGGCATCACCTACCTGGGCGACGGCACGCTGCGCGCCAACAAGCTCACCGACGGCGGTGTGCCCGGCAGCCTGGGCGCCTCCACCAATGCCAACGGCAACCTGACCTTCAATGGCGGCATTCTCCAGTATGTCGGGCCGACCTCGTCGTCGAACCGCGGCCTGACCCTGTTCGACTATGCCGAGGTCAACATCGGTCACGAACTCACCACCTCCGTCTTCAACGGCAGCATCAGCGGCGCGGACATCTTCGCCAAGTCCGGCTCCGGCACCCTGGAAATGCGCGGCCAGGCCGGCCTGGCCGAGATCCGCGTGCTCGAGGGCCGCCTGCGCGTCCAAAGCACCGACCTCAACAATGCGCCGGCGACCTTCACCCAGAACAACTTCGGCCAGACCGGCCTCGGCGAGCTGCGCCTCGCCGGTGGCGCCTTTGAACTGCGAGGCACCGCCAACGGCAACAGCGTTTTGACCCTGGGCGGCCAGCTCTACGTCGATGCCGGCGCCTCCGAGGTGCGCGCCGTGGGTGTCAACGGCTTCAACCCGAACAACCTCAACGCCGGCAACCTCTCGCGTACCACCCAGCTCAGCCTCATGGGCGCCGAGGGATTCGATGCGGTCGAGCGCAGCGTCGCCGGCTCCGTGCTCTTTGTCGAGAATCCGCTGGTCGGTGGCGCCATCGCCAACATCCTGCTCAACATCGCCTCGGATGACCGCGGCCGCATCCTGCCCTGGGCGGTGTACGAGGACACCACCAACATCGCCCAGCCCGGCGTCAACAACTTCGCCGCCGTCTCGCTCACCACCGGTGCCGTCGTCTCCGCCGACAGCCAGAGCCAGTATGACATCGGCTCGTTCTACATGAACGCCAACAACTGGGGCACGGGCGGGGAACCCTCCTCCACGATCAATGCCTCCGAGGGCGGCCAGCTGGAGGTCACGCTCAACCTCGGTGTCGATTCCACCGCCGGCAGCAACGTCCTGATCGTCTCCGACTTCCTCACCTTCCAGTTCAACAGCCTGGTGCCCGACATGCGTGTCTTCGGCCCCGGCATCCCCACGAACACCAAGATCGTCGCCCTGCTGACCAGCCCGCTGCGCATCGTCCTCAGCCAGAACGCCACCAGCACCAATCCCAGCGAAGCCAACCCGAACGCCATCTACACCTTCGTGCGTCCCCGCGCCTACGGCGGCACGCTCACCGCCGACCGCGCGCTCAACACCCTGCGGTACTTCACCCCGGTCGACAGCCAGATCACGGTGCCCGCCGGCAACACCCTGCAACTGCTGTCCGGTGCCATCCTGGTCGCCACCAACGTGCGCGGTGGCGAGAAATCCATCCTCGGCGACGGCAGCCTCTCCGGTGCCGTCGGTTCCCAGGACGGCAGCGACCTCGTCATCCACAACTACAACCCGGTGGCGCCCTTCACCATCGGCACCCGGGTCACCGACAACGTCCTGAGCATCGTCAACGGCGGCTCGATCAGCGCCGGCACCACCGCCCTCAATGTGCTGCCCAGCGGCGTGCCCGTCCTCGTGCGCTTGCGCGTCGGCATGAGTGTCAGCGGTCCGGGCATCCAGCCCGGCACCACGGTCGCCTCCATCGATGATCCGAACAGCCGGGTCATTCTCAGTGCGCCGGCGCTCAGCAACCAGACCGCCCAGACCTTCAGCTTCACCGCTGCCACCAGTTTCGTGCAGACCGGCACCGGCACGACCGTGCTGGCCGGCAACAACGACTACAACGGCACCACCTATGTGCACGGCGGCGTGCTCCGCCTCAACAGTGCCAACGCCCTGCCCGGCGGCATCGGCGCCCTTGGCGGCACCAGCAACCTGCTCGTCAAGGGCGGGGTGGTCGGCCTCGGCCATGGCGACTTCAGCCGTGCCGGCGGCACCGGCATCGCCCAGATCCAGTTCCAGGGCAGCGGCGGTTTCGCCGCCTACGGCGCCGACCGCAACGTCAACCTCGGCGGCAAGGAGGTGCCGGATGTCCTGCGCTACGGCAACAACGGCTTCGTGCCCGATGGCTCGTCCTTCCTGCTCGGTGCCGGGGATGCCACCCACAAGACCATCGTCCTCAACCCGATCGACCTCGGCAGCTTCAGCCAGGCCCTGCGCGTCATCGACGGACCCGCCGCGATCGAGGGCGAACTCGCCGGCGGCATGATCGGCCTCGGCAGGCTGATCAAGTTCGGCACGGGCAGCCTGCGCCTCTCCGGCAGCAGCAGCCACACGGGCGGCATCGAAGTCGCCGCCGGCCGCCTCGTCCTCGCCAACGTGCCGGACGTTCTCGGCACCGGCGCCGGCCCGGTCACCCTCGGCAGCGACCTCACCCACACCGCCAGGAACGCCGCCATTGAGATGGTCGTCGAAGGCGGCACCCTGACCAAGGATCTGCGCGTCGGCAACGTCAACAGCCGCGGTGCCGACTGGGTGGTCCGCGGCAGCGTCGACCCCTCCGGCAATCTGGTCGGCAGCCAGTCCTCGACCGCCCTGGTCAACAACCACCCGGCCATCGCCTACTACGACAGCACCTCCGGCGACCTGAAGTACGTGCGCGCCGCCGATCCGCGCGGCACCTCCTGGCTGCCGCCGATCACCGTCGCCAGCCGCGGCGATGTCGGCCAGAACCCCTCGCTCGCCATCGTCAACGGCAACCCGGCGATCAGCTACTACGACGCCACCAACAAGCTGCTCATGTATGTCCGCTCCACCGACATCAGCGGGGTCTTCTGGGGCAATCCGATTGTCGTCGACTCCTCGCCGGTGTCGGCGATCGCCGTCCAGTCCGACGGCCGCATCATCATCGGCGGTGTCTTCGAGGAGTTCGACGGCCAGGTGCGCCAGCGCCTTGCCCGCCTCAACACGGACGGCAGCCTCGACCTGTCCTTTGCCCCGCAGTTCAACAACAGCGTCACCGCGATCGCCGTCCAGGACGATGACAAGATCCTCGTCGCCGGCTCCTTCACCCTGGTTGACGAAGTTGGCCGCGGTCGCATCGCCCGCCTCAACGCCGACGGCAGCCTCGATACCACGTACAATCCGAATATCGGCAACAACACGGTCCTCGGCCTGCTCATCGAGCCCGACGAGCGCGTCCTGGTCTGGGGCAGCTTCACCAGCGTCGGTGGCAGCGGCCGCGGTCGCGTCGCCCGCCTCAACGCCGATGGCAGCCTCGACACCGGCTTCAATCCGAACGCCAACAACGAGGTGCGCGCGGTCGCCCGCCAGGATGATGGCAGCCTGGTGCTCGGCGGCACCTTCACCCAGGTCGGCGGCACGGATCGCAACCGCATCGCCCGCGTCAGCTCGACCGGCGCGCTCGACGGCAGCTTCAATCCGAACTTCAACAACGCGGTCTCCGCCCTGCTCGTCCAACCCGATGGCAAGATCTTCGCGGGCGGCATCTTCAGCTACATCAACAACGGCGCCCGCCGCCGCGACCGCCTGGCCCGCCTCAACAGCAACGGCACGGCGGATGAGAGCTTCTTCCTTGATGCCGACGCCGAGGTGCGCGGCTTCCTGCGCCAGGCCGATGGCGAGATCCTCGTGCGCGGCCTCTTCACCCGCATCGGCATCACGCCGCGCTTCAACCTCGCCCGCCTGAACACGGACGACACCCTCGACGCCAGCTTCAATCCCGATGCCAATGACGAGGTGCTCAGCTTCGCCCAGTTGAGCGGCGGTCAGCTGCTGGTCGGCGGCAGCTTCAGCAACATCGGCGGCGGCACCCGCCAC
This sequence comes from uncultured Prosthecobacter sp., assembly GCA_964605265.1. Classification (GTDB taxonomy): domain Bacteria; phylum Verrucomicrobiota; class Verrucomicrobiia; order Verrucomicrobiales; family Verrucomicrobiaceae; genus Prosthecobacter. Next base: position 11,149 of record CAZSBO010000015.1, read on the forward strand.
TTCCTCGCCCGCCTCGCGCTCGACGGTTTGGGCGACCTCACCTTTGACCGCCAGACGCTCGATCGCGGCCTGCACTCCTCGCTCGCCCAGGTGCGCCACACCTCGGCCTTCAACGCCGGTGAGGAACGCCCGGCCATCGCCTACTACGATGTCGCCGGCGGTCTGCTCCGCTACACCCGCGCCATCGACGTCAACGGCGTCAACTGGGTCACGCCGCTCATCCTCGACGCCTCGGCCGACGTTGGCACGGCCATCTCCATGCGCATGGTCAACATCGGCGGCGATGTGATCCTCAAGGACAACAAGAACACCCTCAACAACCCCAACGACGACACCGTCACCATCGCCAACACCGCCATCAACGGCACCCCGGCCGTGGCCTACTACGATGTCACCAACGGCGACCTCAAGTACGTGCTCGCCAACGACCCCGCCGGCACCTACTGGAGCAGCCCCGCCGTCGTGCACAGCTCGGGCGATGTCGGCAGCCACGTCTCGCTCGCCCTGGTCGACGGCCTGCCGGCCATCGCCTACTACGATGCGGGCGCGGGCCTGCGCTACGTGCGTGCCACCACCCCCGGTGGCCTCACCAGCAACCTGCGCGTGGACGGCAACATCGTCACCCGCGCGGTCAGCGCCCTCGCCTACACCAGCAACTGGGGCGCGCCGGTGCTCGTCGACGGCGGTCAGGTCGGCGCCTTTGCCAGCCTCGACATCATCACCGACAGCACCTCCGCCCAGGGCCGTCCGGCCGTCGCCTACTACGATGTGGCCAACCAGAATCTCAAGTATGTGCGCGCCCAGAACATCACCGGCAGCGCCTGGGGAACGCCGCGCACCGTCGTCAGCATCGGCGACGTCGGCCGCAGCGCCGGCCTGATCCTCACCGACGGCGTGCCCGGCATTGCCTACCACGACGCGACCGCGGGCGACCTGAAGTTCCTCCACCTCGCCGACGCCACCGGTTACAGCCGCATCAGCCTCGCCGACGGCACCGACTGGCAGGGCGGCGTCACCATCGACGGCGACATCTTCTTCAATGTCGGCGCCGATGCCATGGCGACGGTCTCCGGCCTGATTCAGGGGGCGGCCGGCATCAAGGTCTCCGGCTCCGGCACGCTGCGCCTGACCCATGACGGCAACAACTTCGGCGCCACCCTGCCGGGTCCGGCGACGACGATCAACTCGGCGGTCATCGTCCGCTCCGGCACGCTTGCCCTCGCCGCCAACGGCGCCGTCGGCACCGCCACGATCGAATTGGGTGATGCCCTGCCGCAGATCCTCACCGTCGATCGCGCCACCACCTTTGAGAGCCTGGCCGCCGTGGCCGGCCGCTTCGATGCCGACCACAACGGCTTCTTCGACAACGCCGGCGGCCCCGGCGCCTTCGTCGAGGTCGACACCACCATCGACGGCTTCACCTACAGGCCCGAGACCCTGCCTGCGCAGCCGGTCTTCATCCTGGTCAAGGACGAGCGCGACAACCCGCAGTGGAACGGTGTCTACCAGATCATCTTCAACTCCGACCTGCAGCCGGACGGCACGATGAACCTGGTGCGCGTCGCCGCCATGGACAGCGTCGCCGAACTCGCCTACGGCACGCAGGTGCGCGTCAGCAATGGCACCCACGCCGGCAGCACCTTCTTCATCGCCAGCCAGGTCGATGAACTCAACGCCTCCGCAGTCAACTGGGTGCGCGACGTCGCCGATGGCACCGCCGCCCTGCTCGCCGAGGTCGCCGGTCTCAACCTCAGCAATGCCATCGATGTCAACGGCAACCCGCTCTCGGTCGGCGACGGCAGCCGCGGCATGCTCGGCGGCATGGCCTCGCTCACCTCCGGCAATGTCCAGTTCAGTGGCGGCGTGCTGCTGCAGAACCGCCGCGCCGGCGTCCGCGAGGAGCGCAACGTCGACCTGCAGTCCTTCACTAGCACCGGCTACGGCATCAGCTTCACCGGCGTCTTTGCCGAGTCCGACAGTGGCAACGGCGCGACCCAGGACCTGCTGCGCCTGCACAAGACCGGCAGCGGCGTCGCCACCCTGACGGCGGCCAACACCTTCCGCGGCGGTGTCACCGTCGCCGAGGGCACCCTGCTGGCGATGAACAGCGCCGGGTCGGCCACCGGCCTCGGCGGCGTCACCGTCAACGCCGGTGCGGTGCTCGGCGGCACCGGCTTCATCGGGGGACCGGTCAACCTCGCCGGCTCGGGTGGCATCCAGGCCATCCTGCGCCCGGGCGATCCCACGGCCACGGCCGCCACCGAAACCCTGACCATCAACGCCGCGCTTACCGTTGGCGCCGATTCCGTGGTCGAGTTCGCCGCAGGTGCCAACACCCTCACCCGCCTCGTCGCCAACTCGGTCGCGGTCACCGGCACCGGCCGTTTCCTGCTGAGCCTGCTCGACGACTACGTGCCGGCGGTCAATGAGCCCCTGCAACTGGTGGGTGGCACGATCAACCTGCCGGCCGGTGCCAACCTGCGCAACCACCTCGTGCTGCCCGGCAACCTGCGCTGGGATACCAGCACCTTCCTCAGCGACGGCACGGTTCGCTCGCTCGGTGCCACCGTGCCGGTGGCGATCGCCACCCCGCCCGCCATCACCACGCCGGTGGGCGGCGGCCCGGTCAACCCCGGCGGCAATGTCACCGTCACCTTCACCGCCACGGTCAGCGGCAGCCCGGAATACCGCTACCAGTGGCAGAAGAGCCCGGTCGGCATGAACACCTGGAGCAATGTCGGCGCGCCCTTCTTCTCAACCGAGACCACGGCGACGCTCACCCTCACCGGCATCTTTGAGGCCGATGAGGCCGACTACCGCCTGGTCGCCGCCAACGGCAGCCTGATCGTCGAGGACGCCAACACCTACACGGCGACCAGCACGGCCACGACCCTCGTCGTCAACGACCCGCCGACGATCACCCAGCAGCCCGCCCCGGTCACCGTCAATCCGGGGGACACCGCGGTGCTCAGCGTCACCGCCACCGGTCCCGGCCCGATCTTCTACCAGTGGCGCCGCGGCACCACCAACCTGACGCCGCCGACCGAGGGACTCAGCACCTTCGAGATTCCCAACGTCCAGAAGGCCCAGCAGGGGTCGAACTACAATGTTCTGGTCAGCAACGGCGCCAGCGTCGTCGCCGGCCCGACTGCCAGCAACTTCTTCAGCCTGACGGTGCGCGATCCGGTCGTCATCTCCAACTTCCCGGCCACCACGGGCGTCGCCGAGGGCGATGCCATCGTCCTGAACCTCGGCCACGGCGGCACCGGCACCCCCGACCTGCCCAACCCGGGGGATCCGGCCTTCACCTACCTGTGGGAGCGCGACAACGGCACCGGCTTCGCGCCCGTGGCCGGCGCGCCCAATGCCTCGCAGCTCACCCTGCCGGCCGCCACCCCGGCCGACAACGGCGCCGTCATCCGCGTCACGGTCAGCAACAGCTTCAGCTCCGCCCAGGCCGTCAGCACGATCGCCGTGGTCAACCCGAGCGTGCGCAGCCAGCCGCAGTCGCGCACCGTTCTGGCCGGTTCCGCCTTCACTCTGGAAATCGAGGCCGGCGGCTCCGACGAAGGCCGCACCTACCAGTGGAAGCGCGGCAAGGCCAAGCTCAAGGAGGGCGCCGGCATCAGCGGCGTCAACACGCCGGTGCTGACCTTCGCCAACATCGACCTCAAGCAGGCGGGCGACTACTCCTGCGAAGTCACCAACGCCTTCGGCCTGCGCCAGAGCGATCCGGCCTTCATCACCGTCGTCGGCGCCCCCGGCACGATCGTGCCGGTGCAGTCGGGCAAGAACATCACTCTCACCCTGCCGTTTGTTGCGCCCAAGGGCGTCAGCGTCCAGCTCAAGTGGCAGAAGGACGGCGTCGATCTGCCGGCCGACCTGCGCTACAGCGCCGACAACCTCGCCAAGTTCACCATCGCCCGCACGACGGAGGATGATTCTGGCATCTACACCTGCCTCGTCACCAGCCGCGGCCCGGCGCCGGCCTTCACGGAGTCGGTCGACGGCGGTGCCTACGATCTGCGCGTCTTCTCCGAGGGTCCGGCGCTGGCGCTGCAGCCCTTCCCGGAGGCCATGGTGGGCGCCTGGTTCGAGTACCAGATTGAGGTCGATCCGGATCCCGCGCGCGCGCCAACGGTGTACTTCGCCAAGCCGCTGCCCGTCGGGCTCAAGCTCAACTCCAAGACCGGCTGGATCAGCGGCATTCCCAAGGCCCCGGTTGAGAACCTGCAGGTTGTGCTCGGCGCCGGCAACGCCTACGCCAAGCTCGTCACCGAAACCCTGGCGCTGACCGTCCAGGCTGTGCCCACCCAGGCCGTCGGCGTCTTCGCCGGCTGGATCCCCCGCCACGCGCAGGTCAACGACTTCATGGGCGGCCGCATCGATTTCACCGTTGCCAGCACCGGCGCGGTCAGCGGCAAGCTCCTGCTCGGCGCCACCACCTACGCCTTCAAGGCCCTGCTTGAACTCGACCCAACCGGGGTCAACTTCCCCGAGGTCAGCGTCTCGATCCCGCGCAAGGGCAAGCCGCTGCCCACCCCCATCGCGCTGTCCTTCCGCATCAACACCACGCTCAACCGCCTGGAAGAGGGCACGGTCGAAGTGGACGGCGTGGAACTCGATTTCGGCGCGAACACCTGGCGCAATCCCTGGAATCCGCTGACCAACCCGGCCGTCTCCGCCACGGAAGGGTATCACACCCTGGCCCTGCTGCCGCCCGGCCATCCGACTCCGGACGCCAGCCTGCCCCAGGGCAGCGGTTATGCCGGCTTCACCGCCACGCCCGACGGCCGTCTCAAGCTCGCCGGCCGCACCGCCGACGGCCAGGCCATCACCGCCGCCGCCTTCCTCGGCCCGAATGGCCAGATCGTCGTCTTCCAGCCGCTCTACAAGTCGAAGCCGCGCGGCTCCCTGCTCGGCCATCTGATGCTCGACCGCAATCTGCCGGGGGAAGTCTCCGACAACCAGATCACCGGCACCCTCAGCTGGAACTGCCCGGCCAACCCGCTGAAGAACTTCCTCTACCCCGACGGCTTCGGCAATGACGGCGAGGCGGCGGTCGAGGTCACCGCCGTCGGCGGTCACTACGCGCCGCCGGAACTCGCCTCGGAAGCCAATCCGCTCCCGGACGTCCTCTTCGGCCTCGAACCCGGCAACGACAACGCCATGCTGACCTTCGTCAACGGCGGCGTCGAGGACTCGGAAACCAATCCCAACCTCGACGGCCTGCTGAGTTCCGCCCAACCCCCGGACCGCGGCTGGGTCTCCATCCTCGCCGGCAGCCGGGTGGTGGTTCCCAAGGGCACCGGTCCCAACCCGGGCACCACCAGCCTGAAGTTCGTCGCCAAAACCGGCATGTTCAGCGGCAAGTTCACGCTCCTGGACTTCAATGACGTCGGCAAGCTGGAGAAGCGCGCCACCTCCTTCTTCGGCATGGTTGTCGACGAGGACAATGGCGACCTCGCCGCCGCCCAGGTCGGCACCGGCTACTTCCTGCTGCGCGCGCACCCGAACTTCCTGCCCGAGGCCGACCCGCCGCTCACCCTCAAGACCACGCCGATCCGTTCCGGCGAAGTGATCTTCGAGACGCGGCCGCCTGTACAGCCTTGATGGACGAGCCGCCAAAACCTTGGAGGACGCTTCTCACCCGCTCGCTGCACGCTTGAGGCATTGTAATAACCAAGTATTTACCCTGCATTGACTTGAAATGCTCACGGCTTTCCGGTTAAATCAGGGAAATCCGAAAAATTCAACGAATTCAACCCGCCATGAAACCCTTTCGTTCCCTCCTGGCTGATGCGCGTCGTCACCGGGGTTTGGCCCTGATCATCGTGCTGTCGATGCTGGCGCTGGCGACCATCGTCATCCTCGCCTTCCTCAGCATTGCCGACACCGAGCACAAGGCGACGATCACCTACTCGTCGGCCCAGACCTCGCGGCGACTGGCCGACACGGCCGTCAACATGGTGGTCGCGCAGATCCGCGCCGGCAGCCAGCGCGACAACAACACCGAACCGGTCATCCACGCCACCCAGCCCGGCGCGGTGCGCAAGTACAACGCCGCCGGCATTTTCATTGGCGGTTACAAGCTGTTTTCCGATCAGGACATGGTCTTCCGCGCCCAGGCCGCCGGTGCCGACAACACCAACGAGTTTGAGGAGCAGTTCGTCCGCGAATCGGAGCCGCCGGCGAACTGGAACACCGGTGTCAACATCGCGCGTTTTGTCGACATCAACGAACCCGTGGTCAAGGGCGTGCTCGACGCCGCCGGCAATGCCACCCAGACGCAGACCTACTTCCCGGTGATCGACCCGCGTGCCGCCCAGGACATCGATCAGAACACCACGGACGATGTGCCGGTCGAAGGTTTTTCCTATGCGGAGAACACCGCGCTCACCAACAGCAACATCGCGCAGGCCTCGGAGGTCACCCCGCAGCAGCGGCCGATCGTCCTGCCCGGCACCGCCGGCGGCGACATCAATGACCTGCGCCTCGCCATGCCCGTGCAGTGGCTGTACCTCCTGCGCGACGGCGCGGTGGGTTATTTGAACGACAACCTGCAGTTCAACGTGCTCGACGGCTCCTCCGGCGGCCTCGGTGGCGCCAGCAGCAGCCCCCAGGATGTTTATGGGGTGCCCTCCGAGACCAACCCGATTGTCGGCCGCATCGCCTTCTGGACCGACGACGAGAGCTGCAAGATCAACATCAACACCGCCGCCGAGCCGACCTTTGCCAGCCAGCCGATCTATTACCATGAGCGCGACCAGAGCTGGGCCGATTTCCCGCCCTCGCGCGGCGAGTACCAGCGCTTCCCGGGCCACCCCGCCACCGTGGCGCTCAGCAGCGTGCTCTATCCGAATCCGCTGCTGACCGATGAGCGCAGCCTCGACACCTACGGGCCGCGCGGCCGCATCACCGGCGCCGCGCTGTCGCGCTCGCTCGCCGTCAAGGAGCGCCTCTACGACCTCATCCCGCGCATTCACACCGGCGGCAGCCTCGCCGGCACCCGCGCCTTCGAACAGGACGCCTATCGCACCCTCACCGGCGATGCCACGAACTCCACCGCCGTCGCCATCCAGCAGGCCGCCGGCGAACGTCTCTACGCCAGTGTCGATGAGCTGATCTTCGCCCAAACCGTCTCCGGCAACCGCCGCGTGCTCAATGACACCAATGCCGGCGGGCTTTTCCTCTTCAACCGCGACAGCCTGGAGCGCTCCTCCGCCTTCCTGACCGCCCACAGCCGCGCCAGCGAGATCAACATGTACGGCCTGCCGCGCATCGCCATGTGGCCGATCGCCGAGAGCCCCGACCGCCGCACCGGCTTCGACAACCTCATCGAATTCTGCTCCCGCCTGGGTTCGCCCACCAACTCCTACATCTTCCGTCGCGCCCACGCGCGCACCATCCCGGACGCCTCCATCAGCGGGCCCGCCTACGACATCAACATCGCCCGCAACCGGAGTCTGCTGAACTTGCTCGACAGGTTGCTCGACCGCCCCTTCCCGGGCTCGACCTTCACCCCCGGCCCGGCGCGTTCCTATGTGGACAAATACCAGCGCGACAATGCCCGCCAGTTGCTCGTCCAGTTCTTTGATTACATCCGCTCGACCAACCTCTACGACAGCTACCTGGTGCCGCCGAACCGCGGCGACTGGCCGACCTTCGTCGCCGTCAACACCAACACCAGCTCGGTGAACTGGACCGAAACCTACCGCGTCCGCGACAACCTGCGCGCCCAGACCAAGACCTACACCGACGGCGTCGCGCGCAACCCCAACTCGACCCGCGACAGCACCCGGCGCACCAATGCTCGCATCAACGATCCCTTTGAGGACCGCTTCCTGCCCGGGCACGGCCAGGTCACGCCGTCGGAGTGGACCGTCGGCGGCAGAACCTACCGCGGTTTTGGCCGCTTTGTCAGCATCAGCGAAATCGGCCTGCAGTTCATCTGCACCGCCGACGGCCAGCCCGACATGTACAGCTGGCGCATCCCGGTCAAGAACCCGGCGGAAGGGGCCCCGGAAAACTCGTATCTGATCCCGCTGCCCGGCGTCGAGGACAACCCGCAGACCCTGGAGGCCAACGTCCAGAACCGGACGACCGATCCGACACCCGCCGGCAACGACATCCCCGCCGTCAGCGGCGGTCGCACGGCCCTGGAGATCGACGAAAGCCTCAGCAACCAGTTCGCCGTTGCCTCGCAACCGCTGGCCAACCTCAATCTGGATGATTTCAACATCCCGAACCTGGCCGACGCGAAGTGGGCCGGCCGCATCGAGCGCAGCCTGAAATCGCGCTACTACTCCAACTTCCCGCCGCTGCGCGACTTCCTCAACCGGCCGGGCCTGTATGGCACGGCGGCTCCCGGACCGGGCGTCGACGCCATCCGCCAGTGGGAGTACCACCCGGGCTATCGTCCCGAGAACTGGAACCACACGCTTGAAGAGGACACGCCGCTGGAGGTCTTCCAGAAGCGCATTCAGGCCATGCTGCACCTGGAGTTCTTCTGCCCCTCGGTCGGTTACACCCAGTTGCATCCGGACATGACCTTCGTCATCTCCGCCAACGACATCAGCAGCATTGAAGTCGACGGTCGCGCGGTGTTCAGCACGACGGAAAACGTCATCATCCGCACCGAGCGTCCGCTTTACGACATGGATGGCACGCCCGAGATCGGCGGCTTCGCCAGCTTCCGCAAGATCGCCCAGGGCCGCCGCGTCAAGGCCATGGGCCGCATGCCCGAGGACGCCGGCTACGACACCAATGCCACCTCCAATGTCCATTCCGGCCTGGTCAACCTCGACCTTGTTTCGAGCTTCTTCACCGTCAACCGCAACCAGCCCCTGCAGTTCTCCTCGGGCACCATCACCGTCAACATCTACGACACCCATGACTGGCAGCGGGCGGCACCGGTGCAGACCATCCGCTTCCGCCTCGAGGCCGGTCAGGCGCCGACCCCGGACCTCATCACCATGGGCTCCTACAAGGTCGAATGGAACCGCACGGACGGCACGCTCTACCAGCACCCGCCGCTGCAGGCGCCGCGCTGGTGGGGTTTCCACCGCGACGGCGTGCTCGGCCGCTCGCTCGGCGTGGCTCCGCGCGACTCGCTGCGCGGCCGCTTCAACCGCGACTACCCCGGCATGCGCGTCGACACCGAGACCCGCGCCGTGGACAATTCGCCGGGTAATGGCGGTGACCCGCTGTACGGCGGCACCGTCCGCCAGAGCGTGCCCGGCGCCCGCGCCCTGATCTATGGCAAGGATCCCGGCAACTACATCGGTGTGCGTCTGCTCGACGCCACCGCGGCGGCGGACCGCGTCCGCTACGGACCAAAGCCCGCCGACGGCCTCTACACGAACAACGTCACCGACCCCGAGTACTACAACCGCCCCTGGCATTTCGGGTCGGATTCGGTGCGCACCCTGCAGCCGGCCCATGGCGATGCCCGTCTGATCGCCGCGAAGAAGGTCGTGGAGGCCAATGACTGGACGCCGCACCGCCTGTGGAATGATCCCAACGAGTTCATCGCCCACAACTTCTCGTCCTACACGAACGGCAACGAGCCTGGCTTTGACTATGGCACGGGCAACACCAGCACCCAGCCTGTCAATCAGGTGCAGTCCCGGCCGATACCGCTGGCCGTCACCATGTCCGCCGGCCGCCATCCCGACGCGCCGCACGCCCCCAACAGCTTCTCTCCGACCCGGCCCGCGCACGAACTCATCCAGCGCTACTTCGACTTCGATGACAGCGATCCGGGGGGCCGCATGGGGCCGTTCATCAACAAGCCGGACGAAGGCAACTACGCCATCGGTGAATTCTGGCTCAACGGCTGGACTCAAGGGGCTCCCAAGGTCTGGCGCGCCACCTACTTCCGCAGCAATGGCGTGACGGAGAACTTCGCCGCCGGCCAGGGCAGCTTCTTCACTCCGAACCGCATGATCTCCTCGCCGGTCATGTTCGGCTCGCTGCCGACCCGGGTCTGGGACAACAACGGCACGGGCGCCTGGACCAACCTGCTGTTCCGCCCGCACGTGGCCATCAACAGCAACATCACCAACGGTGTGCCCTCCGAGCCCGAGCATCCCGGCCAGTTGACACCGCCGGACCACTACCTGCTCGACCTGTTCTGGATGCCGGTGGTTGAGCCCTACGCGATCAGCGAGTCGCTGTCGACGGCTGGCAAGATCAACATGAACTACCAGATGATGCCCTTCACCCACATCCGCCGCGCCACCGCCATGCACGCGCTGATGAAGGGAGAGGTCTTCGCCGCCCTGCCCAACGCCGACTACGAGGTCTCCAAGAACGTGCGCAACGGCTGGGGCCCGAATGGCAGCACGGCGCCGGTCATGCGCAATGAGTCCAATGCCCTCGGCAATGCCTACTGGCACCGCACCGTCGCCATCGACCGCTTCAAGCCGCTCAGCGGCGCCGACCAGCGCTGGTGGGAAATCGCGGTGGGTCAGCGTGTCCAGGGCACCCTGCGCCAGTTCGAGGAGCGCTTCAACTTCGGCAAGGGCCCGCTCGCCCCGGGCGGCCTGCCGCCGGGCATGCGCGGCGGTCTGTTCCGTTCCGCCTCGCAGATCTGCGAGATCCACCTCATCCCCAACCCGGTGCCGGGCGGGTCCGCTGCCAACGTCAACGCCAGCGATGTCGCCAACCAGGACACCCGCCAGGATGCCATGGAAAACTTCTGGGCTGCGCACTGCTCGACCGGGGACAACACCCGCGAGCGTCCGTATTCCAACCTCTATGCGCGTCTGACCACCCGCTCGAACACCTTCCGCGTGCATGTCCGCGCCCAGTCCATCCGCAAGTCACTGCGCTCGGTCGAACCCGACAGGTTCGATCCGAACCGCGACCTGATGACCGGCGAGTTCCGCGGTTCCTTCCTGATCGAGCGCTACATCGACCAGGGCGACCTGCAGCGTGCCGGCGCCCAGGTGGACTTCGCGGCGGCGGCGGATCCGTTCGCGCTTGCCCCGCTGGAAAACTACTACCGCTTCCGCATCCTCGAATCGAAGCGCTTCGCTCCCTGATCGTCCGCACTCCAAGACCATGAATGCCTCCCTTCCTCCGTCGGCCGGCCGTTGGCGCCGCAGCGTGGCCCGCGCCTTCACCCTGGTGGAAATCCTCGTCTCCCTCGGGGTGCTGGCCATCCTGCTGCTGATCAGCGCCGAGGTCATCGGCACCGTGCAGACCACCTGGACCAGCACGAATGCCCGCGTCAGCCAGTTCCGCGAGGCGCGCACCGCCTTCGACATCATCACGCGCAACCTCAGCCAGGCGACCCTCAATACCTACCTGGATTACGACAACAACTACCTCACCGCGGCTGACCCTGCTGGCGCCACCACGACGGCGCCCACCCGCTACGTGCGCAAATCCGACCTGCGTTTCGTCTGTGGCCCGGCGGGGAACGGCCTGGTGCCCTCCGGCGGTGGCGCCGGCATTCTGCCCGGGCATGCGGTCTTTTTCCAGGCCCCGCTGGGGGTCGCCCACGACCCGAGCTTTGCCGGTCTCGACCGCCTGCTCTGCGGCCGCGGCTACTTCGTCCAGTTCACCTCCGACGAGTTCTTCCGTCCCGAATTCATCGCCTCCAGCAATCTGCGCTACCGCTACCGCCTGATGGAGTACTCGCCGCCGGCCGAGCAGAACCTGATCTACTCGGACCCTGCCACCAAGGCTGCCTGGATGAACCGGGCCGGCATCCCGTTGCAGCAGGGCGAGACCGCCCTCAACCGCAGCCTGACCCGGCCGGTCGCCGACAACATCATTGCCCTGGTCATCTCGCCGATGATCGATCTCTCCGCCACCGGCGCCGCCGCCGCCAGCGGTTCACGCTCCTCCACCCTGATCGCCGAGGACTTCACCTACGACTCCGAGCAGATCAAGCTGGCCAACCAGATCGGCCTCGGCCCGCAGGGCACCCAGTACCTGCTGCCACCGCTGGTCCGGGTCGTGCTGGTGGCGATCGATGAAAACTCCGCCGACCGTCTTTCGCAGACCTCCGGAGACGCCGGCACGGCGCCCTTTGGCACCCAGATCAGTGAATTGATCACCACCCGGCCGGCCTCGCAGCTCAACCAGACGCTGGAGGACATCGGCAAAATTTTGCGCGAGGAGTATCGCGTCAATTACCGCATTTTCTCCGCCACGGTGTCGCTGCGCGGCGCCAAGTGGAGCACCTGATCCCGTTCCAACCGTCCAGCAACGCCGGCCGCCGACTTCCATGAGCCTTCCTCCCCGCCGACACCCACGCGCTTTCACGTTGATCGAAATGATCTCCGTGATCGGCATCATCGCCCTCCTGGTCGCCCTGGTGACACCGACCCTGTTGGACGTCATCCGCTCGACGCGGCTGAGCGCCTCGGGTGACTCCCTGGTCAACCGCCTCAGCCTCGCCCAGCAGAGCGCCGTCTCCATGGGGTCCGAGGTCGAGATGCGTTTTTATCGCTACATCAACAGCAGCGCCGAGCGTCCCAGCGAGGATTTGTACTACGCCTACCAGGTGGTGCACAGCCCGCAGGCCGGCCTCGAACGCGCCCTCTCCGAGGTCTATTACCTCGAGTCCGGCATCATCCTGTCGCGGGTCGAACAGCTCTCGCCCCTGCTGCAGACGGTCAAAAACCAGGCTCCCGATGCCGACGGCAATTACCTGTTCAAGCCGCCGGGCAGCGCCCAGCCGGACACGGTCAACTATGCCGCCATGCGCTTCTACCCCGACGGCTCCATGCGCATGCTCACCAGTGCCGCCGCGGTCAACGGCGATCTCGACACCCAGGCCCGCGCCTACACCGTGCCCACCTACGACAAGAGCTACCTGACCATCGTCGAGAGCAAGGACGCCCTGAGCGCCCAGCCGCGCAATTTCTTTTGCGTCCAAATCGATTCCTACACGGGCAAGACCCGCGTGTACCGGCCCTAAAAGCGCGGTTCCGGCCTCACTTTCCGCATGACAGGCGGCAAAGTGACGCTTCAATGGCACATGGGCGACACTCCTTCCCTTGCACTCAGTTTTGACGACGTTCTTCTCCTCCCCGGGCTGAGCGGGGTCCTGCCGGGAGACGTGGAAATCGGCACCTCCTTCGGAGGCAGCATCGGCCTCAACATCCCGGTGCTGTCCTCGGCCATGGACACGGTCACCGAGGCCGATCTGGCGATCGCCCTGGCCCGCGAGGGCGGCATGGGCGTCATCCACCGCAACTGCCCGATCGACCACCAGGCCGAGCAGGTGGCGCGGGTGAAGCGCTCCGAGAACACCGTCATTCAGAACCCGCACACGGTCAGCCCGGAGACCACCCTCGGCGAGCTGCAGCGCCTGATGCATGTCAAGGGCGTCAGCGGCTTCCCCGTGGTCGATCCCGCCGGCAGGCTTGTCGGCATGGTCACCAGCCGCGACATGTGGTACATCGACGACGAGCAGACGCCGGTCTCGGCGATGATGACGCCGCTCGACAAACTCGCCACCGGCACGGCGGCGACCAGCTATGAGGAGGCGCTGAAGATCCTCTACACCCACCGCATTGAGAAACTGCCGCTGGTCGATGCCGCCGGCCGTCTCGCCGGCCTGATCACCAAGCAGGACGTCGTCAAGCGCCAGACCTTCACCAACGCCGCCAAGGACGCCAACGGCCAGCTCCGTGTCGGTGCTGCCGTCGGTGTCGGCGACGACTGCGTGGAACGCGGTGCCGCCCTGGCCGCCGCCGGTGCGGACGCCCTCTTCATCGACGCCGCCACCGGCCACACCACGCGCGTGGCCGAGGTCGTCCGCCGCCTGCGCGAGCGCCTGGGCGACGCCCTGCCGGTGGTCGCCGGCAACGTCGTCACCGCCGACGGTGCCCTGCACCTCGTTGAGGCCGGTGCCTCGGCCGTCAAGGTCGGCGTCGGCCCCGGCTCGATCTGCACGACGCGCGTCATCTCCGGCGTCGGCATGGCCCAGTTCACCGCCATCAGCGAGGTCGCCTCGATCTGCCGCGCGCGCGGGGTCAGCGTCATCGCCGACGGCGGCATCCGCTACTCGGGCGACATCGTCAAGGCCATCGCCGGCGGCGCCGACTGTGTCATGCTCGGCTCCCTGCTCGCCGGCACCTCCGAGAGCCCGGGCAACATGGTCAAGTGGCAGGGCCGCACCTTCAAGGAGTACCGCGGCATGGGCAGCCTCAAGGCCATGCGCAAGGGCGCCGGCGATCGCTACGGCCAGAATTCCTCCGGCAAGCTCGTGCCCGAGGGCGTCGAGGCGCGCGTGCCCTTCAAGGGGCCACTCGCCGATGTCGTCTTCCAGCTCATGGGCGGCCTGCGCTCCGGCATGGGCTACGTCGGCGCCGGCTCACTCGACGAACTGCGTGCCAAGGCGCGCTTTGTTCGCATCACCGCCGGCGGCCTCAAGGAGAGCCACCCGCACGACGTCGTCATCACCGAGGAGCCGGTGAACTACGAGCCCTCCTGAAGCGCTTTCCAACGATCCTTTTTTCCATGACTGAAAACGAAGTCGCCGTCCTCGATTACGGCTCGCAGTACAGCCAGCTCATCGTCCGCCGCGTCCGCGAGCTTGGCTTTGCCTCGCACCTCTACCCGCCGGCGGCCCTGGCGACCCTGGAGAAACCCGGTGCCATCATCCTTTCCGGCGGCCCGCGCAGCACTTCGGAGGCCGATGCGCCGGACGTCGACTTCGAAAGGCTGATGGCCTTCGGCGTGCCCGTGCTCGGCGTCTGCTACGGCATGCAGCTGCTCAACATCAAGCACGGCGGCACCGTCAAACCCGGGGTCACCCGCGAGTACGGCCCGGCCAAACTCGTCGTCACCGATCACGAGGACCTTTTCCAGGGCATCTCCCATGAGTCCCAGGTCTGGATGAGCCACAGCGACACCTGTGCGAACCTGGCCGCCACCACGAAGGTCATCGCCACCAACGAGGACGCCGTTCCCGTTGCCCTGAAATGGTCCGAGCGCTGCTGGGGCATCCAGTTCCACCCCGAGGTCACCCACTCGCACGAGGGCACGGCCATCCTGCGCAACTTCCTCACCCGCAGCGGCGCCACGCTGGCGAAGTTCGACATCCAGGCCTTCAAGGCGCAGATGCTCGACCGCATCCGCGAGGAAGTCGGCGGCCGCGAGGTCATCTGCGGCGTCTCCGGCGGTGTCGACAGCACCGTGCTCGCCGTGCTGCTGCACAAGGCCGGCGTCAAGGTGCGCTGCATCTTCATCGACACCGGCCTGATGCGCCTGAACGAGGGCAGGGAGGTCAAGGAGCTCTTTGAGGAGGTCGGCGTGCCGATCGAGCAGATCGATGCCAGCGAGATTTTCCTGGGCGCCCTCAAGGGCGTCACCGATCCCGAACAGAAGCGCCGCATCATCGGCACGCTCTTCGTCGAGGAATTCTGGAAGGTGGCCGACAACGTTGAGCTGCTCGCCCAGGGCACGCTTTACCCCGACGTCATTGAGAGCGCCACCAGCGGCTCGATCGCCAGCAAGATCAAGACGCACCACAACCGCGTCGACCGCATCATGGAGCTGAAGGAGCAGGGCAAGGTGCTCGAACCGCTCGCCGAGCTGTTCAAGGACGAGGTGCGCGCCCTTGGCGCCAGCCTCGGCATTCCGCACCGCGCCCTCTGGCGCCACCCGTTCCCCGGCCCGGGCCTGGCCGTGCGCATCCCCGGCGAGATCACCCCGGAGCGCGTCGCCATCACCCAGCAGGCCGATGCCATCTTCATCAGCGAGCTGCGCCGCAGCGGCTGGTACGAACAGGTCTGGCAGGCCTACGCGGCCCTGCTGCCGGTGAAGACGGTCGGCGTCAAGGGCGACGAACGCAGCTATGAACAGGCGATCTCCCTGCGCGCCGTGATCAGCGAGGACGCCATGACCGCCGACTGGGTCGAGCTGCCCTACGGCGTGCTGCGCAACGCCTCCAATCGCATCCTCAACGGCGTCAAGGGCGTCAACCGCGTGCTCTACGACATCAGCACCAAGCCGCCGGCGAGCATCGAGTGGGAGTGAGGCGGGTGCAACGTCACTTGCGCGCGCCTCCGGCCGGGCAATCATGGGGCATGCCCATCCCCAAGCCCGTCGTTCCCATCACCGAGGAGCATTTCTTCAATCGCGAGCTGAGCTGGCTGGCCTTCAATGAGCGTGTGCTGGACGAGGCGGCGCGGCAGGATCTGCCGGTGCTGGAGCGACTCAAGTTCCTGGCGATCACCGCCTCCAACCTCGATGAGTTCTTTATGGTGCGGGTGGGTGCCCTGCAGCTGCTGCGCGAGCAGGGTCGCCGAGGCAAGGATGCCGCCGGCCTGACGCCGACCCAGCAGTGGGAGCAGATCCAGCAGCGCGCCACCGCCTTTGTCGACCGCCAGTACGACATCCTCGAAACCCGCCTGCGCCCGCTGCTGGAGGAGCGTGGCATCCGCCGCCTGCGCACCGACGGCCTGACTGCGGCGCAGCGCGCCCATCTCGAGGATTACTTCATGGAGCACGTCTTTCCGGTGCTGTCACCGGTCGCGCTCGACGAGGACGCGGTTCGCGCCACCGTGCCCGCCCTGCAGATTGCCCTGCTGTGCTCGGTGCACTCGGAACAGGACGGTCGCAGCCTGCGCCGGCGGGTGCTGTTCACCCTGCCTTCGAACCTGCCGCGCCAGGTGCCCGTGCCCGACCTCGAGGCCGCGGCCCACTGCTACGTCAACCTGGAGGACCTGCTTGAACTCTTCCTGCCGCGCTATTTCCCCTCCGAGAAGGTCACCGCCACCGCCCGCTTCCGCATCAGCCGCAACTCGGACATCGCCGTCGACGACGAAAGCGCCTCCGACCTCGCCAGCGAGATGGAGGACGTGCTCGAGGCGCGCCTGCAGAGTCCGACCATCCGCCTGGAGATCGAGGCCGGTGCGCCGCGCGATCTCGCCAAGGCGGTGCGCGACCTGTGCGGCGCCCGCACCGCCCAGGTCTACACCGTGCCGGGTGAGCTCGACCTGCGCGCCTGCTTCCAGATCGCCGGGCTGTCCGGCTTCGATGACCTCAAGGTCGAACCCTGGGACAGTCAGCCCTCGCCGCAGATCGTGCCCGGCGAGAGCCTCTTCGACGCCATCCGCCGCGGCGACATCCTGCTGCACCATCCGTATGAGTCCTTCGATCCGGTGCTGCAGCTGGTCGAGGAGGCGGCCACCGATGAGAACGTCATCGCCATCAAGCAGATCCTGTACCGCACCGCGCGCAACAGCCGCATCATCAGCGCCCTGATCCGCGCCGCCCAGGCCGGCAAGCACGTCACGGTCCTGGTTGAACTGAAGGCGCGCTTCGACGAGGCGCGCAACCTCGAGCGTGCCGAGGAACTGCTCAATGCCGGCGCCCAGATCATCTACGGCGTGCGCGGCCTGAAGACCCACGCCAAGATCTGCCTGGTCATGCGCCGCGAGGCCGGCCGCCTGATCCGCTACATGCACTTCGGCACCGGCAACTACAACGAGGCCACCGCCCGCCTGTACACCGACGTCAGCCTGCTCACCGCCCGGCCGGAGTTCGGTGCCGACGCCTCGGCCTTCTTCAACACCGTCACCGGCCGCTCGCGCTTCGTGCATTTCGAGCGACTCTCCATGGCACCCTTCGGCCTGCGCGAGCGCCTGCTGTCGCTCATTCGCAGCGAGACCGACCGCGCCCGCCAGGGCGAGGAGGCCGCCATCTGGCTGAAGATGAACGCGCTGGAGGACCGGCGCATGATTGAGGCGCTCTACGAGGCCTCGCAGGCCGGCGTTCAGGTGCGCCTCAACGTCCGCGGCATCTGCTGCCTGCGGCCGGGGGTGCGCGGCGTCAGCGACAACATTTCGGTGGTCAGCATCATCGACCGCTACCTGGAGCACGCGCGCATCTACTGGTTCCGCCAGGGCGGCCGGCCGGCCATCTTCCTCTCCAGCGCCGACTTCATGAACCGCAACCTGTCGAAGCGCGTCGAGCTGCTCGTGCCGGTCGAGGACAAGGAGGCGAAGAAGCGCCTGACCCACCTGCTCGAGACGCACTTTGCCGACACCTCGCGCGGCCGGGTGCTGCGCGCGGACGGCTCCTGGGTGCTGCCACCGGCCAATGCCAAGGCGATGCGCTCGCAGGCGGTCTTCACGCGCCTGGCCGCCCAGCGCGCACGCACGCGCGGACAGTCGCCCGACGTGCTGGTGCCGCACGTGCCGAAGTCCTGAGCGCCGCTCCGGCGTCTCAGAAATGCGGCGCCGAGACCGTGCCCTCCTCGATCTCCAGCTTCTTGCGCCGGACGATGGCGTCGGCGATGTCGAGCACCATCTCCTCCAGCAGCAGCCGCAGGTGGCTGCCCGGCCGGTAGTCGGCCGGAGCAATGTGCTTGACGCGGTCGGCCAGGGCCGAGAGC
This sequence comes from uncultured Prosthecobacter sp., assembly GCA_964605265.1. Taxonomy (GTDB): domain Bacteria; phylum Verrucomicrobiota; class Verrucomicrobiia; order Verrucomicrobiales; family Verrucomicrobiaceae; genus Prosthecobacter. The sequence continues at coordinate 29,516 of CAZSBO010000015.1, forward strand.
TGGTAGCACTTGCGGAAGCTGGCGCGGTTGTTCTCGTCGGGATTGTACACCGCAATGGCATGGCCGCCGTAGCGCTTCATCAGGGTGAAGCAGGGTACGTCGGTGGGGCCGTCGCCAATGTAGATCATGTTCTGGAAGGGAATCGGCCGCAACTCCGGATCCATGTGGTCGTTGACGTCCTCATGCGGCTCCAGCATGCCCTTGTTGATGCGGAACAGGTACTGGGTCTTGGTCGTGTGGCTGATCACCCGCTTCGGAAAGCTGATGCGGCCTTCGGCATCGACGCCGAATTCGCAGCCGAACAGGCGCTTGACGTGCGGCGCCAGCGAACTGCCCTCGAGCAGCGTCTTCAGTCCGGACGAGACGATGTAATGCTCAATGCGGATGCCGAGCGAGCGATGCTGGTCGCTGAGCACCTGGTGCAGCTCGCCAAACACCTCGGGCACCCCCTTGTAGTAGCGCAGCTTGGCGCCGAGCGCGCGCAGCTCGTCATTCGTCGGCCGGTCCATCTCCAGGCAGTCGAGCATGCACTTGAGGTAGGCGAGTTCGCCGTCATAGCCCTCGTTGTCGACCAGCTGCCGGCTCTTTTTCCAGAACTGTCCCGGGTGAATGCCGAAGTGCGGGAACAGCGTCTCGTCCTGCATGTAGGTCGGACTCAGCGTCTGGTCGTAATCGTAGATGATGCCGATGGTGGTCTGCAGGGCGGCCATGCCACACCTAACCCGCATTTCTTACGCCTGTCCACCTTGGCTGGCGGCAGTCCTGCAGGGGCGGGTCGCGCGCGGAGGGCGGCTCAAGCCGCGGCAGCCGGGCTCGGCAAGCCCAGGAGGTCGGTCAGGGCGGTCTGCAGTCGCGGAAAGGCGAACTCATAGCCGGCGTCGAGGGCGGCGCGCGGCAGCACCCGCTGCCCGGCCAGCAGCATCTCGCCGGCGAGATCGCGCAGCAGCAGGCGCAGGGCGAAGGCCGGGGCATGGCAGAAGGCCGGCCGGCGCAGTGCGGCGGCGAGCGCGCGGGTGAAGTCGGCATTGGTCACCGGCTCCGGGGCGCAAAGGTTGAGCGGTCCGCGCAGCGTGTCGTTTTCGATCGCCAGGCGGATCAGCCGCGCGGCGTCGTCGGCATGAATCCAGGACAGCCACTGCCGGCCGCTCCCCAGGCGGCCGCCCAGGCCGAGACCAAAGACGCGGCGCAGCAGCGGCAGGGCACCGCCGCCCGCGCCCAGCACCATGCCGGTGCGCAGCATCACGACACGCAGGCCGAGCGCTTCGGCGCCAAGCGCGGCCGCCTCCCAGCGACCGCAGAGCTCCGCCAGGAAGCCGCCCCCCTGCGCGGCGGTCTCGTCCACCAGACGGTCGCCGCTGTCGCCGTAGTAACCGGCGCCGGAGGCGCAGACCAGCACCTTGGGCCGGTTCTCCGGTCGCCAGCTCGCCAGCTGTCGCACCAGGCCCTCGGTGAAGTCGACCCGGCTGCGCCAGATGCGCTCGCGCTTGGCCGGGGTCCACAGCCCCATGAGGGATTCGCCCGCCAGATGCACGAGGGCGTCGAGCGCTGTCTCCGGCAGGGCGTATGGGGCGTCCGCCGGCTGGCGCAGCACGCTGGCGGCGCCGGCGGGCGCGCGTGTGCCGCGGGTGTAGGCCACCAGCTCGCCGGGCTGGCAGGCCAGGCGTGCAAAGTGGCTGCCGACAAATCCGGTTGCTCCTGTCAGGCCGATGCGCATGTCGAGGTTACGTTCGCGCCGCGCGCGGCGCTGCTTCGATCAGGAGCGCCGCCACCAGTCGGCCGGTTTGGTCCAGGCTTCGCCGCCCGTTTCCTCAGTCCGCTCGCTGCCTCTCAGCAGGGTGTCGGCATCGGTCTCCGCCAGTTCCTGGAGCAGGCGCTCGTGCGGCTGCGGCCGCGTCGTTCGGCGCCAGATCTGCCAGGCGGCGGTGGCCAGGCAGCCGAGCAGGAAAAACAGGGTGCAGAGTGTGAACAGGACGAATCCATCCATCGCCGCCGTGTCGGCCGTGTGCGCGCCGGCTTGCGGGGGCTGCAGGAAGACGGCGAAGGCGAGCTGCATGGCGTGCTCAGGGAAAGACGAGGCGCATCGGGATCATGCTCGAGTGCGAGAAGCCATTCTGGGCGAAGAAGGCCTGCGACTCGGCGCTGATCTTGTCGGTCAGCAGGGTGATGCGGCGGAAGTTCTTTTCGCGGGCGAAATCGATGGCGTGGCGCAGCAGGCGGGTGCCGTAGCCCTGGCGGCGGTGCTGCGGGTGGACAATGACATCCTCCATGAGGATGACCAGGCCGCCCTCGGCCGTGCTGATCGTGAACAGCAGGTTGACCATGCCGATGACCTGGTGGTCGGTGCGCAGCACAAAAATGCGGCCGCGGTTCGGCTGTTCAAGGATGAGGCGCAGGCCGTGCTCCTGCTTGTTCTTGTCCGGTCGGAAGTCCGATTCGACGCTGAACAGCGCCACCAGCAGCTCCACCAGCTGCGGCAGGTCTTCGATGGTGGCGGGCTCGATCCGCGGAGCGGTGCTGGTTTTGGGCATTTGAAGCAATAGTTAGCGGGCAACGTGCCAAAAGGCAACCGCACAGCGGGCCGGCCGCCGCGCAACCCGGCGGCCCGCGGCGGGTTTCACCCGCCAAATCCCGCCCGCCATGTCCCGCCTCCACCTGCTCGCCCTTATGGCCGCCCATCTGCCCGCCCGTATGCCCGCCGCCCCCAGGGCCGCGGAGCCCGCACCCGCCGGTCATGCCGCCCTGCCGGCCGACCAGCTCGCCTTCTTCGAAAAGCATGTCCGCCCCGTGCTCGTCGAGCACTGCTACTCCTGCCATTCGGCCGAGGCCGAGAAGGTCAAGGGCGGCCTGACGCTCGACACCCGCCAGGGCCTGCAACTCGGCGGCGAATCCGGTCACCCCGGTGTCACGCCCGGCCGGCCCGACCAGAGCACGCTCTACGAGGCGGTGACCTGGGCCAACCCGGACATGCAGATGCCGCCCAAGGACAAGCTGCCCGAGGACGCCATCGCCAACCTGAAGAAGTGGATCGAGATGGGCGCGCCCGATCCACGCGAGCAGGAGGTGCCCAATCCCGCCGGCGGTCGCCGTGTCATCGACATGACCCAGGGCCGCCAGCACTGGGCTTTTCAGAAGCCGGTCGCGCCGGCACTGCCCGCGGTACAGACCGAGGGCTGGGCGAAGACCGAGATCGACCGCTTCATCCTCGCCGGCCTGGAGGCAAAGGGCCTGCAACCGGTGGCCGACGCCGACCGCCGCACCCTGATCCGCCGCCTGGCCTTTGATCTCACCGGCCTGCCGCCGACCCCCGACGAGGTGCAGGCCTTCCTGGCCGACACCTCACCGCAGGCGTTCGAGCGGGTCATCGACCAGTACCTCGACTCGCCGCGTTTCGGCGAGCGCTGGGCCCGTCACTGGCTCGACGTCGCCCGCTATGCCGAAAGCAGTGGCAAGGAGACCAACGTCCTGTACCCCCACGCCTGGCGCTACCGCGACTACGTCATCGACGCCTTCAACCGCGACAAACCCTACGACGCGTTTCTCAAGGAGCAGATCGCCGGCGACCTGCTGCGCTTTGAGGACAAGCGCGATCAGGCGGAGAAAATCGTCGCCACCGGTTTCCTTGCGCTCGGCTCCAAGGGCCACAACAACCGCGACCGCCGCCAGTTTGCCATGGATCTGGTCGATGAGCAGATCGATGCCGTTTCGCAGTCGATGCTCGGCCTGACCCTCGCCTGCGCGCGCTGCCACGACCACAAGTTCGATCCCGTCACCCAGCGCGATTATTACGCGCTCGCCGGCATCTTCCTCAGCAGCGAGACGCTGTATGGGACCTACGAGCAGCAGCAGAACGGCAACCCCAGTTCGCTCATCGAGCTCGATCCGCAGGCCGGCCAGGTGGCGGCGCTGGCGCCGATTTCACCCGCCGAGGTGGCCGAGTTGCAGCGTCGCCTGCGCGAAGCCGAAGAGGCCGCGGATGCGCAGCAGCGCGAGGTGCTTGCCCAGCGCAACGCCGGCAATGCGGCGGCGAACTTTTTGCGCGTGCGTCTCGCCCGCGACCGCGCCACGGCGATCCAGGCCGACCTCGATCTGTTCCAGGAAGACGGCACGCCGCGCGCCCTCGCCATGGGCGTGCTCGACCGCGCGCGACCGATCGATGCGCCGTTGCTCGTGCGCGGCGATGTGAAGCAGCCGTCGGAGGTGATTCCGCGCGGGCTGGTGGAGGTGCTGTGCGCGGAGGGCGAGCCCCTGAGCATCGGCCAGGGCAGCGGTCGCCTCGATCTGGCGCATTGGATCGCCTCGCCGGACAACCCGCTCACCGCCCGCGTGCTGGTCAACCGCGTCTGGCTCAAGCTGATGGGGCAGGGGATCGTGCCGACGCCGGACAACTTCGGCCTCATGGGCCAGGCGCCCACCCATCCGGAACTGCTCGATCATCTGGCGCTGCAGTTCGTGGCGGAAGGCTGGTCGGTGAAGAAACTCATCCGCTCGATCCTGCTCAGCCGCGTCTACCAGCTCGGCTCCGGTCATCATCCCGGCAACCATGCGGTCGATCCCGACAACACCTGGCGCTGGCGCATGACCCCGCGACGACTTGAGGCCGAGGCGATCCGCGACGCCATGCTTGCCGTCTCCGGCGAACTCGATCTTTACCCCGTGGACGGTTCGCCCGTGGCGCGCGCCGGCGAGGGTCGCGAGGGCCTGTTCAGTCTGGCCCGCGAACTGACCGGCCGGCCCTTCAACCACCGCAGCATCCATCTGCCGATCCTTCGCGATCAGATCCCCGAGTTCCTCAACGTCTTCGACTTTCCCGACGCCAGCCTGGTCAGCGGCGAGCGCGACAGCACCAATGTGCCCGGTCAGAGCCTGTTCCTGATGAACAGTCCGCAGGTGCTGGCCCTCGCCGATGCCTTTGCCCGCCGCCTCGCCGCCTTCGAGGGCGATGGCCCGCAGCGTCTTGCCCACGCCTACGAACTCGTTTTTGCGCGTCCGCCCAGCGCGACCGAGGCCGAGGCCATCCGCCGCTTCTGGCAGGAGTTCCCGCGCCAGGCCGCCGGCGGCCGCAGCAGCGCCCAAGCCCAGGAACAGGCCCGTGCCGCCGCCCTCTCCGCCTTCTGCCAGGGGCTGTTTGCGAGCGCGGAGTTTCGTTATCTCAACTGACTCGAATGCGGATTTTGGATTGCGGAATGACTTCAGCACCCGGCCTTCCAGAACTTTTTGCCAGTCTCAACCTTCGACCCCTCCATGCCATGAACCCGTCCTCCAGCTTGGCCATTGCGCAATCCGCAATCCGCAATCCGCAATCCTCATTCCCCAATCCTCATTCCCGCCGTTCCTTCCTCCAGACGACTTCCAACGGCTTCGGCTGGCTGGCGTTCTCGGCCCTGGCGCACCAGCAGAGCCTGCAGGCGGCCTCGGCGTTGGCGCCGAAGCCGGCGCATCACGCGGCCCGCGCCAAGCGCGTCATTTTTCTGTGCATGCAGGGCGGGCCCTCGCACGTGGATCTGTTCGACTACAAACCGAAGCTGGCTGAGGCGGCGGGCAAGAGCGCGCCGGCCGCGGCGGGTCGCTACGGCCGGGCCAACCTGATGGCCTCGCCCTGGAAGTTTCGTCAGCACGGCCGCAGCGGCCTGTGGATCTCCGACCTGCTGCCCAACCTGGCCAAACAGGCCGACTCGCTCTGCCTGCTCAACTCCATGGCCACCGACCTGCCGGCGCATCCGCAGGCCTTCACCCAGTTGCACACGGGCAGCACCCAGTTTGTGCGGCCCTCGCTCGGTGCCTGGACGCTTTACGGCCTCGGCACCCAGAACGAGAACCTGCCCGGTTTTGTCACCATCAACCCACCCGGCAACGCCACGCGCACCTATGGCAGCGCCTTCCTGCCGGCGATTTATCAGGGGGCCAAGGTCGGCGGCAATGTGCTGCCCGGCCTGCCGCCGCAGTTCGCCGCGCGCTTCGGTCGCGGTGGCGGCGAAGCCAGCATCGCCAACATCAGGAACGATCGCCACAATACCGGCGCCCAGCGCGCGCAACTGGACCTCGTGCAGGCGCTCAATCGCGAGCGACTCGGCCGCGATGGCGGCGTCAATCCCGAGGTCGAGGGCGTCATCGAATCCTATGAACTCGCCTTCCGCATGCAGGCCGAGGTGCCGAAGGTGCTGGATCTCGATGGCGAAAGCGCCGCCACCAAGGCGCTGTACGGGATCGGCGAAACGGCGACCGACAACTTTGGCCGACAGTGCCTGATGGCGCGCAAGCTTGTCGAGGCCGGCGTCCGCTTTGTCGAGATCAGCCTTGGCAACTGGGATCATCACTTCACCCTCAAGGCCAGTTTGGAACGCATGGCCGGACAGATGGATCAGCCCATTGCCGGTCTGCTGCAGGACCTGCAACAGCGCGGCCTGCTGCAGGACACCCTGGTCATCTGGGGTGGCGAGTTCGGGCGCACGCCGCACAGCCAGGGTGACGACGGTCGCGACCACAACAACAAGGGCTTCACGATGTGGATGGCCGGCGGTGGGGTGAAGGGCGGCATGACTCACGGCAGCACCGATGAACTGGGCTACGAGGCGGTCGAGAAGCGCATGCACATCCACGACTGGCACGCCACGGTCCTGCACCTGCTCGGTCTCGATCACGAGAAGCTCACCTACCGCTATGCTGGTCGCGACTTCCGCCTGACCGACGTCTACGGCAGCGTCGCCCGCGAGATCCTCGCCTGAAGACTCACGCCGGCGGCAGCCAGTCGGCCAGGTCGTACAGCTTCGGGTCGCGCTCGGGGCCGCGCGCCTGGCGCGCCAGCCGTTTCACCTCGGCGAAGAGCAGGTCGTCGCCCTCCGCTTCGCCACCCAGTTCGGCCTCCAGTTTTTCCGGATCCTCACCGGCCTCCAGCCGGCGCACGGCCTCGCGCAGCAATGGCGGCGCCTTGTCGCCCATGACGTCGGTCAAACGGCGCAGGCAGTGGCCGAGGCGGCGCGGATCGGGGTTGTCCTCGTCGAGGCTGTCCATTTCCCCGGCCAGTCCTTCCATCACCGTTTCCATGCCGGCCTCGTCGAGTCCGGCGAAGGGATCGGATTCGGACTCCTGCGCCCGCCCGAGAACAGCGAAGCGGCTCACCTGCTTCTGCATCCGGAAGGCGGGGTTGTCCGGGCAGAGAGGCACACGCTCACGCTGCGCCGGGCTGCGCGCGAGGAACTGGTACAGCCTGTGGTTGTCCGGACAGTAGAACTCGTAGATCGGCATGGCGGAGAGTCTGCAAAACTACCTCCGAACCGCGGCTTGCGCAACGCGTCGCCATCCGCCTTGCCGGCGGGCGGTTTCGGGGTAACGGGTGAGCTTCCATGATCCGCCTTCTGCTCCTGCTCAGCCTGCCCCTGTACGTCCTCGATCAGGCGACCAAGCTCTGGATCGTCCGCACGTTCAAGCTGCACGAGGACATGCGTGAAGTGATCCCGGGCGTGTTTTGGCTGCATCACACCGCCAACACCGGTGTCGCCTTCGGCATGTTCAACGGCACGGCCTATGCGAATTACGCCTTCGGCGTGATTTCCCTGGGTGCCCTCGGCCTGCTCGCCTGGCTGCATCGCAAGGGTGCCTTCCCCGGCTGGATGAGCCGGCTCGCGGTCGCCCTGCTCGTCGCCGGCGTGCTCGGCAACCTCACCGACCGACTGCTGCACGGCTACGTCGTCGACTTCCTGCTCTTCGACTTCGGGTTCGCGCCCTTCAATCCCTGGCCCTCCTTCAACGTCGCCGACTCGTGCGTGGTCAGCGCCGCCATCCTGCTGGCGCTGGCCTCCTTCACGGAAGCGCCCAAGCCCCATCGCAAGCCGGTCGCCTGAGGCCGGCTCAAAGCTCGATCTTCAAGGGCGGCGGCGGTTTCAACTGCACGGCCGGCTGATCGGCCGGGTCGACCGTTTCCTCGCCCTCGACCGGCAGGGCGCGCAGGATGGGGCTGCCGTCGTCATTGACCGGGCGCGCGCGCAGGATGGGCTGGAAGGCATTGTAGGGATCGGTGCCGACAATGATCGGATCGCGCACGTGCACCGGCTCGACGTGGGCGTACTTGCCGGTGTCGGCGATCTGCAGGGGATCGCTGCCGAGGGTCAGGGACTGATGGAAGGCGGCGAGGTCGGCGGGCAGGCCTTCGCCGGTGTGCAGGGCACAGCTGGCGTTGAAGACGGTGCCGGGGCGCACGTACTCGGTGTAAGTGCTGCGCACGGAACGCTCGACGCCGTCCTGGCCGCGCACTTTCTCGTAGCAGAAGTCGGTGGCACGCAGGCCGCTTTTCCGACAGATCTCCAGTCGCTCGGCCGATTCCGGCGGGGCAAACTCCTGCGGCGCACGGCTCTTGGAGGCGGTGTTGACGATGTCGCTCCAGATCGGCAGGGCGATCTGGTTGGAAAAGGCCATGTCGTAGATCGTCTTCTGCTTGTCGAACCCGGCCCAGACCCCGCAGGTGATGGCACTGGTGTAGCCGAGGAACCAAAGGTCCTTGTACTCGTGATGGGTGCCGGTCTTGCCCGCGGCAGGGAAGTCGCCCAGCCCGTACTCGCTCTGCGCCAGTGCGCCGGTGCCGCGGTGCAGGGCTTCATCGAGGCAGGTGTGGGTCTGCCAGGCGGCGATCTCATCCATGGCGCGCTCGGTTTGCAGGTGCGCCTCCGGCACCAGGTACACGGTTTGATCGTCGGCGTCGGTGATGCGCTGGATGATGTGGGTGCGCGAGGGTCGGCGACACAGGGTCGGGAAGCAGGAGTAGTCGAGCACCATTTCGTCGAGCCGCGCCTCGCTGGCGCCGAGGAAGGTGGCCGGGCCA
>CAZSBO010000016.1:0-26992 GCA_964605265.1 uncultured Prosthecobacter sp.
CAGGATCAGCAGCGAGGGCGCAATGAGGTAGGTGTAGGAGAGATCCATGGCAAAATTGCGACCCCTCATCCAACAGCATCCGGCGGGGAATCCAACCGTCAATTGAACGACCGGCGTTTTCATCGGAACGGCACACGCATGCTCCCAGAGCGCGCGCATGGCCTCAGCCTGCTCGCTCAGGATCGAGCGCGTGGCCATCTCCAAAGAAGCGGGTGGTCTTCGACACACGCGCGTTCCGCCGCGGCGGGGTGAAGTTCCTTTTTCACCCATGCCCTCATCGTGTCATGACTCCCCGAAGGGAGTGGTGCTCGGGAAGGGACTCGAACCCTTAAGCCTTTCGGCACAAGATCCTTAGTCTTGCGCGTATACCAATTCCGCCACCCGAGCGAGGGTTGAAAACGGGCCGCAACAATAGCACGGCCCACCGGGATGCAAGAGATGTTTTAACTTTTTCGCGCCGGTAGATGCCAGGCCTTGAGGTAGTCGATCCGTTCGCGGCGAAAGCCCAGCGCCAGCAGGCGCGTCTCAAGGTCGGGCAGGTGCGCGGCCCCGTAGAAGATCGCCAGCTTGCGGCGGCCGTTTTTGACCTCGCGCTGCATCACCTCGAGGGCATGGCGGTTGCGCTCGCCGACGATGGCCGTGCCGCCGCCCGCCTCGACCCCGGCAAGCACTGGCTCCAGGCTGTCGAACTCGCGGCCGATGAGCCGCTTCATCTCGGTGGCGCTGTCGCCGCTGAAGAGGATGCGCAGCAGAGCGGCCAGTCCCGGCTGCGGACGCTCGCCAGCAGCCGCCTTCTGCGCCTGCAGCGCCCTAAACCACAGCCCGAGAAAACTCTCCTGGCGCTTCTCCTGTGAGGCAAAGAACGCCTCGGTGGTGAGGTCGGCATGGATGAAATTGGCCGCGCCATAATCGACACACTCCAACTGGCCTTCCAGTTCCAGGCTGCGGCGCAGCGTTTCCTGCAGTCGCCCCAGCCAGGCGAGCCGCTCGTCGGCTGCACCCGCGCGCAGTTCCTGTTTGCCGGGATGCGGTCCGCCAATGAGCTCGTACAAGACGGCGTCGTAGGCGGTGAAGCGACGGTTCAACTCGTCGAAGTAGGCGCGGTCAGCCACGTGCACCGCACCGACCAGATCGACCTGCACACCGTCATCGCGCTGGTAGCGCACGAGCGCGGTCTGCAGGGAATCGCCCGACTCAGCCTCGACGAAGCGGATGAAGTCGGTGGGCTCGGTCGCCGACGGACCGTCTGCGGCCGACACTCCGGCCAGCAGCAGGGCGAAGGCGAGGGCGAGACGGTGCATGGCCTTAGCGACGGAAAATCTGGGCGAAGAAGGCCTTCAGCTCCTCCCACGAGGCTTTGTCGGCGGCTTCGTGGTAGGCGGCGCCCTTCGAGGGATCGTTGCCGGCAGCCTTCTGGGTGAAGGCGTGCACGGCCCCGGGGTATTGGACGAGCTTGTAGTCGACACCGGCATCCTTCATCTCCTTTTCGAAGGCGGCGAGGTCGGCGGCAGCGACGAAGGGATCGTCGGCGCCGTGCAGGGCGAGCACACGGCAGCGAATGTTGCGGCCGTCCTGCGGTTTGGGCGAATCCAGGCTGCCATGGAAGCTGACCGCGCCCTTGAGCGGCGCACCGGCGCGCGCGAGTTCGACCGCGGCCAAGCCGCCGAAGCAGTAGCCGATGCAGGCGACCCGGGCGTCATCGGTGCGGCTGTCGGCCAGCAGCACCTTCAGGCCCGCCTGCAGTCGGGCGCGCAGCAGGTCGCGATCCTTCTTGTACTTGCCCGCTTCCTGGCCGGCCGCCGGCGGCTTCGGGCGCACACCCTTGCCGTAGACATCCGCCACCAGGACGTTGTAGCCGAGGGCGGCAAGTTCACGGGCGCGCGCCTTTTCATGGTCGCTGATGCCGGTCCACTGATGGACGATGAGTACGGCGGGGCGACGGCTGTCGTTGGCGTCGTCAAAGGCCAGCCAACCCTCGCTGAGGACCTCACCGGCTTGATATTCGACCGGACGTTCGACGATGCCGGCGGCAGCGGACAGGGCAAACAGGCAGGGCAGAAGAAAACGGATCATGAGCGAACCTAACCCGGCTTGGCCGGTGCGCAAGACAGGGCTGCCGCTTCAGCTTGCATCTGCCGTCGCCCGCCAGATGCTGCGGCCCATGCCGCCGCCCGAACCTGCCGAATGCCGTCGCCGCAACCGCCGGCGGCTGCTGCTTTGGGGACTGCCGGCGCTGGTCGTGGCGGGTCTGGCGCTCACCGGGGCGTTGCTATTGGCGGCTGCCTTGTTTGTCGCGGTCGGTCTTGTCTTCACCTTTGGCACGCTGCGACCGGCCTCGCGCCTGTTCGGTCCGCTGCAGTGCGAACTGCCCGCCACCCAGGCGGCGCGAGGTGAGGTCTGGCTCACTTTCGACGATGGCCCGGATCCCGTGACCACGCCGCTGCTGCTCGAAAGCCTCGCCCGCCATGGCGTGCGTGCCGGCTTTTTTCTCATCGGCGAGAAGGCAAGGCGCCATCCCGAACTCGTGCGCGCCATCGCCGCTGCGGGTCATCTCATCGGCAATCACAGCCAGTCGCATCCCGCCGGTCGCTTCTGGAGCCTGCTGCCTGCCACAATGTGGGCCGAGATTGCCGGCTGCCAGCAAACACTCACCGACCTTCTCGGCTCGCCCCCGACCTTGTTTCGACCGCCGGTCGGTCATCACAACCCCTTCGTGGCGGCACCGCTGCAGGCGCTCGGCCTGTCGATGATTCTGTGGAACTGTCGAGGTTTCGACGCGGTCAGCCGGGATTCGGCGGCCGTGCGGCGTCGCCTGGAGGCCGGTCTGAAACCCGGGGCCATCGTGCTGCTGCATGAGGGGCGTGCCGACGCCGTTGAACTGCTCGAAGGCGTTCTACAGAGTCTCAGCGACCGAAATTTGCGGGCGGCAATACCCGATTTTGCTTTGTCTAAAAATTATGGTAAATGCATTTAAGATAATGAAATCACCGAATTATCGGGTTAATGATTCGTATCTTGTTCAGGATCAAAACCCGCAAGCCTTGCAGTTAGGGGGATGTGAAATCTAGGGAAGTTACCAAAGCTTGGGTTGCCATTCTGGAGTCGGCGTCTAGCATGCCGAACTCATGCTGGCGAAACCCCTCTCCCACGTCGCTTCCGCCCTTCTCCTGCTGACCTCGATCGCCGCCGCTGCCCCAGGTGATCTGGACACGGCTTTCCTCACCAATCTCGGTGAGGGCATCACGGGGGAAAATCACCCGACTCACAATCCACCCGGCGCGCAGAATGCCGTGGCGCTGCAACCGGATGGCAAGATCCTCGTGGCCGGTTCGCGCTCCCGTTTCAACAACACGGGGGAGCTGACCGCGCTCAAGCGCCTCAACGCCGACGGTACGCTCGACACCAGCTTTGGTCCCAGCAACACCTATTTGGCCGGGCCGCACGATTCGAATCCTGAGTACTCCTCCGAGATCAACGCCATCCTGGTCAACCCCGACGGCTCCTTCTACATCGGCGGCATGTTCAACAGCTACGGCAATCCGGCGCAGGCGCGCAGTTGTGTGGCGAAAGTCAACGCCGACGGCACGCTCGACACCACCTTCACCCCGCCAGCCTTGTCCGGCGCGGCACGCTACGTCATGAGCCTCGCGCTCGACGGTCGTGGTGGCCTGCTGGTCGGTGGCACCTTCTTCACCACGGGCAAATCCAACCTGATCCGCCTCGATGCCGCCACCGGGGCCCTCGACACCAGCTTCATGGCCAACGACCTCAGCGTTCAGTACACGGTGATCGACGGCATCAGCCCGGGCGCAGACGGTCGGTTGCTGGTCTCTGGCGCCCTCAGCACGGGGCGACCGTTTGTCTACCGGCTCTTTGCCGACGGTGTCCGCGACACCAGTTTCCAGGTGGGCTTTGCCAACGAATTTGGCCGGGTCAACAAGGTGCTGGCCTTGCCGGATGGTCGCGTGCTGTTTGGCGGCGGTTTCACGCTGAGTGGCAGGCCGGAGGGGGATAACCTGGCGGCGGTCGACGGCAACGGTGCGCTCGACAGCGCCTTCATGGCTCAACTGGGCACCGGCAGCACGGGCTGGATGGGCGGCGTACTGCAACTCACCCCGGACGGCCGCATCCTGGCGGGCGGCATCTTCAACAGCTTCAACGGCGCTTCCGCCGCCTCCCTGGTCATGCTCGGCTTGGATGGCGCCCGGGACCTGTCCTTTGCACCGCCGGCCTACACGGCTGAGGTGGGCTACCTGACCCACATGTACAGTGCGGCGGTCCAGCCTGATGGCAAAATCCTCGCCTGCGGCTGGTTCGACCGCATCAGCGATCCCGAACTGGAACTGCGCAACCTGGTGCGTTTCGAGGGGGACAGTGCCGTGGCCGGCGCCGGCACCCTGGCCTTCAGCGCGACCACGGTCACGACCGCCGAGAACGCTGGCAGCGTGGTGCTGCGCGTGGTGCGTCGCCCCGGTCTGAGCGGTGCGGTGAGCGTCAACTACGCCACCGGCGGCGGCACCGCCGTGGCTGGCACGCACTACACCGACACCAACGGCACCTTGGACTGGGCCGACGGTGAGGGCGGGGTGAAAACGATTCAGGTGCCGATCCTCGACAACGATGCCACGGCTGCCGACAAAACCTTCCTCGTCACCCTCTCCGGCGCCACGGGGGGGGCGGTTCTCGGCGCCAATCCGGCCACGGTGACGATCCTCGACGATGAGGCTGCACCGGAAATCACCACACCGCCTGCGGACATCACACTCAACCAAGGCAACGGCTTCACCCTGTCGGTCGCCTTCAGCAGCGTCACGCCGGTCAGCTTCCAATGGCAGTTCGACGCCGGCGGCGGTTTCGGCAATCTGGACGGAGCCACCGGCTCGACCTTCACGGTCGCCGGCGCCACCCCGGAGGGCCATGGCGGCAACTACCGCGTGGTTCTCACCAATCTTGGCGGCTCGGTCATCTCCGAAGCCGCCGCCGTCACGGTACTGACGCCCGACGGCTCGCTCATTCCCAGCTTCAGCACCACCGGCCTGCCGGCCCAGGTGCGCCATGCCGCCCCGGCGGCCAATGGCAAGACGATCATCGTCACTTCCAACAACCAACTGCGCCGCCTCAATGCCGATGGCAGCCTTGATGGCACCTTCACGGTCTCCGCCTTCGGCAATGCGGTCGAAGACCTGCTGGTCCTGCCCGACCAGCGCATCCTGGTCACCGGCTACTTCACCACGGTCACCAGTCCGAGCACGGGCTCGCCGGCGGCGCGCCTGATCCTGGCCCGCTTCAATGCCGACGGCAGCTTTGACTCCGCTTATAATCCAACCCTGCCCGAAAAGGCCGGTGAAATCAATGGGGTCTATGGCACTCAGCTCGCCCACGGTGCCGGCGGCAAATTCTACGTCGGTTTCTACGGTGGTGCCGGCCTGTGGCGCTACAACGCCGATGGCAGTGTCGACAGCAGCTTCACCTCGCCCGCCAACCTCGCCGGTGATTTTCAGGGCCAGGTCAGGGCCCTGCGCGAACTCGACAATGGCAAGGTGCTGGTTTCCCACCTGTCCGGCCGCAATGGCTTCGGCTTCACCTACAACTTCTGGCGCCTCAACGCCGATGGCAGCCGCGACTTGAGTTTCACCGATCCGGGCGCAGTGACCAACACGATCAATGCCATCGACTTGCTGCCCGATGGTCGCATCGCTGTGGCCGGCAATTTCACCGGTTTCAGCACCATCTCGCCGGTGCCGATGCGCAACGTCGCCCTCCTCCTCTCCAACGGGCAGGTCGATCTCACCTTCCAAAGCCCGGTGCCGGATTCGACGATTGAACAGATCCACTACCACAACGGCCGGCTCCTCATTTCCGGTTACTTCGCGAACTTCACCAACCCGGTCACCGCCGCCGGCCGCGTCGCCCGCCTCAATCTGGACGGCAGCGTCGACACCAGCTTTGTCACCGGCAGCGGTGCCAACAACCGTGTCAGCGCCCTCTTCATCGGCGCCGATGGCCAGCTCTTCCTCGGTGGCGACTTCACGTCCTTCAATGGCATTGGCCGCAACTACACCGCCAAACTTCTCCTCAATGACGGTCTCGGCAGCGTCGGCTTCGATCCGGCACGCGTCACCGTCACCGAAGAAGGCAGGGAATTGGAACTCACCGTGCATCGCTACGGACCGGCCGATGCGGCGGTGTCGATCGACTGGGCCGCTGCAGAAATCGCCGAGGGTGGTGCC
The DNA here is from genome assembly GCA_964605265.1 of uncultured Prosthecobacter sp. Classification (GTDB taxonomy): domain Bacteria; phylum Verrucomicrobiota; class Verrucomicrobiia; order Verrucomicrobiales; family Verrucomicrobiaceae; genus Prosthecobacter. The sequence goes on from CAZSBO010000016.1 coordinate 6,231, forward strand.
GACACTCCGGCGAATGTGGGCGATGACTTTGCCGAGGCATTCGGCACTCTCGTCTGGGAGGCGGGCGACAGCACCTCGCGGACGATCACTCTGACATTGCTCGACGATGCGGAGCAGGAGCCGACCGAGGTCTTCCAGGTTGTGCTCAGCAATCCCTCCGGGCCGGTCACGGCCGCGGCCAACGCGACGATCCGCCTGCTCGACAGCGACACACCCGTGACCTTCAGCCAGCAGCCGAATGGGGCAAGTCTGATTGCTGGCGGCACGCTCAACCTCTCCGCCGTCGCCTCCAGTCCGACGCCCGTCAGCTTCCAGTGGCTGCGCAACGGCCAACCGGTGGCCGGCGCCACCAGCGCCAGCTTCAGCAAGGCCGGGATCGCGGTCGCTGAAGCCGGCGTCTATGTGCTCGAGGCGACCAATGCCGCCGGCAGCTTCTTGTCCGACCCGGCCCTGGTGGTCGTCCAGCCGACGCCCTCGGGCCTGGCGGAATCCTGGCCGCTGAATTTGACGATCAACGTCGCGGGCAACGTCAACGCCGGTTCGGTGCGTGCCATCGTGCCGACCAGCGACGGTGGGGCCTACATCGGTGGTGACTTCACGAACTTCAATGGCCAGACCGGTTTCAGCTACCTCGTCAAGATTTCCTCGACCGGCGTCGTCGATACAACCTTCAACCCGGCACCGAATGGTTACATCGACGAACTCGCCCTGCACGATGGCAAGCTCTTCGTCCTGGGAAGCTTCACCCAGATCGGCGCGGGGGCGTCGCTCAACAACAGTGGTGGCAAGATGTTTGCCGCCCTCGATGCCGCCACCGGAGCGTTGCTCGGCAGCTACATGACCAACCTCGGCTCGGGCGCGCAGAGTTTCAAGGAGATCGCCTGCCTGACCGTGCTCAGCGACGGCGATCTGCTGCTCGGCGGCGATTTCACCACCTTCAACGGCAGCGGCAACCACAAGTTCTTTGCCCGGATCAACCCGGATGGCACCCTCGACGGCGACTTCAACAGCAGTGCCGCCACGGGAACAGCCTCCTACGTGGTGCGTGCGCTCGGTGCCGCTGCGGATGGCGGGTTCTACGCCGGCGGCATCACGATCAGCGTCACCGACGGCGTCAATCCTCGCTCGCGCTTCGTCAAGTTCAACGCCGACGGCAGCTATGATCCCAGCTTCAACCCCCAGGGCATGGGCAGCCAGACGAGTTTCACCCGCATTCGGGTGCTGGACGATGGTCGCATCATGGCCACCGGCACCCGCCTGCCGCCGAGCAACCGCACCATCACCCGCGTCTCCGCCACCGGTGCCTGGGACAACAGTGAATTTTCCGGCACCACCAGCGGCTCATTCAACGACTTTGTCCTGCTTGCCAGCGGCCGCAGCATCGGCATTGGCAGCTTCAGCTTCTTGCGCAATCCCAGCACTCTGGGCAGCACGGCGAATCTCGCGTCCTTCACAACGACGGGCGCCTATGACGGCACCTGGCCGTCCGGAGACGGTCTCAATGGCGTTGGCATCGCGATCGAAATCGCCACCAACGGCGAGGTCTGGATTGGCGGCGAGTTCACCGCCTACAACGGCGTGCCGGTGCAGCGCCTGCTGCGCCTCGCCGGCGAACCCACCGACCCGGCCATCGTCAACCCGCCGGTCGCCCAGGCCGTCAACCCCGATGCCACCGCCTTCTTCAGTGTGGGAGCCGCTGGCACGAACCTCAGCTACCAGTGGTTCAAGGACGACATGCCGCTCGAGGATGGCGGCAACATCAGCGGTGCCACCACCGCCATTCTGACGATCACCGACGCCACTCTGGCGGATGACGATCTCTACCACGTCGAAGTGACGGGGGGCACGCCGGAAAACACGGTCGCCAGCGAACCCGTGCGCCTGCGACTGCTCGGCGCGCCCGAGATCGCCACAGCTCAGCCCGACCTGACGCCGGCGGCCGGAGCGACGGTGACGCTGGCGCCGGAAGTCTACGCCGCCACGCCGGCGACCTATGTTTGGACGCGCGACGGTGTGGTGATCCAGAATGGCGGCCGCTACTCGGGCGCCAACACTGCCACCCTGGTCATTGAGGGCGCCACCAATGCCGACAACGGCGTCTACCTGCTCACCATCACCAACGATTACGGCAGTGACACGACCTCGGCAACGGTGACGGTTGCCCCCACCATCGCCCATGCCCGGGACGCCACTTACAGTGCGCTCAGCGTCAGCAGCAGTTCGCAGAACACCGTGCGCGCCTTTGTGCCGCTGACGGATGGCCGCATGCTGGTGGCTGTGCGTGGCAACATCTCCGGCACGACGGGGGGCTCCAACAGCAACAGCAGCAATCTTGTCATCGTTGAAGCGGATGGCCGCATCAGCAATCTGCCCGGCGGCGGTGCCAACGGCTACGTTTACGGCCTGCACCGCCAGCCTGATGGGAAAATCCTCGTCGCCGGCGCCTTCAACACCCTCAGCGGCCAGTCGCGCAACGTGCTCGCGCGTTTGAATGCGGACCTGACGCTCGACACGGCTTTCAATCCCAGCCCGCTGGTGTCGCTCAACCCGCCCAGCAGCATGGTCACGGACACGGCCGGACGCATCTACCTCGGCGGATTGTTCTTCAATTACGACGGTCGGACCGGTGCCAACTACCTCGTGCGCCTGCTGCCAGACGGCACCTTCGATCCCAGCTTTGACCAAATCCCGAACAACACAGTCCAGGCTCTGGCCGTGCAGCCCGATGGCAGCATTCTGGTCGCCGGCATCTTCACTCAGGTCGACACTCAGACGGTCAACGGTTTGTTCCGCCTGACACCTGAGGGCGAGTTCGACAGCAGCTTCACGCCGGGACATCCGGCCAGCACCGCCATTCTGGCCCTGACCTGCGATGCGGCCGGCCGCATTTACGTGGGCACCAACTGGTCCGATTATGCGGTGCGTCGCCTGCTGCCGGATGGCGACGTCGACCCGAGCTTCACGCCACCGGCCTCGTTCGCCAACACGATCAACCGGATTGTCGTTCAGCCCGACGGCAAAATCCTCGTCGGGGGTGGCTTCACCAGTCCGACCGGCCGCCTGATCCGCCTGAATGAGGACGGCAGTGTCGACGCGGGTTTTGAAGTCGGCACCGGCTTCAACAGCGAGGTCAGCAGCCTCGCGCTCGACGATTTGGGCCGCATCTGGGTGGGAGGTTTCTTCACCCAATACCAGGGAGTCGCAGCCAATCGGATTCTGGTTCTGCAGGGCGACAGCGCGCCGAGGTTCCAATTCATCAACGAACCGCTCGGGCGCATCGCGGATCTAGGTGCTGCGCTGGTGCAGTTCCAGGCCAGTGCCACCGGCAACAACGGCTTCACCTTCCAATGGCGCAAGAATGGCGTGCCCATGGTCAATGACGATCACGTCTCCGGGGTCGACACCGACACGCTCAGCCTCAGCGACATCACCCTCGGGGATGCTGCGGAGTACTCGGTGACCCTCAGCCACGCCGGCGGCACCCTCACCAGCCGCCCGGCCCTGCTCACCGTGCTGTCGACGCCGGAAATTCTCTCCGATCCCGCCGCGCTCACGCTCGATGTCGGGGCGACCGCGGTCTTCACCGGCAGCGCCCGCGGCGCCGGCACGCTCAACTACCAGTGGTTCCATTTCGACACGGCCCTCAGCGATGGCGACGGCGTCAGTGGCGCGACGACGCCGACCCTGACCCTCAGCAATGTCGGCTTCCCGCGCGCCGGCGACTATCGCCTGCGTGTCACCAATCATCTCGGTGAGGCGTTCACGGAGTGGGCCCGACTGACGGTGGAACGGCGACCGGGGGCGCTGGCGTCGGGGGTGGGCATCACCTCCGCCGGACAGGTGTACGCCCTGCTGAAGCTGTCCGATGGCTCGATTCTGGTGGGTGGCGGCTTCACCTCCCTGACGATCAACGGCAGCAACGTCAGCCGCAACCGACTCGCTCGCTTCCTGGCCAATGGCACGCTGGATACTGCCTTCAATCCGAATATCCCGAGCACGGTTCGCGCCATCGCGCAGGACTCGTCCGGCCGTGTCTTTATTGCAGGCGACTTCAACGGCTCGGTCACCATCGGCGGTGTCACGGCCAACCGCAACCGCGTGGCCCGCCTCACCAGCGCCCTCGTGCTGGACACGGCCTTCGACACCTCGACGGTCGGTCCGAACGACAACCTCACGGCTCTGGCGCCGACCGAAAACGGCGGCGTCTACATCGGCGGCGATTACGACTTCAACAAATTCGGCACCGACACGGTGAACCGCATCGCGCGTCTCAAAGCCGATGGAAGCCTCGATACGGGTTTTACCGCGGCGGCTCCCGCCATCAACAACGAAGTCTTCGGTCTGCTGCGTCGGGCCGACGGCAAGCTTTATGCGGGCGGCATCTTCGGCACCCGCCTGCTCAACGCCAACGGCAGTCACGACACGGGCTTTGTGCCGGCGGCTCCGACCTTTCTGGGTGTGCAGGCGGAAAAGTTCCGGCTGCTGGCCGACGGCAGCCTGCTGGTTTCGGGCAATGGCGTCATTCCGCAGGGTTATCTGCGCCGCCTCAATGCCAACACGGGTGAAAACATCCAGGACTACAGCAGCCAGCACAGCTACAAGGTGGTTGGCATTGCCCAGCAGCCAGACGGTAAGATCATTTCCGGTTCGATCACCGGTTTCGCCCGCAGCAATCTGGCAGGCGAGGTCGATACGGGTTTTTCAACCTTCAACAACACCGTCAACGACATCGTCTTGGATGACTCCGGTCGTATCTGGGTCGGTGGCAGCTTCAACGCCTATGGCGCCACGGCCGTGAGCGGTCTTGCCGTCCTCAACGGTGGCAACTACGAAGTCCGCGATGGCCAGTTGGCGTCGCAGACTCTCACCTTCGCGCCGATTGCCGACCGCGCCTTCAACCCGGTGGCGAACAGCTTCACGGTGAACCCCAGCAGTTCCTCGGGCCTGCCGGTGACGGTGAGTGTGACCAGCGGTCCGGCGACGGTTTCCGGCAACATGGTGACGATCACCGGGGCGGGGGAGGTGACCCTGACGGCCAGCCAGGCCGGCGACGACACCTACGCGCCGGCCACGCTGGTGCGCAGCTTCACGGTCGCCAGGGGCCAGCAGACGATCAGCTTCAACGCGCCCTCGGATCGCGCCGCGGCCAGTGCGCCGTTCAACCTCAACGCCTCGGCCAGCTCGGGTCTGCCCGTCAGCTTTGAACTCCTCTCCGGTCCGGCCAGCCTCGACGGCAACACCCTGACCCTCAGCGGCGAACTCGGCACCGTCGTGCTTGCGGCCAGCCAGGATGGCGATGCCAACTGGGAACCGGCCGAACCGGTGGAACGCAGCTTTGAGGCCCTCGATGTGCCGCCAGTGACCCTGCCGCAGGTGCTCAGCTTCCCGAAACTGCCCGCCAAGCGCTTCCTTTCCGAAAGCCCGGTGGCCCTGGTCGCCAGCGCCAGCTCCGGTCTCGATGTCACGTTCGAAGTGCTCAGCGGTCCGGCGACCGTTGCCGGCAACGTTTTGACCTTCACCGGCCTGGGCAAGGTTACCGTGCGCGCCAGTCAGGCCGGCGGTCCCGGTTTCCATCCGGCGGCATCCATCACCCAGAGCTTCACCATCGCCGCCGATCCGACCAAGCTGACCTTCACCAACCTGGTGCAGGTCTACGACGGCACACCGCGCGAAGTCGGGGTCGTCGGCAATGGCGAGGACCCGGTGATCACCTACGTCATTAACGGCGTCGAAGGTCCGAACGCTCCGGTCCATGCCGGCAGCTACGCGGTCATTGCCACCGCCGACGGCAAAACGCTGAAGGGCAAACTGGTCGTCAACAAGGCGCCGCTCACCGTCACCCCTGACAGCCAGCGCCGCTTCATCGGCGAGGAAAACCCGACCTTCACGCTCGGCTACACGGGCTTCCAAGGCGATGACACCCGTGAGTCGGTCTTCGCCGAGCCCGGCGCCCGCGAGCCGACCGCCAGCACGGCGGCCAAGGCCACCAGTCCGGGCGGGGTGTACCCGATCAAGCCCGCCGGCGGCCTGCTGGCGAACTACGCCTTCGTTTACGTCAGCGGCAGTCTGACCGTCGAGTCCTTCGCCGGTCGCTACGAGGCCCTGCTCACCGATGCCGGTCGCAATGTTGCCAAGCTGGAACTGACCGTCGCCGCCAGCAGCACGGTCTTCACCGGCAAACTCAGCCTCGCCGGCGAAGTGGCGCCGCTGTCGATCAAGGGCACGCTGACCGTTGATGCCGAAGCCGAGACCGCCACCGGCGCCATGACGCCGGTCACCAGCAAGAGCGGTGTACTCTACGAGCTGACCCTCGACTTCATCCTCGGCGACGGCTTCAGTGCTGAACTGAACGCCGATGACGCGCCGCTGGCCGCGACCGACGAGGGTCGCCGCTTGTACACACCGGCCAAGGGCGACGTCATCACCTTTGCCGGCACCCACACCCTCATCCTCGAGCCCGCCGCCGGCGGCACGCCAGCCGGTTCCGGCTACGGTCTCGCCGCGATCGACGGCAAGGCGGTGATGAAACTGGCCGGCCGCCTCGGCGACGGCACGCCCTACACCGCTGCGCTGATGCCTGACGAGCAGTCCGGCTACCGGCTCTTCGTCCAGCCCTACAAGCGCGCCAACAGCTACCTGGCGGGTCCGCTGGATCTCGAGGAGCATCCGAATCTGCAGGGCCGGCGCTACCTCAGCACCGAGGCCAGCGCGCTGCTCGACTGGGAAAAGGTTGGCATCGCCAAGGACAAGTCCTACCGCGACGGCTTCGGTCCGGACAGCGTGCAAGTCACGCTGGATCCCTGGCTCAAGCCCGACAAGACCACCTCGCTGGCCAGCCTGCTCGATCTCGAGGGCGGCGGCGATTTCCAGGTGCTCCATGGCGCGATCGGCAGCGAATCCGATCTCGACCTGCCGACCGATCTGCAGCTGGATGCCAAGAACAAGATCCTCATCACGGCACCGGTCACCGATCCGGTGAATGTCACCAAGTGGAAGGCCGCGCTCAATGCCGGCACCGGCCTGATCCTGGGCAGCTTCCAGGTCACGGATGAGATCGACGCCCCAACCGCGAAGAATCCGGATGCCACCAAGCGCATCGCCCGCAAGGTCAGCTTCATCGGCGTGCTGCGTCAGCCCCACGGCACCAGCGGCCCCTTGGGCCGCGGCCACGCGCTGGTCCCAGCCCTGCCGAGCGACGAGACCAACGAGATCCGTGCCGAGAATGTGGAGTTTGAGTGGTGAGGGGGCAGGGCAGGATGGACTGACTAGTCCGACTGGTCTGACTAGTCCGACTGGTCTGACTGATCCGCCGCCCCTGAGCCTCAATGCGCCTCCAGCCAGTTGCGGCCGGTGCCGGCCTCGACCTCGACCGGCACCTCGCCGAGCGGCAGGGCGTTGCGCATCTGCTCGAGGATGATGGCGCGGGCCTGTTCCACCTCGGCTTCGGGCAGTTCGAAGAGCAGTTCATCGTGCACCTGCAGCAGCATGCGCGTCTGCAGACCGGCGGCGCGCAGGGCGGCCTCGACACGGATCATGGCCAGCTTGATCATGTCGGCGGCGGTGCCCTGGATCGGGGTGTTCATGGCGACGCGTTCGGCGCCGCCGCGCACGGTGGCATTGGCGCTGTCGAGATCGCGGATGAGCCGGCGGCGACCCGTCAGGGTTTCGACGTAGCCGTGACGACGTGCGTCCTCGACGATCTGGCGGGTGTAGCGCAGCACGCCGGGGAACTGCTCAAAATAGCTGTCGATGATGCGGGCCGCCTCGCCGCGCGGGATGCCGAGGCGCTGGGCCAGGCCGAAGGCGCTGATGCCGTAGATGATGCCGAAGTTGACCATCTTCGCCGTGCGCCGCATCTCCGGCAGCACGCCGTCCAGCTCAACGCCATAGACGCGCGCGGCGGTGGCCTGGTGAATGTCCTGGCCGTTGCGGAAGGCTTCGATCATCGCCGGGTCCTCGCTGAGGGCGGCCATGACGCGCAGTTCGACCTGCGAGTAGTCGGCACTGAGCAGGACCCATCCGGGTTCCCCCGCCACGAAGGCCTTGCGGATCTCGCGGCCGTGATCGCTGCGGATCGGGATGTTCTGCAGGTTGGGATGGCTTGACGCCATGCGACCGGTGGCGGCCATGAGCTGGTGGAAGGTCGTGTGGATGCGACCCGTGGCCGGGTTGACCTCGCGCGGCAGGGTGTCGACGTAGGTGTTCTTGAGCTTGGTCACCTCGCGGTAGTCGAGGATGTCCTGGATGATCGGATGCGCGCCGGCGAGCGACTGCAGCACCTGCTCGTTGGTTTGGTACTGGCCGGTGGCGGTTTTCTTCGGCTTGTCGAGCAGACAAAGGCGTTCAAAAAGGATCTCGCCGAGCTGCTTCGGGCTGTTGAGGTTGAAGGGCGTGCCGGCAGCCGCCTGGATGCGGTCGTGCAGTTCGTTGGCGCGTTTCTCCAGCGTCAGGCCGATTTCGTGCAGCACCGCCACGTCGACCTTGACCCCGGCATGCTCCATGCGCGTCAGCACGGGCAGCAGCGGCGACTCAATCTCGTAAAACACCTGCTCGGCGCCCATGCCGGGCAACTGCGGACGCAGTTTCTCGGCAAGCTGCCAGGTGACGTCGGCGTCCTCGGCCGCGTAATCGACGACCTTCAGCGGATCGGCCTCGGCGACATCGGCCATCGTCGACTGGCTGAACAGGTCGTCCTTCTCCAGACCGATGAGCGCGCTCAGCGGCACCGGTGTGTACCCCAGGCAGGACTCGGCGAGGAAATCCATGCCGTGGCGCTGCTCAGGTTCGAGCAGGGAATGCGCGAGCAGGGTGTCAAAGTAGGGTCCGGCCACCTCGACGCCCTTGGCGAGCAGGACGGCGAGATCGAACTTGAGGTTGTGGCCGATCTTCTCGATGCCGGACCGGGTCAGCAGCGGGCGAAATTCCTCGAGTACGACCGCCGCCGCCACGGGATCGCGCGGGAAAAACACGAACCAGCCCTCATGGGCCTGCCAGGAGAAGGCGATGCCGACGATGGCCGTGCGGTGCGGATCGAGCGAGGTGGTCTCCAGGTCAAAGCAGAAGGACGGCAGGGCGGCGAGCTGGTCGATCAGCGCCCGGCGCTCCGCCTCCGTGTGCACGGCATGGTAGGTGTGCGGGGTGTCGGCCAGGCTGCGGGTCGCCTGGGCACTCTGCCGGGCCACCTCGGTGGCATTGAAGAGGTCGCCCCCCTCGGCCGCCGCCTCGCGGGCCAGTTGGCGACCGCGCCCCGCCTTGAAGTCGTCGCCATAGAGGCGCTTGCCGAGGCTGTTGAATTCGAACTCGGTGAACAAGGCCTTCAGGGCCTCGTCGTCATGCCCGCGCACGGCGAGGTCGTCGAGCCCGACCTCGAGCGGCGCATCGTGCAGAATGGTGGCGAGCTGTTTGGAGAGCAGGGCCTTGTCGGCATGCAGCTCGACCTTCTCACGCTGCTTGCCCTTGAGCTGGGCGGCGTTGGCGAGCAGGTTTTCGACACTGCCGAACTGGCGGATCAGGGCGGTAGCGGTCTTTTCGCCAAAGCCCGGGATGCCCGGGATGTTGTCGACCGCATCGCCCATCAGCGCCAGCACATCGACGACCTGCTCGGGTCGCTCAATGCCCCAGCGTTCGCAGACTTCGGCGACGCCGAGGATCTCGACGTCCGAGCCCTGGCGACCGGGTTTGTAGATCTTCACGTGCTCGGAGACGAGCTGGCCAAAGTCCTTGTCCGGGGTCACCATGAAGGTCTCAAAGCCCTCGCCCTCGGAGCGTTTGGCGAGGATGCCGATGATGTCGTCGGCCTCGTAGCCGTCGCGGGTGATCAGCGGCAGTTGCATGGCCGCGCACAGGCGGTGGATCTGCGGGATTGCCGAGGCGATGTCCTCGGGCATCTCCTCGCGCTGGGCCTTGTACTCAGGGTAGATCTCGTGGCGCGGTGTCGGTGCCGAGGTGTCGAGCACCACGGCGAGGTGGGTCGGCTGCTGGTTGCGCAGGATGTCCAGCAGGGTGTTGGCGAAGCCATACAGGGCCGAAGTGTTGACGCCGTCGCTCGTGCGGATGGGATTCTTGATGAAGGCGAAGTGCGCGCGGTACAGCAGCGCCATGCCGTCGAGGAGGAAGAGGCGTTTGGACATCGGCGGGAAGGGTAGTGCGGCCGGCCCAAGGCGCAAGGAGCGAAGAGCGGAGGGCAGAGAGTGGAGAGTTCTCTACTCCAAGCCCTGTGCTCCACGCTCTCCGCTCCCTCCCCGGTGATTTTGCTTGGCGGCCGCGCGCCTTTCCGCTACATCGAAGCGCACCCCAACCCCGAACTTCCCATGCCCCACGTCACCACCAACGGAATCCAGATGTATTATGAAGAGCGCGGCAGCGGCGAACCGCTGGTCTGCATCATGGGCGTCACCGCCCCAGGTGGCGTCTGGGAGGCGCACGCGGCCGAGTGGTCGAAGCATTTCCGCTGCATCCTCGGCGACAACCGCGGCGTCGGCCTGACCGACAAGCCCGAAGGCCCGTACACCACGGCGATGATGGCCGACGACTACGCCGGCCTGATGGACGCGCTCGGCATCCAGAACGCACGAGTGGTCGGCTGCTCGCTCGGCTCGGTCATCGCCCAGCAGCTTGCCCTGCGCCACCCGCAGAAGGTCAAGAGCATGATCCTCATGTGCACCTGGGCACGCCAGGACCGCTTCGGCCTGTACACCTGGCAGCACCTGATGAAGTGCAAGGCGACGATGCGTCCGGAGGACTTCATGCACTACGTGCAGATGCTCATCTTCACCAAGCCCTGGTTCGACAACGACGACTGCTGGAACAACCTGCAGCAGGGTCTCAAGGACGCCGCCACCAATCCGGCGCCGCAGCCGGTGCACGCCATGGAGGCGCAGAGCGCCGCCGCCATCAGCCACAACACCATCTCCGAGCTGAAGAACGTCAAGTGCCCGACCCTGGTCATCGGCGGCAAGAACGACACCTTCACCCCGCGCTGGATGAGCGAGGAAGTGGCGGCCGCCATTCCCGGCGCCGACCTGCACCTCTACGACAACGCCGGCCACGCCTTCCACTGGGAGTGCCTGGCCGACTTCAATCCGCGCACGACCGACTGGCTGCTCAAGCACTGAAAAGAGAGGAGCTCGGACACTCTTTGTCCGCCGCCTTGAGACCTGCGGTCACGCAAAACAGAGGCGCGTGGACACCCCTGTCCGCCGCCTTGAGTTCTGTGGTCACGCAAAAGAGGGGAGCGTGGACACTCTTGTCCGCCTCCTCATTTTCGCGGCTTCGCCGCCAGTTGGATGAAGCGGAGAGGAGTCTCCGCGCTCCCCTCAATGGGCCGCGGCTCAATGGTTGAAGACGAATTCCGCCGAGTTGATCAGTGCCCAGGCAAGGTCCTCGGCGGCCGTCTGGCGGGTCGCCCCGGGAGTGGCGAAGAAGCGCAGGGCTTCCTGCAGTTCCACGGCCTCTGGCAGGCGGTTGTAGGCGGCCAGATAGATCTCACTGACCAGCTTCGGCTCGGGCAGGTCCGACTTCACCAGCGCCGCGATGCGGCCCTTGTCGCTGGCCAGCTTCTTCTGCAGCGAGTCGGAATTCATCAGGTGCAGGGCCTGCACGACGCTTGACTTGCGCTCGCGTTCGCAGGGGCATTCCTGACTGGCGTTGGGCCGGCCAAAGGCGTCGAGGAACTCGCTCGGCAGCTTGTGGTTCCAGGTCTGCACCGCGCGCGTCTCCGGCGGCAGGCCCTGAAAGCTGTCGCGCACGCCGGTGAGGTCGGCGACCGCGTCGAGCAGCACCTCGGCGCTCAGCCGGCGCTTGTGGCCGCGGGCAAAGTTGCGGGTGTCGGTCAGGTTGTGCTCGTTCGGCTCGACGCTGAGCTGGTAGGTGCGCGAGGCGGTGATGGTCCGCATCAGGTGCTTGAGATCGTAACCGTGGGCGACAAAGTCCGCCGCCAGCCAGTCGAGCAGCGCCGGATTGGTCGGCGGGTTGGAGATGCGGAAATCATCGATCGGTTCGACGATGCCGCGGCCGAGGAAGTCCGACCAGATGCGGTTGACCAGGGCCTTGGCGAAGAAGGGGTTGTCGCTGCCGCCCATCCAGTCGGCCAGGCGCACGCGCGGGTCCTGGCCGGCGACGTAGGGCATCTCCGGACCATCCGGCGGTTTCGGCGTCATCACCGCCTCGGTCACCGGGTGGGTGACGCTGCCACTGCCGCCGTGCCACCAGTATTCCACTTCGCCGGAGATCGGTGCCGAGATGGCCTGGCCGCGGCGCTTCATCTGGCCGAAGAAGGCGGCGAGCTGGTAATAATCCTCCTGGGTCCACTTCTCGCTCGGGTGATGGTGGCACTTGGCGCAGTCGAGGCGGACCCCGAGGAAGATCTGACTGACAAAGGCACCCATGTCGGCCGGGTCGCGCTTGTCGCGGAACACCGCCACCGGCCCGTGCTGATGGCTGCTGCCGTGGGCGGTGAGCAACTCGGCGACCAGGCGGTCGTAGGGCTTGTTCTGGCGGAAACTGTCGCGCAGCCAACTGTCGAGCAAATACACCGGTTTGACGCCAACGCGCGAGGGATTCGGCCGGATCAGGTCGCCCCACTTGACCGCCCAGTGGTCGGCGTAGTTCGGATCCTCGAGCAACTCGTCGACCAGGCGCGCTCGCTTGTCAGGACGGCTGTCGGCCAGGAAACGCTTCGCACGTTCCGCGGTCGGCAGCTTGCCGATGAGGTCGAGCGAGGCGCGGCGCAGGAATTCGGCATCGCTGCAGGTACCGGAGGGCAGCAGGCCGAGCTTCTGATGCCGGTCGTGCACGAGTCGGTCGATCTCGTTGTTCACCGGCAGCTGCGCGTAGCGTTCGGCCGGCAGCTTTTTCACCGAGGGCAGGGTGATGCGGGCGACGTCGACCAGGCCCATGTAGCGGGCGACGATGACGCCCTCGCCGCTGATGCTGCCGGTCTTGACCAGGCCGTGTTCATCGACCTCGGCGAGTTCCTGATCCTGCGACAGGTAATCGGTCAGGCGGGTGACATCGCGGCTGCTGCCGTCGGAGTAGCGGGCGAGGACCTGCAACTGCTGCTCGGCGCCGCGGCTGTAGCTGCCCTCGCGCGGGGTCACCTCGACACCGGTGAGTTGGGCCTCGCCCTCTTGAGTGAAGGGCATGCCCTGGCGAATCCAGGCGATGAGGATCTTCCAGGCTTCGCTGTCCTTGCTGATGCGGGCTCCGCCCTCATGCGGTACGGCCCCCGTCGCCTTCTTCAGCAGCAGGCTCTCCTCCGGCGCCGCGGGAAAAAGGCGCCGGCCGCGCACGTCGCGGACGATTTCATGGTAGTCATGCGCCGGGTCGTAGCCGAAGACCGAAAGCTTGAAGTTGTTCTGTCCCTCGGGCTTGGCATGGCAGTTGCCGCCGGCGCAGCCCGCCTTCATGAGCTGGGGCATGACGTCGTTGACGAAACTGACCGGCGTCTCGGCGGCTGCAAGCAGTCCACCCAGACACCAAGGCAGCAGGAAAAGCACGGACTGCAGGCGCGGCATGGGCAAAATACGCCCCGCACCGGGCATTCTTGCGACGGCTCCCTCCGGCCGCGGCCCGCTTTTCGTCGCATTGGAACGATCAAGCGCCGCGCGAGCCAAGCAGGCGCTCAGACCGCCCAGTCGGGCAGGCTGTCGGTGAAGCTCAGGCGCTCGCCGCTCAGCGGATGGGTGAAGGCAAGCTGCCAGGCGTGCAGGCAGAGCGGCGGTGCCGCGAGATCCAGGGTCTGTACCTCGCCAAAACGTCCGTTCGGAAGGTAGGCGGGATCGCCGCAGACCGGCAAACCGGCCTGCCAGAGGTGAATGCGAATCTGGTTCGTGCGACCCGTCACCGGCCGCGCCTCAAGCAGGGCCGTGCCGTCGTCATCGCGACGCACGAGGCGAAACTCGGTCCGTGCCGGCAGGCCAGCCTCTTCATCGACCTCGCGACAACCGAGAGCGGTCGGAGCCTCGCCAATGGGCGCCTCGCAGATCCAGGTCTCGGTCGCGGGATGGCCCTGCACGCGGACCCGGTACAGCTTGTCCACCTCGCCGCGGGCGAAGCCGGTCTGCAGCAGGCCGGCGAAGCGGCGGGTGCGCGCCAGTACCATCAGGCCGCTGGTGTTGGCATCGAGCCGGTGCGCCGGACGCAGTTTCTGCGGGGCGTACACGGTCTGCAGCAGGTGCAGCAGGGTGTTGCGGTTGAAGCGACCGCCGGGATGCACAGGCAGGGGCGCCGGTTTATGAAGGACGACAATGGCCTCGTCCTCGTGCAGCAGGCGGATGCCGGCATTCACCGGTGGCTCCACATGACCCGGCAGCAGGCGCAGGTAACGCTCGCCGGCCCGAACCCGACGCGCCGGGTCGGCCACCCGGCCCTCGGGATCGAGCAGTCGCCCCTGTTCGAGCAAGCGCAACCACTCCAGTCGGTCGGTGCCCGGCAGCAGGTCGACCAGGGTGTCCAGCAGCGGTTGGCCGTCGCAGCGCTCCGGGATCGACAGCGGTCGCTGGTTGTCGTAGGGCAGGGACCCCGGCAGCGGATCGACCGCCGCCAGCAAGGCCACCTGGCGCTGCTCGCGGCGCTGGCGATGCCGTTCGGCATCGCTCTGGTGGCAGTAGGGACAGGACTGGCCCTCGATGTAACGCGGATCGTCCTGCTCCTCGGCCGTCAACGGTGCCTGACAGGCATAGCACTGCGCCGTCTCGGTCTCGCGCAAGGCCGGGTCCACACCCACCCGCTGGTCGAACACAAAGCACTCGCCCTCATAATGATCGCCACCGACCTCCTCAAAGTACTTGAGGATGCCTCCTTCCAACTGCCAGACGTGCTCAAAACCTTCGCGTTCAAGGAAGGGGGCAGCTTTTTCACAGCGAATGCCGCCTGTGCAGAAGGTCACCACGGGCTGGTTTTTCAGGCTTGCCGGCAGTCGACGCACCGCCTCGGGGAAGTCGCGGAAGTGGTCGATCCCTGGCACGAGGGCGCCTTTGAAGGTGCCGAGCTTGATCTCATAATCGTTGCGGGTGTCGAGCAGGGTGACCGGTCGGCCCTCGTCGAGCCACTGCTTCAATTCGCGGGCGGTGAGGCGCGGTGAGCTCTGGCGGGCAGGATCGATGCCCTCGACCCCGAAGGCGATGATCTCCTTTTTGATGCGGACGAGCAGGCGCCGGAAGGGTTGCTCGGCACTGGCGCTGCACTTGGGGGCCAGGTCCGCGAGGCCGGGCAGGGTGCGCAACTCGGCCACCAGGCTTTCGATGGCCTCGGACTGACCGGCGAGGAAGAGGTTGATGCCTTCCGTGCTGAGCAGGATGGTTCCCTTCAGTCCAAGTTCGCGACCGGTGTCCAGCAGGCGGCTGCGCAGAACCTTGAGATCGGTCAGCGGCGCGAAGCGGTAGGCGGAGATGTTGGTGACGGGCAGGGACATGCGCAGCGGGCAGAATGCCGCACACCGGAGCGGCGACAACCGGGTTTTGCCGGTGAT
This sequence comes from uncultured Prosthecobacter sp., assembly GCA_964605265.1. Lineage (GTDB taxonomy): Bacteria > Verrucomicrobiota > Verrucomicrobiia > Verrucomicrobiales > Verrucomicrobiaceae > Prosthecobacter. The sequence goes on from CAZSBO010000016.1 coordinate 21,700, forward strand.
CGCGGCAACTTTTCGCTCCATGGCGGCGTTACCAGCGGCCATGTCACGCCTTCTCGGCCTCGCCTTCCTGTCTTGCCTCGCCAGCGCGGCCCCGGCCTGCACGATCCCGGTTTTCCGCTACGCGCTCGACCGCTGGCAGGCCGACGCCTTCACGCTGTTGCTGCCGGCCGAGAGCGCGGCGGCCAGTGCCGACCTGCTGCGGCCCCTGCGCGCCAACGGTCGCGCCAACCTGACCCTCCGCACCGCGCCCGCCGACGCCGGGCCGCCACGCCCTGAGTTGCGCTTTCCCAACTCCGACACCGTCGCCTGGTCGGGTGACCTCGGGCCGGCGGCGCTCGACCGGCTGCTCGATTCGGCGGGTCGACGCGAGATCGTCCGCCAGATTCTCGCCGGCGACTCGGTGGTCTGGGTGGTCAGCGGTGGCGATCCGGCCGAGGCTGAACGCATCGGTCAGCGCCTGAAGTTTCTCGAACAGGTCGCCACGCTGCCGATCCAGGATCCCAACGATCCCGACAGCCGGCTCGGGCCCGGGCCGGCGCTGAAACTGAAGTTCAGCCTGCTGCGCCTCGATGCCGCGGATCCTGCCGAGGCGATCCTGCGGCGCATGCTGGCCGGACCCGAGGGCGAGCCCGAGCGGCCCTTTGCCGCGGCGGTGTTCGGTCGCGGCCGCGTGCTCGGTGCCTGGCCGCTCGACCAGCTCGACGACCGCGCTTTGGAGGAAGCTTGCCTGTTTTTGGTGGGTCGCTGCTCCTGCCGGGTGAAGAATGAAAACCCCGGCTGGGATCTGCTGCTCAATGTCGACTGGGATCAGGCCTTGGCGGGCGCTGGCAAAAACGCCGCTGCCGAACCGGTGGCGGCAACCGCTGCAGTGCCGGAAATGGTTCAGGAAGTGACCGCCCCGCAAACCCTCACCACGCAGCCAGTGGCCGAACCGGTGGCGGCCGCCAAGAAGGGCTGGGCCATCGCCGCCGCCCTGCTGCTCGCCCTTGCCGCTTGGCGACTGCTGCGCCGCCGTCCGAAAGATTGACCCAACCCACCGCCGATTTCTCTGCATGTCCCGCCCCCTCGTTGGCATCGCCCTGCTGCTCGCCGCCGGCGCGCTCGCCTACTACGCCCTGCGCCCTGCCACCGAGGCTGGGTCACAACGCCTGACCGTCTTCTGCGCCGCTGGCTTGAAAAAGCCGGTCGAAGCCGCCGCGGCTCGTTACCAGGAGGAAACCGGGACCGAGGTGGCGCTGCAGTTTGGCGGTACCGGCACCCTGCTCACTCAGTTGCGGGTGGCCAGGCAGGGCGATCTCTTCATCGCCGCCGATGACGCCTCGCTCGCCGATGCCCGCAAGCTCGAGGTCGTGCGCGAGGTGCTGCCGCTGGCCAGGCAGAAGCTGGTGGTCGCCGTCGCCGCCGGCAATCCCAAGCAGATCCGCGGCTTCGACGACCTGCTCAAGACCGACATCCGGGTGGCCCTGCCGAATCCGGAAGCCGCCAGCGCGGGCAAGGTCGCCGTGCGCCTGCTCGGCGAGCGCTGGTCGTCGCTGGCAAGCAAGGCGGCCGTGATGAAACCGACTGTCACCGAGATCGCCGCTGATGTGAAGCTGGGCGCCGCCGATGCCGCCCTGATCTGGGACAGCACGGTGCCGCAGTTCGCGGGCCTGGAGAAGGTGGAACTGCCCGAACTGGCCAAGCATCTGGAAAAGGCCAGCGCCGCCGTGCTGAGTTCGGCGGTCTCGGCCCCAGAAGCCCTGCGTTTTGCCCGCTACCTGGCGGCACCCGAGCGCGGTGGCGAGGTGTTTCAGCAGCACGGCTTCACCCCGGCCGGTGGCGACGCCTGGGCGGTGAAACCCGAGCTGATCCTGTTCAGCGGCGGCGTCAACCGGCCCGCCATCGAGCAACTCGTTCAGGACTTCGCCAGCCGCGAGGGCATCAGCGTCACCACCGTCTTCAACGGCTGCGGCATCCTCTGCGCGGCGATGAAGACCATGGGCGACAGCCGCAATCCAAAGTTCCCCGATGTTTATTATGCCTGCGATGTCTGCTTCGTGCCGCCGGTGGCCGAGCACTTCCCCGAGGCCGTTTTGCTCACTGAGGCCGAGATCATCATCGCCGTGCCCAAGGGCAATCCCAAGGGCATCCAGACCCTCGCCGATCTCGCCCGGCCCGGCCTGCGCGTCGGCATCTGCAATGCCGAACAGTCGACGCTCGGCTTCATGACGATGGGCATTCTCAGCTCGATGAACCTCTGGGAAAGCGTCAGCAAAAACGCCTCCAGTCAGGTGCCCACCGGCGATTTCCTGGTCAACCAACTGCGCGCCGGCTCGCTCGACGCAGCCGTGGTCTACCGCATCAACATCCAGCAGCAGGCCGAGCACTTCGACGCCCTGCCGCTGCCGGCCGACAAGGCCAAGGCCATCCAGCCCTTTGCGGTGCGCAAGGATTCGGTCAACCGCGAACTGGGACGTCGCCTGCTCGATCACCTGCGCGCCAACCGCGGCAGCTTTGAGAAGGCCGGCTTTGTCTGGACCGGCGACAAGGCGCCCGTGAAGAGTGCTGACATCGAACTGCCGCCCTGGCTGAAGAACTGATCAGTCGAGCGCCTGCAGGGACGCCGGTTCGCTGACCTGGATCTGCAGGCGCTCGCGGTACTTGCCGATCTCCCCCTGCACGCGCACGCGTCGCCCGGTGAGAGCGGCGAGCGGCCAGTCGGGGTGTTTTTCGACGTCGCTGCGCCGGATGAAGACGCTGAACACCTCGCCCTCAAACTCCAGCAGGCGGTGACCGCTGCTGCCGAGGGTGGCGACGCGGCGCACCGTGCCAGTCACCGTGGCGTGTTGACCAAAGCGCGACTCCAGCAGGCCGGCATCGCTGGCATCGAGGCTTTCGGCGGGGGCAGGGGAGGGAGCTGCGCTGGAGGTCGCCACAACCGCCTTGCCCGTGCCAGCCAGCAGGCCGAGCACCTCGGCCAGGCGACGCCGACTGCGCTCGGCGAGCTGGGCCGGCGCCAGGGTCTGCTCGCCGCCGGAGCGCAGTTCAAAGGTGGCGGCACCCGGTGCGACCTGGCGCACGCGCGCTTCAAACATCGTGCCATCGCTGCGCACCCAGGTTTCCCAATCGGGGGCGGCGAAAGCAGTGCCAAGGAACAGCAGGGCAACAAACCAGCGTGGTTTCATAAGGTTAAGATATTTTCTTGAGCGAAAGATGCAATGAAAAAGCGCCGGCTTCACGCGGGATTTTCAAAGGAAGCCCGGCCTCAGGCGTTCCATTCGCACCCTCATGAAAATCCGCCCGTTTTTTGCTGTTTTCTGCGCCCCCCTTGCCGCTGTCGCCGCCGACTTCGAGAAGGAGGTGCAGCCGATTTTGGAGAAGCACTGCTACGAGTGCCACAGCGAGAAGACCGGTAAAAAGAAAGCGGGTTACGTTTTCGACGATCTGGAGACGCTCAAGCTCGACATCAATCCCAAGGGCGCGATCGTGCCCGGCAAACCGGCGGAGAGCCACGTCTTCATCGTCGTTTCCGATCCCAACCACGAGGCGCACATGCCGCCCAAGGGCAACCTGTCGGACCGCGAGATCGAGAAGCTGCGCAGTTGGATCAACGACGGCGCGCCGCTGCCCGGTCAGGCTCCAACCGTGGCGGAAGCGCCCGCCAAACCGGCCATCCTCAACTGGACCAATTTTGAAGGCAAAACCATCCAGGCCGGTTTTGTCCGTCTCGACGGCGCCAACGTCGTGCTGAAAATGGCGAACGGTCAGGAGATCCCGTACCCGCTGACCAAGCTCGACAAGGCCAGCCAGGAACAGGCCGAATCGGCCGCCAGCACCGGCGCTCCCTGAGTCTTCTCCGCGCACCCAGGGCAGGACTCCGGCTTGCAAGCCGGAGCTTCCCGCCTATGAACCCGGCCCGCCCATGCATCATTTCCATTACTCCAACGGCCAGCTCTGCGTCGAAGACGTGCCCCTGCAGTCGCTCGCCGATCAGTACGGCACGCCGCTGTACGTTTATTCCAAGGCGACCATCACCAGCCACTACACCCGTCTCGACGCCGCCCTGTCCGGTCTCGACCACCTGATCTGCTACGCGGTCAAGGCCAACTCCAACCTCGCCGTGCTGGCGACGATTGCCCGCCTCGGCGGCGGCTTCGACATCGTCTCCGGTGGCGAACTCTACCGCGTCATCCAGGCCGGTGGCGACCCCGGCAAGTGCACCTTTGCCGGTGTCGGCAAGACCCGCGAGGAGATCGCCTACGCGCTTGAGCAGGGCATCTACTGCCTGAACGCCGAGTCCGAAGCCGAGCTTCGCCACATCAACCAGATCGCCGGCGAGCTTGGTCGCAAGGCGCCGGTCGCCGTGCGCGTCAACCCGAACGTCGACGCCAAGACCCACGCCAAGATCACCACCGGCAAGAGCGAGAACAAGTTTGGCGTCGATTTCGAAAACATCTCTGACGTCTACGCCCGCATCGCCAGCGATTGCCCGCACCTGGAACTGCGCGGCCTGCAGATGCACATCGGCTCGCAGCTCACCAGCGTTGAGCCCTTCGTCGAGGCCGTGCGCAAGGTCGTGCCGCTGGTGCGCGAGATCCAGGCGCGCCATGGCATCCAGTTCTTCAGCATCGGCGGCGGCATCGGCATCAACTACCGCCAGAGCCTGGATTCCGGTCCGGAAAGCTGGTGGCAGGAAAACGAAACCGTGCATCCGCTGACCATCCAGGCCTACGCCGACGCCGTGGTGCCGCTGCTGCAGCCGCTCGGCCTGCGCATCCTCTGCGAACCCGGCCGTTTCATGGTCGGCAACGCCGGCACCCTGCTCACCCGCGTGCTGTACGAAAAGCGCGGTGCCGCCAAGACCTTCAAAATCGTCGATGCCGGCATGAACGATCTCATCCGCCCGACCCTCTATGAAGGCTGGCACCAGATCGTCCCGCTCCAGCAGCCGGCCAATGGCGACACCGAGATCGTCGATGTTGTCGGTCCGATCTGCGAAACCGGCGACTTCCTCGCCCAGAACCGCGAGCTGCCGCCCGTGCACGAGGGCGACGTGCTCGCCGTGCTCAGCGCCGGCGCCTACGGCTTCACCATGGCCTCGAACTACAACACCCGCCCCATGCCCGCCGAGATCCTCGTCGACGGCGCCAAGGCGACCGTGGTGCGCGAGCGCCAGACCCTCGCCGACGTGCTCAAGGGCGAGCACCTGGGGTGAGCGGAGAGCTGAGGGCGTAGAGCGGAGAGTCAAAAGTGCCCCGTTTCCGGAAGGGAGCGCGGGCACTCCTGCCCGCTGTTTTTGTCTGTGGAGCAGGTC
>CAZSBO010000016.1:27092-36809 GCA_964605265.1 uncultured Prosthecobacter sp.
ATGCAGAAAAGACTCGCCACAGATCGACGCCTTTTCCTCGCCCTGTTCGCCTTGCTGCTGACCCTGTGGGGTGTCCTGGCCTTTGTCAGTTGGGAAGCATTGCCACCGCAAGACCTGCGCTGGCTGCATGGCGGGTTCGGTGCCGCCGCAGGGGTTTTGGGTTGGCTGGCAATGGTGCCCTTGACGGTGCTTTCGCTCAAGGACGGACGCTTGTCCGTGGGCCACGGATTTGGCGCATTGCACCTGCCGGTGGACGCCATCCATAGCTGCCGAATTCTCCGGCGTGGCTCAGACACCCTGCTTGAAGTTCATCTGTCCACCGTTCCTGTAGAACTCAAGCCCTACCTCAACACGGGGTGGAAACGCCGTTGCGTCGCCAAAGCGCGGCACCTGCGATGGACGCCGCCCTCCGAGCCGTTTTTGCTCCTGTCCATTCCGCCGATTCCCCATGTGGGCGAATCGTTGAATGCGTGGCTTGGCCTTGCGGGGCGGGCGAGCGCTCCGACAGACTGACCGCAAATTTTGTCACCCCCGGCCAGCCCGCGCCGACCGGGGGTGAACGATGATCACTCGCCGAGCAGTTCCTGGATCTTCGGCTCGATGGCTTCGGCCCACATGTCGTAGCCCTTCTCCGAGAGGTGGAGCAGGTCGGGCATGATCTCCTTGGTCAGGCTGCCGTCGGGCTGCAGGAAGGTCTTGCCAATGTCGAGGTGCTGCACGGTCTTGCCGTCGGCCAGCTTGGCGATGAGGGCGTTGGTGGCCTCGTTCTGCTGGCGCATCGGGTCGGCCGGGGTTTCACCGCGCGGGAAGATGCTCAGCAGCAGGATCTTCGCCTGCGGCGCCTTCTTCTTCAAAGTGCGCAGGATGAGTTCGACGCCGTCGGCGGTCTGTTCGGCGCTGCAGGCATAGATCTGGTTGTTGATCTCCGGCATCGGGCGGTTCTGATGGCCGGTGTTGTTGGTGCCAATCATGAGCACAATCAGCTTCGGCGTCAGGCCGTCGAAGTTGCCGTTCTGCAGGCGCCAGAGCACGTGCTCGGTGCGGTCGCCACCAATGCCGAAGTTGGCGGCGGCGCGCTTCGCATAAAACTTCTCCCAGGTGGCCTTGCCCTTGGTTTCCCAGCCCTGAGTGATGCTGTCGCCCAGGAAGACAAGCTTGGCCTCGCCCTTCTTGGAGATCTCGTTGAAGCTCTCATGGCGCTTCATCTTGCCCTCGTTCGGCTCGGCCACCGGCGTGGTGGCGACATGGACCGGGATGGCGCGTTCCTGGGGAGCGCAGGCGGCGAGGAGAAGGGCGAGCAGGGCTGGGGTGGGGAGCTTCATGGTGGGAGACCAGTCAATCACAGGGCGCACGCTGAGCAAAAGGCTTTTTTATCGTGGGGCGAAGCGAGGAGCTTGGAGCAGAGAGCGGAGAGGTCGTAATCCTGGCAGCAGTCACGCTGCTCCAAGCTCCCAGCTCTGCGCTCCCTCCCCCAACCCTCGCCCAGCACTGCGCAAGATCGGCGGCGGGGAGGCGACTGAGCCTGCCGTTGTTTCGGCATGATCAATCTCACCCGCCTCTACTGCGATGTCGCCCAGCCGATGGACCACCTGCGCTACGGCCGCGGCCACGGCGCGCCGACGAGCGCGGCGGAGCGACGCCCCATCGTCGTCTGGAACATCACCCGGCGCTGCAACCTGAAGTGCCTGCACTGCTACCAGGATTCCGATGCGCGGCATTATCCAGGCGAACTCGACTGGCAGCAGTGCAAGGCGGTGGTCGACGACCTGGCCGGGTTCCAGGTGCCGGCCCTGCTGCTCTCCGGGGGCGAGCCGATGATCCATCCGCGCTTTTTCGAACTCGCCGACTACGCGGCGGGCAGGGGACTGCGCCTGACCCTGTCGACCAATGGCACGCTGATCAGTGCCGATGCCGCCAGCCGGCTCAAGGACATCGGCTTTTCCTACGTCGGCATCTCGCTCGACGGCATGGGCGGCACGCACGACCACTTCCGCGGCCGCATCGGTGCCTTCGACAAGGCCGTGGCCGCCTTCCGCCACTGCAAGGCGGTCGGTCAGAAGGTCGGTCTGCGCCTGACCCTCTCCAGCCACAACATCGACGATCTCGACACCATCCTCGACTTCATCGAGCGCGAGGACATTGAGCGCGTCTGCTTCTACCACCTCGTGTACAGCGGTCGCGGCGCCGACCTCATTGAGGTGCCGCATGAGAAGACCCGCGCCGCCCTCGACAAGATCCTCGATCGCACCGCCCAGTGGGCCGCTTCCGGCCGGCCGCGCGAGGTGCTGACGGTCGATCAACCGGTCGACGGTGCCTACCTGTACCTGCGCCTGCTGCGCGAGGATCCGGAGCGGGCGGCGCGCGCGCTCGAACTGCTGACCTGGAACGGCGGCGGCGCCAACAGCTCCGGCACCGGCATCAGCAACATCGACACCCAGGGCAATGTCCACCCCGACCAGTTCTGGCACAGCCTGACCCTCGGCAACGTCAAACAGCGGCCGTTCAGCGAGATCTGGAGCTCGCGCGATCACCCGCAGCTCAACGCCCTGCGCGAGCGCAAGGAACACCTGACCGGCCGCTGCGCCAACTGCCGCTGGCTCAACCTCTGCGGCGGCGGCTTCCGCGTGCGCGCCCTGCAGATGACCGGTGATTTCTGGGCTCCGGATCCCTCCTGCTACCTGCGCGAGGAGGAAACGGCGCTGTCAGCGGCTTGATGCACCAACCCCGCCGGGCCTGAGTTCCGGCGGGAGGAACAGGATTCAGCGGGCGACGTAGTCGACCACGCAGACCTTGTCGAGCAGCGGCTTGAGCTTGCCGACAAACTCCGTGTGCGCCGGGTGCGGCAGATAGACCTCGAGCCCGGCCTTGTCGGCGAAGCTGACGAGGAAGCAGTGGGTGAAACCGTCGTTCAACCCTTCGGGACTGACGTTGGTGCCCCATTCGAAAGCCTTGACGGTGTCGATCTTCTTGGCCAGGGCGGCGAAGTCCTTCTCGATCGACTGCACCTGCTCGGCGCTGGCGCTGTCCTTGAACTTGAAGAAAACGACGTGGCGGTACGGGGCTTCAGCAGCGGCGGCAACGGTGAGCATGATCAGGGCGAGCAGGGTGAACAGGTGTTTCATGGCGAACAGACCTCCAGCATGAACGCCCCAGAGCTCCCGGTCAAGCCGCGCGCCGGGCTTGCCTGCCGGGCCACGAGGGCGTAGATTGAGAGAATGCCTCCACCCCCCAGGAGCGGTCGCCGGTACGGGCGACTCGGCCTGCTGCTGCTCGCCCTCGGCGCCGGCCTCTGGCTGCGTTTCGAGAACGCGCCGCCGGCGACTCTTGGGTTGCCACAGCCGCCGGTCGCTGCCGCCACCCCGGCCCTGGTAGCGACCACCAACTGGGCGCAGGCGGCGCTGTCTGCCCTTGAAGCGGGACAAACGCTGGTTCTGCGCGAGGACGGCCGCGAGCACCACCTGGCCCTGGTGCCGGATCGACTCTACCACCCCGGTCGCCCCGCGGCCGAGCGCTTCGAATCCCTGCCAGCCAGCGATCGCCCGGCCCTGCTGGCGACTGCGTCACGGCGCGATCCCGCCGGTCACTGGCCGGGCCTGCTGCTGCAACCGGCCCAGCCAAAGCCCGGCCGCCCCGCCGCAGCAGGCCCTCAGGTCGTGCTCACCGAGCGCTGGCTGCTGCAGGTGCGCGACGCCGCCGCGGCGCGACCCGCTCTCGCCGCAGCCGGTTTCATTCTCACCGACGAACCGGCCTACGCGCCGGATCACTGGATCGTCGCCGCCCGCGAGGGCGGGGCGGTCGGCGGTCTGAAGGCGGCGGCCGCCCTGCACGGACATCCAGCGATCGCCGACCTCAGCCCGCTGCTGCGTCGCCAGCGCCAGCGCCGGGCCCTGCCGAACGATCCCTATTTCCCCCAGCAGTGGCACCTGCAGGCCAGCGGCACCAACGCCGGTAAACCCGGCACCGATGTGCGGGTGACGCCGCTCTGGGAGCAGGGTCTGACCGGGCAGGGCCTGCGCATCGCCATCGTCGATGACGGCCTCGACCTGACCCACCCGGACCTGCTCGTCGACACCGACAACGACTACGATTGGAACGATTCGCCGCCCGACGGCGATCCGACACCGGATGCGTTCAACGAGGACTACCATGGCACCGCTGTCGGCGGTCTCGCCGGCGCGCGTGGCAACAACGGCATCGGCGTTTCCGGGGTCGCTCCGCAGGCCACCCTGGTCGGTTTCCGGCTCATTGCCGACTGGATCACCGACGCCGACGAGGCCGAGGCGACCCTGCGCGCCAACGATGTCATTCAGATCAAGAACCACAGTTGGGGGGCGCCGCCGACGATCCTCGATCCGGATTTTTACGCGGAACTCGGCTGGAGCGGCCCCCTCCTGCGCGCCGCCCGGCGCAACGCCGCCCTCAATGGCCGCGGCGGACTCGGCACCCTCTCGGTCTGGTCGGCCGGCAACGACCGCGACTACGGCGACCAGGGCAACAAGGACAGCTACCCGAACTCGATCTACGCCCTGCCGGTCGGCGTGCTCACCAGTGCCGGCGCCCTGGCGCCTTACAGCGAGGGCGGCAGCCACCTCGTGGTCTGCGCCCCCGGCGCGGGCGGCGTCGTCACCACTGACCTGCGCGGCAATGCCGGTTACAACAACGGCGTCACCCCGGGTGAACTCAGCGGCGAACTGTCGGCCCGCGATTACACCCGCACCTTCGGCGGCACCTCGGCAGCCGCCCCCATCGTCAGCGGCGCGCTCGCCCTGCTGCTCGAAGCCAACCCGCAACTCGGCTGGCGCGATGTGAAGGAGATCCTGCTGCGCTCCTCCGTGCAACTCGTCCCGGGCAACGCTGGCTGGGTCAGTCGCTCCGGCGGTGAACCCACCCTGCCGCTCATCCGCCACCACGAGTCCTATGGCGCCGGTGCCCTCGACGCCGCGGCCGCCGTCGCCCTCGCTGAAACCTGGCAGAACCTCGGCCCCATGGTCGAACACGAGCGCAGCCAGTCGCCCGGCCTCGCCATCCCCGACAATTCGACCACCGGCCTGCAAGTCGACTTCGATTTCTCCGACGTCACCGACCTGCGCGTCGAACACGTGACCGTGCGCCTGAATGCCCCGCACAGCTACCGCGGCGACCTGCAGATCCGGCTGATTTCGCCGACCGGCACGGTCAGCACGCTGGCGACCCGCACCGGCGCCGACGACGGCCAGGACTACAACAACTGGACCTTCTCCAGCGTGCGCCACTGGGGCGAAGCCGCCCGTGGCTTCTGGACGCTCGACTGCCAGGATCTCGCGCGCGGCGACACCGGCGCGTTGCTCTCCGCCACGGTGACCCTCTTCGGTTCGACCATCGAACCGGTCGTGCTCACCCAGTCGCCGGAACCGGCCCTGGTCGGCGAGGGCGAACCCGTCGTCTTCCAGGCAGCCGCCGAGGGTGGTGGCACCATCGGCTACGCCTGGCGCAAGCTGGGCACGACGGCCACGCTGGGCACTGAGGCCGGGTTCAGCATCGCCGCCGCCCAGCTCACCGATGCCGGCAGCTACCAGGTCCTCGCCAGCAATGCCACCGCCACCGAGGAGAGCCTAATGGCGAGCCTCGGTGTGCTGCGCCGCAGCGTCGCCGGTCAAACCGTCACCGAGGGCAAGACTGTCGTGCTGCGCACCGCCGCCGCCGGGCCGGGTTTGACCCTGCGCTGGCATCGCGACGGACAACCGTTGAGCGACGACGACCACCTGTCCGGCAGCGACGGCGCGACGCTGACGATCCGCCAGTGCGGGGCAGGGGACCGCGGCACCTACACCTGCGTGGCCAGTCTCGATGGCCTCGAATTGAGCACCCTGCCCGCCACGCTCGAGGTGACTCTGCGCCCCGTCATCACCTCGCTCCTGCCACCGGTGGCCGGCGTCAGCGGCGCGGTCGACTGGCAACTGCTTGCCGACCACAGCCCGCTGCGTTTCACCGGCCAAGGTTTGCCGCGCGGACTGAAGTTCGATCGCGCCACGGGTCGCATCCACGGCATCCCCGAACGCCCCGGCACCTACGAGCTGCGCGTCAGCGCCAGCAACGCCGCCGGCACGGGTGAGACAGTGACGGTGATCTGGGACATCGAACCGCTGCCCGAGGGGGTGGTCGGCGTTTTCCACGGTCTGCTGGCCCGCGAGGCAACGCTCAATCAGGAACTCGGCGGCCGCTTCCAGGCGACGATCACCGCCACCGGGGCCCTGTCGGGCAATGTGTCCTTGGGTGCCAAGAGTTACCGCTTCAGCGACCGTCTCGATGCCCCACCGGGCGAGGTCCCCGAAGCCGAGATTGCCATCAAGCGGGCCGGTGGCTTGCCGCACCTGGAACTGAGGTTCAGCGTCGCCAATGGCGAACTGCACGGCACGCTCAGCCTGGGCGACGACAGCGCTGAGGTCGATGCAGTGCGCAGCGAGTGGCATGCCGTGGCCCATGCGGAACTGAGCGGCCCCTACACCGCCCGATTCCTGCCGTCGCCGGACCGTGTCGCCGATCCGCTCGTGCCGCAGGGCGCCGGCTACCTGGCTGGCAGCCTGAGCACCAAGGGCGCCTTCAAATGGGCCGGACGCCTGCCCGACGGCCGCAGCTTCACCACCGCCGCCCCGCGTGGCCAGGCCGGCCGCGTGCCGCTCTTTGCCTTCGACAAGAAAACCGCCACCACCCTGCGCGCCTGGCTCGATCTCGACGCGACCGGGCTGCAGCCCTCGGCGGCGACCTTTGCCGACAGCCCCGACCTGCAGCGCCTCGGCCAGGCGGGCCACACCCTGAATCTGGTTGGCGCGGCCTACCGACCCGCCAACGATCTTCCCACCTTCCTCGGGTTGATGGCCGGTGACGCCGTGGTGATCCTGCGCGAGGATGGTGAAACCGAGACCCTGCGGCTCGACTTGACCGTTCAAGCGCCGAACAAACTGCTGCCCGCTCTGGATCCGCGCGCCCGCCTGCGACTCAAGGCGAATGCCAAAACCGGGGTGTTCACCGGCAGCCTTGTGCCGACCGGCGGCAGCTCGGCAGCCGTCGCCGGGGTCTTCGTTCTGCCCCCCGGCGGCGGCGCAGGCCAGGGCATCGGTCACTGCCTGCTGCCGCAGGCGGAGGCGTTACCCCTGAGTGCGCGCTTCGATCTGCTGGCACCGGAGTGAGGCGGGATCAGCGGAACAGGGCGCCGAGCTTTTTGCCGAGGATCAGGCTGGTCCCCGCCAGGGTGATGCCCAGAAAGACCATTGCCCAAACCCCCAGCGCCGAGGCCAGCGCCGGGCCGTTGCCCAGCGACATGACCAGCGAGTAGATCGCCTTGGTGATCGGGTAATGCACCGCCTGCTGGGCCAGGATCATCGAGTCGCTCACTTCCAGCATGGCAAAGGCAAAGGCCAGCAAACCGCCGGCCACCAGGTTCGGCAGCACCAGGGGCAGGGTGATGCGGCGCAGAGCGCGCCAGGGTGTGGCACCCAGGTTTTGCGCGGCTTCCTCCAGAACCGGATGCACCTGCTGAAAGCCGGCCGTGGCCGAGCGCACCACGTAGGGCAGGCGACGCACCGCGTAGGCGATCACCAGGATGAGCAGGGGATCTTCACCCAGGATGAGGCCGTCGAAACTGCGCCCGGGCCGGGTCATGGCCAGGTAGCCAAAGGCCAGCACCACGCCCGGCACCGCCAGCGGCAGCATGGCCAGCAGATCGAGCCACTGGCGACCCCAAATCCGCGTACGCACGTTCAAATAGGCAACGCCCGTGCCCAAGACCAGGGCCAGCACCAGCGCGGCCAGCGAGTACTTGAGGCTGTTGGCGATCGAACCCAGGGTCAGTTCATGGCCGAGTGCCCCGGCATAGTGGCCGAGCGTCCAGCGCTCGGGCAGCACCGTCGCATACCAGTCATCGGCCAAACTCAGCAAAACCACCCCCAGATGCGGCAGCACCGCCAGCAGGGTGACCCCGACAAACACCAGCGCGCAGCCCAGTCCGGCCCAGCGACCCAGTCGCACCGGCTCGCGCGAGGAGGTCGCCCGACCACCCCCCAGCGCCTCGGCGGAGCCAAACAGGCCCTTGCCGACCAGGTAAATCAGCGAGCTGCAGGCCAGCAGCACGACCACCAGGGCATAGGGGAAGGGGTTGTCGCTCAGGTCGTTGAGCGAACGGAAAATCTGCACGGCGGTGACACGGTCGAAGTCGAAGATCAGCGGCACGCCGAGTTCGGTGAATGATCCAATGAACACCAGGGTGCCGCCGGCGAAGATGCCAGGCAGAATCAGCGGCAGGGTCACCCGGCGCAGGCGTCGCCAGGGCGAGGCCCCCAGATTGGCCGCCGCCTCCTCCAGCGCCGGATCCAGATTGGCCAGCGACGCAGCGATGTTCAGGTACAAAAGCGGGTACAGATGCAGGATTTCCATCGCCACCATGCCGGCCATCTGCCATTCGCCCAGCCAATCGACCGGCCGCAGCGGGTCCATCAGCCCCAGTTGCAGGAGCAAGGCGTTCAACGCACCAGCTTGACCGAGGATCGCCTTGACACCGATGGCTCCGACAAACGGCGGCAGCACCATCGGTATCAGAATCAGACTGTTAAGCAGGCTTTTCCCGGGGAAGTCGTAGCGAACAAAAAGCAGGGCCAGGGGCAGCGAGAGCAGCAGGCAGCCCAGAGTGGTGGCCAGGGCGATGGCGAAGGCGTTGAACAGGCCCTCGCGGTACAGTGGGTTCAGGAAGACCTCGGCGACATAATCCAGACTGAACCGGTGGTCGGGCCCCTCAAAGGCCAGTTGCACGGTCGTCCAGATCGGCCAGAGGAAGAAACAGGCGAAAAACGCCGCCATCAGCCCGGCAAAGACGAGGGCAAAGGGGCGCGACATGCCGCGAGCATGACGCAAATGCGCCGACGAGCAAGCCGGGAACTGGTTGATCCGCATCCCTTGTCCACAACTTGGCTCACGGGCACCTCGGCTCGTAAAGCGAAAGGCGGTTAAAACTCTTCCCAAGTCGACGCCGGCTCCGGGATTTCGGGCCCAAACAGCCGCAATTCGCCGGGCCGAATCTCAAAAAACAGGGGCAGGCAAGTGCTGTCGCGGTACTCCCGATCCTGACATCCCAGACTGGCCCGGTAGCTGAAACCGACCTCAATCCGCCCGCGCCGGCCATCAATTGGATCAAACTGTGGCTCGCCCCACACCAGACTGCGCTCATCGACAACCTCCTGATCCGCAATCAGATACTCTCGCAGCAAACAGGCCACCTCAGGAGCGGCCAAGCGCAGACGTTCCAACAGACCAGCTGCCGCGACAGTCGTTTCTGGCGAGATCCTCGAGCCCAAACGCGTTTCAGGAATCATGGCCCAACCCCTGACGCAGCTCCGGAAGCCCGGCAAGGCCAGAAAATCGCGCCCAGCGCCAGGGAACCCCACAACCTTCGGCCTGGAATCTCCAGAACAGCCCAGGCATCCCGTTTCCCAGCTGACTACTTTACATTACATACATTGTAAGTAGTTATAAATAGCCCCTCCCGGGGGATCTTGGCGTGGCAGGGCGATTCCGAATCAGGTGCTCAAGCGACTCAATTCCAGTGATTTGAAGCATTGAGAACGCTGTTCTGCAGCCCCGGGCGCCTCGATCTCGTCGAGCCACAGACATGGAAGGTGCGCTGAAGCGCTGGAGTGCTTTAGCTCCGACGAATTTCCTCGCCGACCGATCTGAACCGGGCGCCAATCC
>CAZSBO010000017.1:0-7139 GCA_964605265.1 uncultured Prosthecobacter sp.
CGGCGGCAAAAGCTGTTTGCCATCCCCGGCGGCCTCACTAACCTGCCGTCCTTATGGCAAAAGCAGCACTTGGAAAAGGACTCGGCGCGCTCATCTCGGCGCCTTCGGCCGTGAGCGGCGTGGCGAAGCCACCCGCGCTGGCCCAGCCGGCGCCCGGCGACGTGGTCAACCATGTCGCGCTGGAGCAGGTCGTGCCCAGTCCGCTGCAGCCGCGCAAGGAGTTCGTTCAGGAGATGCTCCAGGAGCTGATGGACTCGATCCGCGAGCACGGGGTCATTCAGCCGCTCATCGTCCGCCGAGTCGCCGGCAAGCTGGAGTTGATCGCCGGTGAGCGCCGTTTCCGCGCCTCGCGCGAGTTGGGCTTGAAGCAGGTGCCGGTCATTGTCCGCGAGGCCTCGGACAAGGACGTGCTGGAGATGGCGCTCATCGAGAACCTGCAGCGCGAGGGTCTCAATCCGATCGAAGAGGCCCGCGCCTACGAACGGCTGTCGAAGGACTTCGCCATGCGCCAGGAGGACATCGCCCAGCGCGTTGGCAAGAACCGCGCGACCGTGGCCAACACGATGCGCCTGCTCGACCTCTGTCCGCCGGTGCAGCAACTGCTGTCCTCGGGGCGCCTGAGCACCGGTCACGCCAAGGTGCTGCTGACCCTGAAGAAGGCCGAGGACCAGCAGCGTGCGGCCGATGAAATTGTCCGCAAGGGCCTGACCGTGCGCGCTGCGGAAAAGCTCGCCGCCGCCATCCTGAATCCGCCGCCACCGAAACCCGAACTCGGCGAGACCGAGGAGTCGCGCGCCGTTGAGGCGGTCGAGCAGCGGCTGATGCAGCATCTGACGACGAACATCAGCATCAAGCACGGCGAGAAGAAGGGCCACATCGAGATCGACTACTACGGGGTCGAGGATTTGAACCGTCTGCTCGCCCTCATGGGGGTGCCGGAAGAGATGCCCGAGGACTGAACGGGTTCCGCCATGCGCCGCCGGTTTGCCGTCCTGTTCTGCCTCGCCGGCCTGCTCGCCGCCTGCGGGCGCGCGCAGCATCCGGAGCAGGCGGCCATTGAGGCTTTTCTCGACCGCTACTTCAGCACCTGGTCGGCCCGCGACATGGAGGGTTACGGCGCCTGCTTTGATCCCGGCGCGCGCGTCACCTTCGTCGAAAAGAACGGTCGCAGTTCCAGCCAGGGCCTGACCGATTTCCTGCACGGCCAGAAGCTCGGTCATGAGCGGTCGCCCAGTCCGATGACCGAGGTGCCGGTGACCAAGAAGATCACTGGCGACAGCCGGGTGGCCTTCGCCGAGGTGCGCTGGCGTCTGACCAAGGGCCGGGAGGTCGTCACCGGGGTGGATTACTTCACCCTCGGCCGCGGCCGCGACGGCTGGCGCATTCTGGCGCTGGTGTTTTACAATGACTGAGGCCCCCGCCTCGCAGATCTCCCTTTCCACCATGGCCAAGACTTTCCCCGAACCCGCCGCCGGTTTTCTTCGACTTGAGCGGTTCTACCTCGGTGCCGCCTGCTTCTTTTCGGGTGCGGCCCTGATGGTCATCGAACTCAGCGCCGCGCGTCTGCTGGCGCCGATGTTCGGCAACAGCATCTACACCTGGACCGCGCTGATCGGGGTCATCCTGGTGGCCTTCAGCGCCGGCGGTTACGCGGGTGGGCGACTCGCCGACCGTCGTGCCGGTCCCGAGGTGCTTGGCTGGCTGCTGGCCGCTGCCGCCCTGCTGACCTTCCTCATTCCCGGTCTCGCTGTCCTGCTCGGGCCGATGCTGTCCGACCGCGGCCTGGTGCAGGGGCCGGTGCTGTTTGCCCTGCTCCTGCTCGCCCTGCCGGGCGCCCTGCTCGGGGCGGTCTCGCCGGCCTCGGTGCGCCTGTACAGCCTGACGTGGAAGGACAGCCACGTCGGCGGTGCCGCCGGCACGGTGAGCATGCTCGGCTCGCTCGGCAGCTTCGTCGGCACCTTCCTCTCCGGTTTTGTCCTGCTCGGTTCCTTCGGGGTGCGCGCTATCTTCCTCGGCTGCGCCGCCCTGCTGCTGTTGCTGGCGCTGGCAGCCTTCGCCCTGGCGCGCGGTTCGCGCCGGCGTCAGGCCGCGCTGCTTGCTGCCGGTGCGGTGGCCGCCGCCGCTAGCCTGGCGTTGGAAACCCCAACGGAGCCGGGCGTGCTGCACGAGCGCGAGTCGTTTTACCATCACATCAAGGTGACGGAGCAGGGCGAGGGCCGGCAGAGCCGGCGGTTCCTGCAGCTCGATTCCACTTCCGAGGGCGGCATCCAGACCGCGGACGGGGCGCTGGTGCTCGAGTACCAGCACTACTGGCGGCTGGCCGTCATGGGCGGCGAGCCGCTGCGCCGCGCCCTCTTCATCGGAGCCGGTGCCTTCGGCATGCCGTGCGAGGTCTCCCGCGAATTTCCCGAGGCCGAGGTCGATGTCGCCGAGCTGGATCCGCAGGTCATTGACATTGGCCGGCAGTTCTTCCACCTCGACCAGCATCCGCGCGTGCAGGCTCATGCCGGCGATGCCCGCCACTACCTGCGCACCCAGACGGACCGGCGCTGGGATCTGATTTTTGGCGATGCCTACAACGGTGTGCACGCCATCCCGCCGCACCTGGCGACCCGCGAGTTTTTCCAACTGGTGGCCGATCGCCTGGAACCCGGTGGCGTTTACCTGATGAACACGATCTCCGCCGTGCAGGGTCCGCGCGCCGAACTGCTCGCCGGCATGCTTGCCACCCTGCGCGAGGTCTTCGCCCACGTCGAAATCTTCGCCGTCCAGGGGCCGCGCCAACTGGTCCAGAATGTCGTCATCATGGCCTCGCAGGAGGATCGCATGAGCCGGTTGGCCGGCCGACGTCACATCGCCGGGTCGGTGCCGGCACGCATCGCCGCCGCCCATGTGCCGCGCAGCCAGGTGCCGGCGGACGGGCAGGTGTTCACCGATGACTTCAATCCGGTCGATGCCATCATCGCCCGGGCCATGCTGCGCTGAGTGCTCGGATCAACGGGCTGTCAGGCCGGCTCGAAGTCGAGACCGAGGTCGAGCGCACGTGCCGAGTGGGTGAGGGCGCCGACCGAGATGGCGTTGACGCCGGTGGCGGCGATGGCACCGATCGTGTCGAGGGTGACGCCGCCGCTCGCTTCCAGCCAGAGGCGGCCCGCGTTCAGGCGCACGGCCTCGCGCAATTTCCCGCAGCTCATGTTGTCGAGCAGCAGCATGTCGACCCCGCTCAGGCTGAGGAAGGCGGCAACCTGTTCGAGGGTGTCCGCCTCGATCTGCACCCGCGCGTCGGGTCGCTCGGCGCGCACGCAGTCGATGCCGGCCTGCAGGGCCGCCAGACCGCCGCCGGCGGCGAGGTGGTTGTCCTTGACCATGACATGGTCGTAAAGGCCCATGCGATGGTTGGTGCCGCCGCCAGCGCGCACGGCCGACTTTTCCAGAAGGCGCCAGCCGGGGGTGGTTTTGCGCGTGTCCCAGACCTGCACCGGGTGGGGGCGCACCGCCTGGACGTAACGCCGGGTTTGGGTGGCGACGCCGCAGAGGCGCTGCAGGAAGTTCAGCGCCGTGCGCTCGCCGGTGAGCAGGGCACGGGTCGGACCCTCAAGCTCGAGCACGGTGTCGCCGGCGGCAAAGGCGTCGCCATCGGCAAGCCGAGCGCGCACTTCAATGCGCGGATCCAGTCGCGCAAAGATGCGGCGGGCGACGTCTAGCCCGGCGAGCACCCCCGCTTCGCGGGCGGCGATGCGGGCGCAGGAACGGGCGTCCTCGGGTACGAAACAGCGGGCGGTGAGGTCGCCTGAGCCGACGTCCTCGGCGAGGGCCAGGTCGATGAGGCTTTCGGTGGCGGAATCCAGGGCGGCTTGCATCGCGAATGCTGTCGCCGAGACCGGGCGGGAATGCGACGGATTTTTGCAGGGTCAACGGGCCCCGGCAGGGTTACTGCTCCGATTCGGCGACGGTGACGCTGATGACTTCCTCAATGGTCGTCAGGCCACCGAGGATCTTGCGCACGCCGTACTCGCGCATGGGGCGGTAGCCATCCTTGAGGGCCTGCTGGAGCAGTTGCTGGCCGCTGGCCTTGTGGGTGATGAGTTCGCCCATGGCGGGGGTGAGGCGGACCAGTTCGTAGATCGACATGCGGCCCTTGTAACCGGTGGCGCGGCAGGCCTCGCAGCCGCCCTCGCGGGCGCGGTAGACCGGTGCCGACAGGGGGCCGTGGTACTTCAGTTCGAGTAGCTTGGCCTGGGCGTCGGGTTCCACCTCCTTGCACTCCGGGCAGAGCACGCGCACGAGGCGCTGGGCGATGAAGGCGCGCACCGAGCTGGCAACAAGGAAGGGTTCGACGCCCATGTCGACCAGGCGGGTGATGCCGCCGACGGCGTCGTTGGTGTGCAGGGTGGAGAAGACCAGGTGGCCGGTGAGCGCGGCGCGGATGGCGATTTCCGCCGTCTCCAGGTCGCGCATTTCCCCGACCATGACGACGTTGGGATCGCCGCGCAGGATTGAGCGCAGGCCGGTGGCAAAGGTGAGGTTGATCTCCGGTCGCACGGCGATCTGGACGACGCCGGGCAGTTTGTTTTCGACCGGGTCTTCAATGGTGACGATGCGCCGGTGCTCGGTGTTGAGCTGGCTGAGGAAGGTGTAGAGCGTGGTGGACTTGCCGGAGCCGGTGGGACCGGTGACCAGGATGATGCCGTTGGGCTTCTTCAGCAGCGCCTCGATTTCGCTGCGCAGGTCGGTCTCGATGCGCAGGCGGTCGAGGTTGAACTTTTCCTGGCCGAGCAGACGCAGGGAGACGCTTTCCCCCTCGACGCTGGGGATGGTGGCGACGCGTACGTCGATGAACTGGCCGGCGATCTGCAGGTTGATGCGGCCGTCCTGGGGCAGGCGGCGCTCGGCGATGTCGAGCTTGGCCATGACCTTGAGACGGGCAATGACGGACTGCTGCAGGGCCTTGATGTTTTCCGGCACCGGCACCTCGCGCAGGCGGCCGTCGATGCGGTAGCGCATGCGCAGCTTGTCCTCCATCGGCTCGACATGGATGTCGGTGGCATGCTGCTCAAGCGCCTCGCGGATGACGGTGTTGACGAACTTCACCACCGAGGCCTCCTCGTCGTCGGCATCGATGATGTTGGCCTCGTCGCGCTGCTCAAGGTCGGCGTCGTCGATGCTGCGGCCCTTGAGGATTTCCTCGAAGGTGTCGGCACCGACGCCGTAGAAGTCGCGCATGGCGTTGAGCAGGCGCTTGCGCGGGGCGATCTCCCAGCGCACCGGCGCGTCGACCTCGCGGGCCACGGCCTGGCGGGCGATCAGGTCAAAGGGGTCGTAGGAGGCAATGACGAGCTTTCGGCCGCCGGATTCCTCACCGTCGTCCTGGATGTTCAAGGGCAGCAGACGGTGCTTGAGAGCAACACGCGGTGGCAGCAGGCGCTTCATTTCCGGGGCGTCGGCGCTGTCGGGCAGCGGATTGGCGACGTAGCTGAGACCGGCGCGCGCGGCGAGCTGGGCGAGAAAGGTTTCCTCATCGAGGCGGCCGGAGTCGAGCAACTGGCTGACCACCGAGGCGCTGGGCGTGGCGGTGGGCAGGGCGATGCCGGCGCCGCCCGCGGCCTCCAGGCACTGCACCAGGGCCTGACGGATGCCACCGGCTCGCGGGGCAACAGCGGCTTGGCCGTTCACCGGCGCGGCAGTTGGGGAGGTGGGTCCGCTCATGCTCAGTTGGCGGCAGGGAACAGGCTGGGATCAATGATGGCCGCATCGGTGTCAGCCGATTCGACTGGAACGGCACCTTCATCCGGCGCGTAGCCGTACTTTTCCAACAGCTCGACGACATAGGCCGTGGCACCGGCCAGACTGTGGAAACGGGCGGTGGCAATGGCGGTGAGATCCTCGCGCAGGCTGGCACTCAGGCCGGCCTCGCCGAGCACGCCGAGCGAGCCGTCGGCCGCAGGACCGGTGGCGGATTCGTCGTCGGCACTCATCAGTCGGCCTTCAAGGGATTCGGCGACATGCCAGGTGCGCACCAAGCCGTCGGCGTTGGTCAGCAGCAGCGAGCGGTTGAGGCGACCCGAGGCCGTGTAAAAGGCTTGTGAACTGCCTTGCAGGGCGAGGGCACTGAACACCGCCTTGCGGACTTGGGCGTTGGCCGCCACGAAGAACTTGCCGCCAGCCTCGGCGCGGGCGTAGAAACGACCGCCCTCCTCGGTGGTGAGGATGATCGAGGCCGGACCGCCGTTGAGTGGCGCGACCAGGTAGGCGCCGCTGTAGAAGGAAAAGTTCACCGACTCTTCCGAGGGGGTGAATTTCAACTCGTACACCAGCCATTCCGCGGAAGCCACGGCGGCGGCGCCCAGCCAGAGCAGGGCGGCGAACAGGAAGCGGGCGGGTCGGGTGGACACGGGCATGAAGTCGGGTTTATAGCCCTAGTGGACGGTCTTGTCGAGCCGGGCGTTGAAAGGTTGCTGTCACCGCCGCTCTTTTTCCCGGGCGGATTGACAGCGCCGCCGCGCACGGCTACGTCGGCGCGCGGGGTCGTACCCGCCCTCCCGCCATGGAACCCCTCCACGTCATCGGCCACCGCAATCCGGACACCGACGCCATCTGTTCCGCCATCGGCTACGCGGCCTATCTGCGTCAGGTGCGCGATGGCGAGGTGGTGGCGGCCTGCTGCGGCGAGATCAATGCGCGCACGAACTGGGTGCTCAAGCTGGCCGGTGTCGAAGCGCCCCGCCTGCTGCTCGACGTGCGACCCACGGCCGCCCTGGTCTGCCGTCGCGAGGTGCTCACCGCCGGACCCCAGGAGACGTTTTTGTCGGTCTACCGCAAGATGCTCGAGCACAGCTTCCGCTCGATCCCGGTCGTTGACGGCGACGGCCGCCTGCTCGGCATGCCGACGATTCAGGAGATGGCGCAGTTGTTCCTGCCCTCCGAAGCGCGTCATCGCGCCGCCAACCGCGAGGTGCGCACGAGCCTGCAGAACATGGCCGCCGCGCTCGCTGGCATCCTGATCGGCGGGGGCGACGGGGCCGGTGCCGTCGAAGACCTCATCCTCGTCGTTGCCGCCTCCAGTGTCGAGACCTCGCGCGAGCGCTCGCGCCAGTTCCCGCCGCGCCAGTTGGTTTTGTTGACCGGCGACCGACCGGAGA
>CAZSBO010000017.1:7149-36559 GCA_964605265.1 uncultured Prosthecobacter sp.
ATCCTCCGCCTGCACAATGACTTCGTATTGCTCGCCCTGGCGATCGAACTTGGTGTGCGCTGCCTCGTTGTCACCGGCGGCTTCCTTCCCAGCGACAGCCTGCTGCGTGAAGCGGAGGCCAAGGGCGTCAGTGTCATCACCGCCTCCCAGGACACCGCCAGTGCCTCCCAGCTCATCCGCTTTTCGCGCCCGATCGCCGAGGCCCTGCACGATGGGTTCCTGTCGTTCGGCTCACGCACGCCGCTGCGCGAAATCATCCACGCCGTGCACGATTCCCATCAGCCGCTGTTTCCCGTCGTCGACGAGGAGAGTGGCCGCCTTGAGGGCGTGTTTTCCAAGTCCGACCTCGTCGAGGTGCCGCGCACCCGCCTGGTGCTGGTCGATCACAACGAGTTCTCCCAGGCCGTCGCCGGCGCCGATGAGGCGGAGATTGTCGAGGTCATCGATCACCACCGCCTGAGCGGCAACCTGCGCACCCAGGAACCGGTGCGCTTCATCAACGAACCGGTCGGCAGCACCAGCACCATCGTCGGCATCATGTTTCGCATGCGCGGCCTGACGCCCGACAAAGGCACCGCCATCTGCCTGTGCGCCGGCCTGATCTCCGACACCCTGCACCTGACCAGTCCGACCAGCACCGCCACCGATCGCGAGATCCTCGACTGGCTCGCCGGCATCGCCGGTCTCGATGCGGCGCAGTTCGTGAAGGACTTCTTTGCCGCCGGCTCCCTGCTGCGCGAGGCGACCCCGGCGCGCGCCATTGAGGGCGACCGCAAGGTGTTCGAGGAAAACGGCTGGCGCATCAGCATCAGCCAGATCGAGGAGATGGGCTTGGGCGAGTTCTGGAAGCAGCAGGGCGCTTTGCACGAGGCGCTCACCTCCCTGTGCGAGGCGCACCGCCTGAACTTCGCTTGCCTGATGGTGACCGACATCACCGCCCATCACAGTGTGCTGTTGGTGGCCGGCGACGCCCGTGTCGAG
Organism: uncultured Prosthecobacter sp.; assembly: GCA_964605265.1. Taxonomy (GTDB): domain Bacteria; phylum Verrucomicrobiota; class Verrucomicrobiia; order Verrucomicrobiales; family Verrucomicrobiaceae; genus Prosthecobacter. Next base: position 8,131 of record CAZSBO010000017.1, read on the forward strand.
CGCGCCCTTGCCGCTGACTATCCGACCCGGGCACCCCAGGTTTTCGACCTGCCCGGCGTGGTCAGCCGCAAGAAGCAGCTCTTCCCCTACCTGAGCAGCCTCGTCGGCAAGCTGACGCCGCCTTGAGGAGCGGTCTTGGATTCACGGCTGCTCCAGCAGGACACGGCCGCCTTCCGGGTCGAGATCGCCGGCACGGTTGCTCAGGAAAAAACCCCAACCGCCCCGGTTGGCGCCCTTGCCCAGCAGCACGCCCGTGAAGCCGGGCAGCTGGCGGGACTGTCCCAGTTTGGGGTGAAGCTGCCTTTGAAGAGCCCCGAGCTTTGGGTGAAGCTGAGCGTGTAACTCTTGTCCGTGCTGGGTGTCTTGATGACCGAGTTGCCACTGACGCTGAAGTTCGTGATTTCGACCTCAGCGACCAGTTTGCCATCGTTGAAAGTCAGTTGGCCAGGGCCGGCGAGACCGAGGGTTGTCTGGGCGGTGGCGGTCTTATCATACTTGGCGCCGATGAGGTCGAGCGTGATGCCTTCCGGCCAGCCGGCGGTGTAACGCTGGGTGGCCAGGGCAGCGACGGTGCTGCCGGATTGCTCGGTCACTGCCGGGCGGAACCAACGCAGATCCATGCCCGCCACGTCGGTGTGTTCACCGTCCGGATCGAGCTGGGCATGGCCGAGCAGGCTGCCGCCTTTTTCGCCGGTGGTTGTGCCGGGCGTCAGCAGTTGCGCGTGCAGTGGCACGAGGTTGGCGGTGACCAAGGCGCTGGCAGCGGTGAACTTGCAGCCATCGGCCAGCACGCCGGCGAAGCGCAGGGTGCCGTTGTTCTTGAGCGTGAAACTGCCGTAACCGGCGCCTTGGGGATAGCTGGCGAGGGGCATTCCGGGCGTCTGCTCCTTGGACGGCAGGGCCGCGGTGTAGAATCCGAGGTCGGCACTGTTGAGCAAGGCGGCGGGGACTAGCTGGGTTTTGCTGTAGGCGGCGGCGAGGGCGAGACCCTCCAGGGTGTTGCTGCTGTCGCTGATCTCGACGAGGAACTGACCCGACTCGAAGCGCCCGGTCATGACGGCGTCGCCGGGCAGATCCAGGGAGGTGTGCAGCGTCCGGTCAGGGGCGCGGAACCAGACGTTGCCATTGCCCAAGGCGAGGCCGGTGAAGGCGGTGGTGTGGCCGTCGAGGTGGATTTTGCCGGTGAGCGAACCAGAGCCAGCAACCAGGGCGGCGGTGAGGGAACCGTGGGTGGCGTTGCTGTGGCCGGCACTTTCGGTGGGCTCAATGAGGCCGTAAAAGACCGGTCGGACTCCCAGGCCGAGGAAGGGGTTGGTCACGAACACGGCGGAGATGCCGGTGACGTCTTCGGCGGGCATTTGGAAGTGGACCATCGCGCCCGAGATGGATGTCCCGGCGGGCAGGCCCTCCCAGTGCGAGAAGGCGTAGCCCGCCATCGCCCGCGGTGTGAGGGTCACCTGGGCCAGGGGCACGACCGCACCGGTCTGAGTGACGGCGCCTTTGGGCAGTAGGGCGGAGAAGTCACCCTTGCTGGAGATCAGTCGGACGGCGCCGGCCTCATCGGGCGTGCCGAGTCCGACGGGCACCTGACGAGTCACCTGAACCGGATAGCGGCGGATGAAGTCGAAGCTTCGGGTCAGGGGGGTGACGTTGCCACTGAGGTCATAGGCGCGGATGACGAGGCTGACGGGGCCGTCGCCAGTCGGGGTGAGTTCGAAGCTCCAGGGCACCAGGGTTGGCTTGCTGGCCGAGCCGAGGGTGGCGGTGAAGGTGTCGCCGCCGTAGTCAATCTCGACGCGATCCAGGCCGTAGGCGTCGCCGGCGGTGCCGCTGATGACGAGGGGGGCGACGCGGGTGATGAGCGTGGTCGTGGCGGATGGGAAGCGCACGGCGAGGGTTGGGGGGCGGGAGTCGGGTGCCAACAGGCGCACCTCGGCGGAAACGAGGGAGCCGAGCGTTGCACCACCGGCGGGAGCGGAGAGGGTAACGGTGAAACGACGGTTGGGCAGCGTGCCGGAGCGGGGCAGGAGGGTGATGGGTACCACCTTGCTGGTCTCGCCTTCGGCGAAGGAAACCTCCGTGCTCAGCGCCTCATAGTCCGTGCCGGCCAGAGCGGCGGTGAAGGGAGGCACCATGCTGGCGCTGCCGTCGCTGGTGCTCAGGGTGACACTGGTTGCCGCTGTGCCGCCGGTGCGTGTGATGGTGACATCCAGACCATCACTTCCACTTGATGCGGGATAAACGGCGAGCAAAAGTGCAAGGGCGGGTGCTGAGTTGTCCGCGGGCTCCATGCCGTGGATACCTGGGGTGGAAGCATAGGTGCCCGCGGTCGTCATGACGCCTGGAACGCCGATGCTGCCCTGGTTTTGATAGACTGAGCCGGCCTGCAAGCCGCCGCCGGCATCCAGCACCGAGTAAGTCCTGGTGTAGGGTGCGGCTCCGCGGCAAGCCGCAGCAATCAGGAAGATGACAATTGCGAGGCGATATTTCATCGGTGGCTCAGGTTATGAGGTCTGAGGGATTTGAGGCGGGTTCATCGGCGCCTTCTCCAGACGGATCGTGTTGACTGAGGGAGGGCTGCGGCTGGCTGTTTCCGCTTAACGTTGCTTGGATAGAGCCTGCCCGGAGTCTACTGTTCGTAACCACCAGTGGCGTGCTCGAGGTCGTCCACATATTCCAGGCCAGCGGGCAGGGTCAGGCAGTCGTTGAAAAAAGCGAGCACGGTGGAGCGCATGTTTCCTGAGACGCCCCCGGAACCGGCCACACAGATCACGGTGGAGGTGCGGTTGGCTGGAATGGAGAGGGTTACGGCATGAGTTGTCAATGCAGACCCATTCGTGCTGCCTGAGGTGTAAGAGGATGTGCCATTGAGGGACACGCTTGCCACCTCGCTCCAAACCCAGCTGCAGGTCCCATAAAAACTCAGAGGCCAGTTGATCGCCTCACCCGTGTTGTTACGCACGCGAAACAAGGCGCCCGCCATCTTGCCATTGGTTGAGCTGTAGGAGGACCAAGCTTCAGCCCATGCCACAGAGTTTGGGGAAATGGCTGCTTTTTTATTGAACAGGGTCGCCTGAACTCGCTTGTCGGAGGAGATCATGGCCGCCGTGGCGTTGCCGTCACTCCAGCTGGATGGCATGACCCCTCCGGTCAGAGCGGAGTTGTTGTTGAAAAACCACCCGGCTGCCTGGTCGTAGGTGCTCCAAACCGCCCAACGATAGGTGGCCTGGGAGTTTCCCGTGGGCAGCCATTGCGAGCCGTCGGAAAAGTAGAGACGTTTGTCCGCCGAGTTGAAAAAGACGCTGCCAGTGTTGGCGGGAGTAGCGTCGAACGGGGCGGCTGCGGACGCGTGGAGTTGGGGTACAAGAGCCCCGGCCAACTTTGCGCTAGTGATCGCCCCATCGGGCACGGTGTCCGCCATCATGGCATATCCCACGGAGGTGATGCGCTGGTCGGGGGTCAGCACGGCGGTGCCGTTGGTGCCGTCGTTGAACCAGACGCGCAGGCGCACATCGGCGTTCTCAAAAACAGCGGGAGGCACGGCGGCCATGCCTGTTAGGGTAGTGTCACCCAATGGCACAACGTAGAGGCCGTTGACCACGGGCAGGGACAAGGCTGCGGTAGGTTCACTTCCGGCCGTGCTGGTGCCGTCGTGGCTCCAGAAGGATGTGGTGCCGTCCCCGTTGACCAGAGCGAACTTGAACTGCCCCGTGCCAGTAAAGGGGGTGCCGGAGACGGTGAGTTTGCCTTGGTAGTTGATGATCTGTGGTACCTGGGCAGACAGAGGTGCTAGAGTGCCCAGAAGCAGAATGAGGGAGGCAATAAGTGATGTTTTCATGAGTGGGTCGGGGGAGTTCATGGCAGTCCTGCATGGGCATCTGCGCAATCCAGGCGCGAACGTTACCGTTTTTCTTCCTGATTCATGCCGTGGTGCACGGCGCAGGCCGTTGCCGGAGGAGTTGCCGACAGGGCTGGAGTCTAGATCCTGAGATCCAGGCTGGAGGAGGGCGTGCGGCGGCTCAAGCCACGCGTGCCGTCCAGTGCCTCACCGGCTGCTGCGGATCAGCCCGCCGGAGTGACCGTCATGTCGAGGATGCCGCCTGCTTGTGGGGCGTTGGCGGAGCTGCGCCGGGCATCCTTGACGTAGTAAAAAAGGCCGCCTGTGTTGCCTGTCTTCGTGGCACCTGGAGCCATGGAAAATCTTTGCCCGGATTCGGTATAATCGCTGCCGTCCGCGGCGATAAACGAGGCGTTGAACTCGATGGTGACTTGGTAGCTGTTGAGGTTCTCCATTTTTAACGCGCTCTCGATCTGGTCCCGGAGTTCGCGCCGGTGTTTCCACCAGACGCGGACGCCGTCGAAGTCCCCCACATGCTGCCAGGTGCCTTCGCTGGCCGCCGGCACGCGGTGGGAGTGTGAGGTGGCCTGCCCCTTGGGCGCCGTCATGCTGCCACCACCACCGGTGGTTGGACTGGAGCGACCCAGCACCCAGCGCTTGTAGGCCTCCACCTTCTCCATTTCGGATTTCTCGAAGGCGACCACGGCTTCGCGCGGAGTCAGCAGGCCATCGTCCGTCCCGGCTTCACCGCCAGCATCTCCCATGAGACGCGGGTTAACCCCGGTGCCGTCTTCGCCGGTCTGGGGCGAGTCGGTCTGCTGGGCATAGGTGGCAAACGAGTCGCTGTTGTTGGAGGCGTACGCGGCACTGTCGATCATGGATGAGGCCCTTTGATGGGAGTCCACGGCCTGGGCCAGGGCGTTCATGGTCGAGGGATCGCTCAGGATATCGGTTGGGATGGATAGGATTGTGTAGGGAATCTCCAACAGGCCGTAAAACACATTGCTTGTCACACTGCCGACCTTGCTGCCGAAACTCGGGCCGCTTTTTTTCGGCTTTGCGGCGTCTTTGCCCGTTGAGGAGCAGGCATTGAGACCACAGAGGAGGGTTAGGAATGCGACGGCTTGGAGTGGATAGTTCATGGCAAGTCCAGAAGGGATGAGCGGTTCATGGTGAGCCTGCAAAGGCTGAGGCAGGATGCTTCAGCGTGCATACCCTTGGGTTCCGGTTCCGGTACGGTCGTGGAAGTCGCGTGCGAGTCCGGCGTACTCCTGGTGCTGCGCGTAATAGGCTTTCTCACCGCTCTTCTGATAGCTGGCAAAAGCTTGGTCGGCGGTCTGGATGTAGTATTTCATGTGGTCGTCGCCCTTGGCCTTGTCGCGCAAACCCCACTCGTCGATCAGGTTGCGGCCCGCGGGACTGCCGCCGCCTGACGCGCCTGAACCGCCCGCCAGGCTGGAACCCCCACTGGAACTGCCCGGTGTGCTGGTGGCCCAGGATGCCATCTGGCCGAGGCCTGCGCTTTCGTTGCCGGAGAGCATGGTGAGGCCGGCGCCAGCCAGTCCGGTGTCACCGCCGGCAATGCCGCTGAGACCGAGCATGCCGCCGACGAGTTGGCCATCGGAGAGGCCGCTGGAACTGCTTGAAGAGGAGCGGCGACCCGGATCGATGAACTCGGCGCTTGTCATGACTCCGTCCTGATACAGCCAGCGGCGGATGCTGCCGTCCACGGAGTCCCGGCGGATGACCTCGCCGACGAATTTGCCGGCAACCATCTTGCCCTCATAGGTCGTGGTGTTGGGGTAGAAGCCGCCGCCAAAGAGGGGATCGCCGGCAATGTCGGGGTTCGAATAGGTGAGCTTTCCGAAACCCTGAGCCTTCTTTTCAGGGTCAATCGCGCCATCCCATGTGAGGTGATTTTCGATGGAGCTTTTGCCTCTCATAAAAACGACCACACCATTGTCTGTGGTGTTCCAGGCTTGGGCGGGAACGTAATTGGTGGGGGTTTCGCACGAGACGAGCTGAAGTGTGGCGATGACGAGCAGGAGTTGAATTTTCATCGGAGTGAGGGTGTGTGATGCCTGGACTGGATGGCGTTGCCGTGGGGCAGTGCTGCGCCACCCCTGCATGCGCGGTTTCTTGGCGGCCGTTACATTTTTTGTCGGAGTCACGATGTTGCGGGCTTCCGCTGGCGAATGAGCGCTCGCTGCAGGCCATTTTTCCGTAACAAAGGCGTGCATTTTGCGCAGCAGGTCGGTAGAAAACGCGTCATGCCTCCGTCGAACACCCGTGTGTGCCCCGTCTGTGCGACGGTGATGCCTGCGGGTTTTCCGGCGGGATTGTGTCCCAAGTGCCTGCTCACAGCCTCTGTGGAGGCCGTACCGGAGCGGCCGGCGGCTCACGAAGCGCGCCCCGGTGGCGTGCCGAGCGTCGAGGTGCTGCGCCGACTGTTCCAGGAGTTGGAAATCCTGGAACTGCTCGGCGCGGGCGGCATGGGGGCCGTTTACAAGGCCCGCCAGCCGCGGCTGAACCGGCTGGTGGCGCTGAAGATCATGGTCTGTCCTCCGGGGCATGAGGCGGATTTTGCCCTGCGCTTCGAGCGGGAAGCCCAGGTGCTGGCGCGGTTGAACCACCCGCACATCGTCATCATTTATGACTTTGGCGACCTCGGACCGGAGCGCACGGGGGCGGACCCGATCTTTTATTTCCTCATGGAGTTCGTGGATGGCACCGACCTGGGCCAGCTCATCAAGGCGAGGGAATTGACGTCGTCGCAAGCGCTGGCCATCGTGCCGCAGATCTGTGAGGCCCTGCAGTATGCGCACGATCAGGGCATCACCCACCGCGACATCAAGCCGGCGAACATCCTGCTCGACAAAAAAGGGGTGGTTAAAATCGCCGACTTCGGCCTGGCCAAGATGATTGGCACGGGCACCGAGGAGACGCTCATGGGTGGCCTGACGCAGACAGGCACGGCCATGGGCACGCCCCACTACATGGCGCCGGAACAGTGGGAGCATCCGCAGCAGGTGGATCACCGGGCCGACATCTATGCGCTGGGCGTGGTCTTTTATGAGATGCTGACGGGGGAGCGCCCGGCGGGCGTCTTTCAGCCGCCCTCGAAGAAGACCCAGCCGCCCGTGGACAAGAAGCTGGATGGCGTGGTCCTGCGCGCCATGGACAAGAACCCCGAGCGCCGCTACCAGCAGGCCGGGCAGATCCGCGACGATGTGACGCGCATCAGTGGCGCGAACAAGCGCAAGCCTGCCAGGGGCAACGGCACACAAGATCCCAAGCGCGGCCCGTTCAAGCCGTTGCTGGCGTTGGGCATGGCGGCAGCGCTGGCGGCGAGCGGGTGGGTGCTTTGGCAAGGAAGGGCGGCGGGTCCTCCAGTCGCCACGACATCCAAGGTGACATCTTCAGCCACGACAGATGCCACTGCCAAGAAGGATTCCCCCTACCCGGCAGGCAAGTGGGTAAAACTCTTCCGTGTGTTGGAGGATTTGCCGGAAGCCATGAGGAAGGCGGGTAGCGGCGTGAGGTGGGAAAACGGACACCTCAGATTTGACTCTGCCGAAAGAGGATTCCTCCATATGCCGCCGGAACTGAAGGGGAACTACGGGGTTCGCGCCACATTTGACGGTGGTGGAGATGGCACTGTCAACCCAGGCTCCATGCGGCGGGCCATCTGCATTCGCAAGGGAACTTCAGGTGATTTCTATCAGTTGGTTTACAACGGTGGCGATCTTGTTTGTCAGAGAAAAGAGGGTAGCAAATACCCGAGCATCTTCCATCTCAGGCAAGTGGGCACCCCCACGCTCAATCGTGAATGCAGAATGGAGTTTATAGTGGTTGGGGAACGCTTGATTGCACGTTTGGGCTCGGATCTTGTCAAAGTGGTGACGGATCCCAATCTAAAGGATGGCACCGCCTACATGGATCAAATCATCGGCATCCGCGACGTTGAGGTGATCAACCTCGACGGCCTCAGCGAGGCGGAGGCGCTGAAGGTGATCGAGATGGACAACGCGGTGCCGAGCATCGCCTCCGCGCCCGGCAGGACGGCGGGTCCCCCAGCGGCAGCAATTCCGCCGCCCCCCAAGTCTTCCTCTTACCCGGCAGTTCATTGGTTGCCTCTCATCCGCTCATTGGACGATGTGCCGGAGCATGTGCGTTCCGATTTTACCTCCAGTAAGGACGGTCACTGGATCATCCCCAAAGCCTCACAGGACTTTCGCGTGCCGGACATGCATGGCCGAAACTGGGGGATGCGGGCTGTCTTTCGCTGGAGCGGACAGCATTACTCCCATCTTTTGCTCCGAGTGCAGGGCAATCCAGAGATGCGGGAGGAGTATCGCTTCGGCATCGTTGATCCCCTGGGTGTCACGCAAGTGGCGCACTTTCGAAACCTAGGATTCACCGACAACAAGACAAGCCGCGGTCTTTCCAGCAAAAACGCTCCTGCTCCCCTGCTGGATGGCGAGGAGTACACGCTCGAGTTTTATGCCATCGGTTCCACATTGGTCGGCAAGCTCAACGGCAAGCTGCTGCACCAAACAAATGACGATGTCCTGCGTGAGGGCACCGTTGGCATGCGTGTTGGAGATCCATTTCGTGATGTGGAGCTTATCCACCTCGATGGCCTCAGCGAGGAGGCGGCGCTCAAGCTGGCAGGGGTGGAAAGCAGCAAGGATTCGGCGGTGATGGGTACGGCGAGACCCGGCCGCCTCCGCGCCATCGGCACGATGTTGAATGGCAGGCCTCTCGATCTCACGAAGCTCGGCGATGATGACGACTTTGTGGATGTGGCGGGCGGCATGGACTTCTGGGTGGCGCTGCGGGCGAATGGGGAGACACTCTCTTCCGACGGGAAGGCGGATTTCCAAGGCATCCGCAAGATCGCGCGCAGTTACCAGAGTTACGCCTGCTTTATCGACATGACAGGCGGACTGCGCTTTCACGCGGCGCGGGAGATGGCGCTGCCGGCCAGTCTAAAAAGCGGGAAGGTGGTGGACGCGGCCTGTGGCAGCCACCATGGCGTGGCACTGCTGGAGGACGGGCGGGCGGTGGTCTTTGGCAAACGCTACGAGGAAGCGGTGGATGACGTGCGCCAGGCACAGGGCCAGGGCACGCCGCGCTGGCCGCAGCCGGAGGCGGCGGCGTTGCAAAACGTCAAGGGCGTGGCAGTGACCTATACCCACGCGGCCACGCTGCATCATGACGGCACGGTTTCCGTCTGGGGCTGGGAAGGGCCGGTGAAATGGCAGCCGGAGCCGGGAATGAAGCCGGTAAGCCAAATTTCCTCCTTCCACGACGCGCTGCACCTGCTGGATGAGGCCGGGCAGGTGTGGAGCTTCGCGCTGCCGCGCAGCGCCCACCCGCAGCAGCCGGTGGGTTTCACCGGCCGGGTGAAGCTTCTTGCCAAGGACGCTGTGCGGCTGCGGGACCACCTATGGCTGCAGGCGGACGGAGTCTGGCGGGCCGTGGAGGCCGACCGGCCCACAGTGGAGACACTCGAAAGCGCGACGCTGCGGCCGGAAACGCACTTTGCCCTCTTTGCCAGCGCCTCCGGGGCGAAGCCCTTCGGCTATGCGCTGTGGATTGAGCCGGTTGATGCCCCGCCGACGCCGCTCGCCGCCACCAACGTCCGCCCCTTCGTGAATAGCCTCGGCATGAAGTTCGTGCCTGTGCCGATCAAAGGCGGGCCAACGGACGGGCAGCGGGTTCTCTTCAGCATCTGGGAGACGCGCTTGCAGGATTTTCAGGCCTTCGCCCGGGAGACGAAGCTGTCTTTTAGCAGTGAACGCTTTGCTGTCGGGTCAGATCCCACCCATCCCGTCGCGACGGTCACTTGGGATGCAGCGCAGGCCTTTTGCTCCTGGCTTACCGAGCGTGAGCGCAAGGACGGCAAGCTGGGAGCCGGGGAGCGCTATCGCCTGCCGAGCGACCACGAGTGGAGTTGTGCCGTTGGAATTGGTGAGCGCGAGGATGCGGCCCTGTCACCCAAGGAAAAATCGGGCAAGCTGTTGGACGTCCACCCCTGGGGCACGGCCTGGCCGCCGGCTGAGCGCAGCGGGAACTTTGCCAGCGAGGAACTGCGTCCGCTGTTGGCAGAGGCAAGGTATGATTACATCAAAAGCGTGATCCCCAGCTATCAGGATGGGCACGCGACGCTGGCACCGGTGGGCTCTTACCCGGCCAATGCCCTGGGCTTGTACGACTTGGCCGGGAACGTGCAGGAATGGTGTGAGGATTGGCTCGACTCCGCCCGAGACAAACGGGTGGATCGTGGGGCAGGTTCGTGGTCGAGCTTTGAGCGCAGGGAGATGAGGTCGGCATGGCGTGGCGGCATGGCTCCGCATGGTAAGGTCAGCAACAAAGGCTTCCGGGTCGTCCTCGCACCGTCGGAGTCTGCGGCTGCATCGGTCAGGACAGCGAGTCCTCCAGTCGCCGAACCGGCCCAGACGGCACATGAGGGACCTCGTGCCCTGACCATGGTGAAGCCGGGCCGCCTGCGTGCCGCCGGCACCACGGCGAACGGCAAGCCGCATGACATGACCAAGTTTGCCACCCATGACGACTTCGTGGACGTGGCGGGCGGTTGGGGCCGGTGGGTGGCGCTGCGAGCCAGCGGGCAGACGATTTCCTCCGATGGCAAGGCGGACTTCACGGACATCGCGAAGATCGCTGCCAGCTTCAATGCGGAGTATGCCTTCATCACCAATGCAGGCAAGCTGGTGATCCCCGATTATGAGAAATGGATGCTGCCCTCTGAGCTGGAGCAGGGCGTGGTGGACGCGGCGCTGGGCATGCAGCATGGGATCGCCTTGCTGGAGGGTGGCAGGGCTGTGGTGTTCGGCGCGCGTTATGCAGGCGTCGTGGGAGATCCCGCCAATCCCAAGCAGTATGGCACGCCGCGCTGGCCGGCGCCCGAGACGCACGCGTTGCAGAACGTGAAGGCTGTGGCTGCCACCGTCACCCATGCGGCCACGCTGCATGAGGATGGAACCCTTTCCCTCTGGGGCTGGGATGGGCCGCTGAAATGGCAGGTCGATCCGCGTCAGAAGCCCCTGCGCCAACTCCGCAGTACTGAGGACGGCTTCTGGGCACTGGACGAGGCTGGCCAGCTCTGGCATCAGCCGGTGCCGCGCAATCCCTTACCGGGTCAGCCCGTGCACGTCACAAGCAAGCCGTCTCTGGCCGGGACCGGTGTCACCCACCTGAGACCACGCTGCTGGCGCCTCCAGAGCGGAGAATGGACCGCGCACATCAACACCAAGGACGGCATGGCCTTGATGAAGGACGCGGGCATCTCCGAGAACACGGCCTTTGCCCTCAGCGGCGGCCTCTTTGCCGGCAAGCCCTTTGCCTCCCTGCTGTGGATCGAGCCCGAGGCCACGGATTCGGGGCGATGATCCCAAGGGTGTTTTTCTGACAGGGGTGCTGTTTCCAGGGTTCTGCCAGGCATTCGACATTGGGGGCGAAGCTGCGTGCTTGCGGTGAAGGGGCGTCTTGGGGTTTTTCTACGCGGCTGTATTATGGTCTTGGCAGAAGCCTTGAAAGCCCGTAGAACGCCGTGAAACGCATGGACGAAGGGCAAAGCCGGCAGCAAGCCTTCCCGACCACCCAATGGAGTCTGATCCTGCGGGTGACCCGTGGCGACCCTTTGGAGCAGCAAAAGGCGCTTGAAGAAATTTGCACGCTGTACTGGCCGCCGGTGTATGCCTTCATTCGCTCGCGCGGGCACCCGCCCCATGATGCCGAAGACCTGACCCAGGGTTTTTTTGCGGACTTGCTCAAGCGCAACGATTTTGCCAAGGCCGACGCGGCTCTGGGGAGGTTGCGCACCTACCTCCTGGCCGCGGTGCAGAACCTGCTCGCCTCCGAGTTCCGTCGCGGGCGCGCGCAAAAGCGCGGTGGCGGCGCCGTGATTCTGTCGCTCGACGTCGAGAAGGCGGAGGCGGACTACTGGATTCCCGAGCCGACGGATGCCCTGACGCCGGAGCGTGTTTTCGAGCGGCAGTGGGCGTTGACGGTCATGGAACAGGTCATCGTTCGGCTGGAGGAACATTACCGGGACAAGGGGCAGGCGGATCTTTTCGCCGCGCTCAAACCCTGCTTGATGCGGGATGATGAGGCCTGTCTGCAGGCCGAACTGGCCGCCCGGCTCGGGCTTTCCGAATCCGCCCTGCGGGTGAAGCTCCACCGCCTGCGCAAAAGATATGGGGATGTGTTGCGCGAGGTGGTGGGCGCCACCCTGCGCCCCGAGGAGAGCGTGGCGGATGAAATTCGCCAGCTCATGAACGCCTTTCAGTGAAGGGGTTCCCGTTGTTCGCCCCAAGCTGACGCCGCCGTGCTCAGCGCGCTGCCTTGATCTCGTCCCAGACCTTCGTCCATTTGGCGAGGTCGGGACCGAGGTTTTCGATGACTTCGCTGCGGGCCTTGACCTCTTCGGGGATGGTGATGGCCGGGTGGGTGAGGAAGTCGGCACTGACGCGCTTCAGGGCCTCGGGATTCGGGCAGACGTAGCCGAGCCATTCCATGTTTTCGGCGGCGACCTCCGGATCGAGCAGGTGGTTGATGAACTTCAGCGCCAGCTCCGGTCGCGGCGCGCTTTTCGGGATCACCATCTCGTCGCAGCCGATGCTGACGCCCTCCTGCGGCACGAGGATTTGCACGCGCGGGTTTTCCTGCGCCACCTGAAAGAGGTCGCCGCTGTAGCCATGCACGAGCAGGAACTCGCCCGAGTCGATGCCGGCCTTGTAGCCCTCGTTGTCGAATTTGGCGATGCGCTGCTTCCAGCGCAGGACGACGTCGCGCGCGGCCGCGAGTTCGGTCTCATTGCGCGAGTTGAGGCTGTGGCCGAGCGACTTCAGCGCGGCGCCAAGCGTCTCGCGCATGTCGTCGAGCAGCACCGCGCGCCGGCCGAGATCGGGGCGATCGAACATGGCCCAGCTTGGCTGACCCTCGCGCAGGCGGTCGCTGCGGCAGGCGATGACGCCGTAGCCGATCGTGTAGGGCACGGCAAAGCGCATTTCGCGGTCCTTGACCTTGTTGAGCACGGCGCGGTCGATGTGCTTCAGGTTGGGCAGGCTGGTGGGGTCGAGCGGCGTCAGCAGGTCGTCCTGCTGGAGCAGTTCGACCATGTAGCTGGTGGGGAAAACCAGGTCATAGCCCCTGGCCCCGGCCTTCAACCGCGCGTGCAGGCTCTCGTTGGAATCGAAGGTGTCGATGACGACGCGGCAGTCGTGATCGGCCTCGAAGCGTTCGACCGCCTCCGGGCTGAGGTAGTCCGCCCAGGTGTAGACATGCAGGACATCGGCGGCGCCGACCGGCAGGCAGGCGAGCAGGGCGGCGAGGAGTGGGGCGGGTTTCATGGCGGCGCGGTCGGGCGCCGGCCCAGGCGCAGGCTGAGCGCGGCGGCGAGGAAGGTGGCGCAGAGCAACAGGGTGCTCAAGGCGTTGATAACCGGCAGGCTGCGACTGGTCTTCATCATGCTGGCGATGCGCAGCGGCAGGGTTGTGCTGCCCGGGCCGGCGACGAAGAAGGTGATGACAAAATCGTCCATCGACAGGGTGAAGGCGAGCAAGGCGCCGGCGAGGATGCCCGGCAGCAGCAGGGGCAGGACGACGCGGCGTGCCGCCTGCCAGGGGCTGGCGCCGAGGTCGCGCGCGGCGTCGAGCAGGTGGGGGTCAAAGTCGCGCAGGCGGCCGAGCACGACCATGGCCACGTAGCTGATGCTGAACGTCACATGAGCGATCCAGATCGTCAGCGGGCCTGTGGGCAGGTGCAGGGCGGTGAACAGCGACAGCAGGGCCATGCCCATGAGCAGTTCCGGCAGCGCCAGCGGCAGCACGAGCAGGCCGCTGTGGACGTTTTGCAGACGGCCGCGATGGCGGTGCAGCGACCAGGCCGCAAGAGTGCCGAGCAGGGTCGCCGCCAGGGTGGAGGCGATCGCCAGGCGCAGGCTGAGGAAGAAGGCTTCCCAGACCTCATCCGCCTGCCAGAGTCGCTCATACCACTGCCAGGTGAAACCCTCCCAGGTGCCCCCGAAGCGCGAGGCATTGAACGAGTTCAATACCAGCATGACCAGCGGCGCCTGGAGAAAGACGAGCACGAGGACGGTGAGGACCGCCGGCAGGCGCGAACGTTTCATGCCTCCACCTCCTGTTGGGTGCGCCTCTGGCGCCAGGCCTGCGCGAGCAGGAGGACCAGCACCGCCAGCAGCAGCAGCCCGGCAAGCGCGGCGGCCTCGGGCAGGTTGCGGTCGCTGAACACCCGCTGGACGATGCGGTTGCCAATCATTTCCTGGTCGGTGCCGCCGACGAGTTGCGGCACCACATACTGGCCGAGGCAGCCCGTGAACACCAGCAGGGACCCGGCGGCAATGCCGCCGCGCACACCGGGCACAAGCACTTGCCAGAATGCCCTCCACGGACCGGCGCCGAGGTCGCGCGCGGCTTCGAGCAGGCCGAAGTCGAACTTTTCCGCTGCGGCATAGACCGGCAGGATGGCGAAGGGCAGATGCACGTAGACAAGCACCGCCAGCACCGCGCCGCTGTGGTAGAGCAGCATGCCGTCCGCGGCCAGCCAGCCGCAATTCTGCAGCCAGCGGGTCAAGGCGCCATCAGGATGCAGCAGACTTTTCCAGGCGAAAACACGGATGAGGAAGTTGGTCAGGAAGGGCAGGACGATGAGCAGCAGGACCCATGCCTGGCGACGCCGCGGCAACCGGGCCACACAATAGCCGACCGGCAGGGCGAGCAGCAGGCAGAGACCGGTGGCGCTCGCGCTGAGCCAGAGCGTGCGCCACCCAAGCGGCAGCAGGGAGGGGTCGGCGAGGGCGCGCAGGGCGTCGAGGCTCCAGCCACTGCCGAGTCCGCCGTGCAGGTCGGCGGGGCGGAAGACGGCGGTCAGGATGAGTCCGGTCGGCAGGGCGAAGAAGGCCGCCAGCCAGAGCAGGGAAGGGGCCGTCAGCAGCCACTCAGCAAGGCGTCGGCGCACGGGTTTCATGGTGCGGCCTCCGGCAGCAGACGCAGGCCCGCGGCGTCCAGTTCCAGACGCACGGCGGCGCCTCGTGCGAAAACCGGAGGGCCGGCTTGCTGGGCCTGCCAGCGCTGGCCCTCGGCTTCAATCCAGTAACGGGTGAAGGCACCGCCATAGACGGCTTCGGCAACGCGCCAAGGGGTGGGCGCATCGGTCGCTTCAAGCCGCACGTGCTCGGGGCGCACGCTCAGACGCACCGTGCTGCCGATGGCCAGACCGGAGCTCTCGGACACGGCCGCGAGCAGACCGCCAGCCAGGCGCACGCCGCCTGTTTCGACCCGGCCCACGACCAGATTGGTGTCGCCAATGAAGGCGGCCACAAAAGCCGACACCGGTTGTTGGTACAGTCGTTCCGGTGTGTCCACCTGCTCGACGCGGCCCTCATTCAGCACGGCGATGCGGTGGCTCAGGCTCATTGCCTCGGTCTGGTCATGGGTGACGTAGAGAAAGGTGGTGCCAACCTCGCGGTGCAGGGCGGCCAGTTCGACGAGCAGGTGCTGGCGCAGTTTCAGGTCGAGGGCGGCGAGCGGCTCGTCGAGCAGCAGCAGGCGCGGCCGGTTGATGAGGGCCCGGGCCAGGGCGGTACGCTGTTTTTGGCCGCCGCTGAGCTGGGCCGGCCGGTGGTCCGCGTGCGTTTCGAGGCGCACCAGGCTCAGCATGCGGTCGACCGACTCGCGCACTTCCTGGCGGGCCCAGCCGGCGAGACGCGGGCCGAAGGCGAGGTTGTCGCGCACGCTCAGATGCGGGAAGAGCGCGTAATTTTGAAACACCGTGTTCACCGGTCGCCGCTCGGGCGGCAGGGCGGTGAGGTCCGCCCCGGCAAGGTGGATGCGACCGGCGTCCGGTGTGTCAAAGCCGGCCAGCAGGCGCAGCAGCGTGGTCTTGCCGCAGCCGCTCGGGCCGAGCAGGGAAAAGATCTCGCCCTCGCGGATCGACAGGCTGATGCCGTCGAGCGCGCGCTGCGCGCCGAAGCTCTTGCGCACGGCGTCGATGACCAGGAAGTCGTCCATGCGCCATGCTTGGCGGAAAAGCGCGTGGCTGCAACTGCCGGAGCGAAGCTCGCATGCTTGGCAAGAAAGTGGCGGCGGCTTCAGTCGCAAGGAATGGCGGCTGACAACCCCGGCAGACCAGGCGAGCAGGCCCAAGCCATGCACGCGCTCCGGTCGGAGGGAGCGCGAGTGCGCCGAAGGCCGTTCGCCTTGATGGCACGACCTGACCTCAGACTCAGAGTGAGCAGGCTGCGCCATGCTCGAGCCCCCGGAATTTCAGAGCGGGCCGGCTCAAGCCAGGAGCACCCCGGAGGTGGGTGCAGATTTCCATTGCCAGCCGGACGCTCATGTTGAAAATCAGTCCGTCCACACGGCGGACAACAACAAACCTCTTACCGATCATCACCCTCATGGGCAGACCTGTCACTCTCTTCACCGGCCAGTGGGCCGACCTCCCCCTGGATACCATGCTGCAAAAGGCCAAGGCTTTTGGCTACGACGGCGTGGAACTCGCCTGCTGGGGCGATCACTTTGAAGTGGACAAGGCCGATCAGGCCTACTGCGATGCCAAGCGCGCCAAGCTCAAGGCCGCCGGCCTGCAGTGCCATGCGATCTCCACCCACCTGGTGGGCCAGGCGGTGTGCGACAACATCGATGCCCGTCATGCCCAGATCCTGCCGGCCCACATCTACGGCGACGGCGAGCCCGAGGGCGTGCGCCAGCGCGCCGCCGAGGAACTGATCAAGACCGCGCACGCGGCCAAGCGCTTCGGCGTCAGCGTGGTCAACGGCTTCACGGGTAGCTCGATCTGGCACCTCGTCTATTCCTTCCCGCCGAACCTGCCGGGCCAGATCGACGCCGGTTACGCCGACTTCGCCAAGCGCTTCAAGCCGATCCTCGACGAGTACCAGAAGCTCGGCGTGCGTTACGCGCTGGAGGTGCACCCGACCGAAATCGCCTTCGACATCGCCAGCGCCGAGCGCGCCCTGCAGGCCGTCGATTACCATCCCGCCTTTGGCTTCAACTATGACCCCAGCCACTTCGGCTACCAGGGGGTCGATTACGTGAAGTTCATCTACAAGTTCAGCGACCGCATCTTCCATGTTCACATGAAGGATGTGGCCTGGAACCTCAGCGGCGACGCCGGCGTCTTCGGCGGCCATGTCGACTTCCACAAGCCGATCCGCTACTGGGACTTCAAGTCGGTCGGCCGCGGCGACATCAAGTTTGAGCGCATCATCCGCGCGCTCAACGACATCGAGTACGGTGGCCCGCTCAGCGTCGAGTGGGAGGATGGCGCCATGGATCGCGAGTTTGGTGCCGCCGAATCCGCCGCCTACGTCAAGAAGCTCGATTTCCCGCCCTCGAAGATCATCTTCGACGCGCAGTTCGCCGAGAACAGCAAGTGATCGTGCGCGGCTCCGCCGCATGGACAGGCCTCCGGCCGCCCTCGCCGGCGCCGGAGGCCGCTTTCTGCCACCATGAAATTTCCCCTCACCCTCTGCCTGTTCGTGGCCCTGCTCGGCCTGGCGCCGTTGCCGGCGGCCGATCCGGATCCCGTGGCCGCGGCGCTGGAGCCCTTTGTTCAGGAGGGCCAGATCGCCGGGGCGGTCACGCTGGTGGCGCGCAAGGAGGAGGTGCTCAGCCTGCAGGCGGTCGGCTTTCAGGACCTGGAGAAACGCACGCCGATGGCGACCGACAGCCTGTTCTGGATCGCCTCGATGACCAAGCCGGTCACCGCCCTCGCCGTGCTCATGCTGCATGATGATCGCCGTCTCGACATCGACGATCCGGTCGAAAAATACCTTCCGGAGTTCAAGGGCCAGCTCGTGGTGCGGGAGAAGAAAGACGACCGTGTCGTGCTCGGCAAGCCGGCGCGACCGCTGACCCTGAAGGATTTGCTCACCCACACCGGCGGCGTCACCGGCAATCCCAACGTCGAATCCGGCGCACTCGATGTGCTGTCGCTGCGCGAATCAGCCTTGATTTACGCCCTGACGCCGCTGCAGTTCGAGCCGGGCAGCCGCTGGGCTTATTCAAATCCCGGCATCAACACCCTCGGCCGGGTCATCGAGGTGGTTACCGGCGAGGACTATGCCAAGGCCCTCGACCGCCTCGTCTTCCGCCCACTGGCCATGCGCAACACGACCTTTTGGCCTGACAAAAAGCGCTTGGAGAAACTCGCCCTCTCCTACCAAATCGGCCCCGATGGCCGCCTGGTGCCTGCGGAGATTCGTTACCTGACGCCGCCCTATTCCGACAGGAAGCGATCGCCCTTGGCTGCCGGTGGCCTGTTCTCCACGGCCGAGGACCTGAACAAACTGTATTTCATGCTGGTCAATGGCGGCGAGGCGAACCGGCGGCGCCACCTTTCCAAGGAGACGCTGGCGCGTATGTTCGAGAACCACACGGGCGACCTCAAGGCCGGT
This sequence comes from uncultured Prosthecobacter sp., assembly GCA_964605265.1. GTDB lineage: Bacteria > Verrucomicrobiota > Verrucomicrobiia > Verrucomicrobiales > Verrucomicrobiaceae > Prosthecobacter. The sequence goes on from CAZSBO010000017.1 coordinate 26,433, forward strand.
TTTGTCGAGGGCATGGGCATGGGCCTGGGCGTGCAGGTGGTACTGCGGCCGGCGGGTGTCACCGCCAAACTGCGCGCTGGCACGGTCGGTCACGGTGGCGCCCACGGTACTCAAGGCTGGTTCGATCCGGCGAGCGGTGCCATCCAGATCCTGTTGATCCAGCGCGCCGGCCTGCCGAATGCCGATGCCTCGCCCATGCGCCAGGCCTTCCACGAGGCGGCGGTGCGCCTGCTCGATCAGGATCCGGCGGCCGCGACCGAATGATTCGACCCCGGCTCGCCTTTGAAAGCCTGCGCCACACCCCTCGTTGATTTCCTGAACCCCGAATTTCGCCATGACCCCTGCCACCCGCCGCCGCTTCCTCCGCCACAGCGTCCTCGCTGCCACCGCCGTTTCCGCCTCGCGGGTACTCGGCGCCAATGACAAAATCCGTGTCGGCTTCATCGGCCTCGGCGGCCGCGGCATGGGCTCGGCGGCCTGGTTTGCCAAGATCCCGGGGGTCGAGGTCGCCTACCTGTGCGATGCCGATACTGAGGTCATCGCCCGCGCCAAGCAGAAGTATCCGCAGGCGAAGACCGCCCAGGATCTGCGCAAGGTCATTGAGGATCCGGAGATCGACGCCGTAGTCGTTTCCACCGGCAACCACTGGCACGTACTCGCCTCGATCTGGGCCTGCCAGGCGGGCAAGGATGTCTATGTCGAAAAGCCGGTTTCCCACAATGTCTGGGAAGGCCGCAAGCTGGTCGAGGCGGCGCGCAAGTACAACCGCATCGTTCAGGGCGGCACCCAGCAGCGCAGCGATCCCTTCCATCAGGAACTGAAGGCCTACCTCGATTCCGGCACTCTCGGCAAGGTCAAGTACGTCCGCCTCAACCACTACGGCATGCGCGCCAGCATTGGCAAGGTTGCCCAGCCCATCACCCCGCCGGCGACCGTCGATTACAACCTCTGGCTCGGCCCGGCCCAGGATGAACCCATCTATCGCCCGAAGTTCCACTACGACTGGCATTGGGTCTGGAACACCGGCAACGGCGAGCTCGGTAACTGGGGGCCGCACATCATCGACGACCTGCGCAACATTGTCTTCCGCGACAAGATCAGCCTGCCCAAGCGGGTGCTGGCCGGCGGCGGGCGCTACGGCTGGGATGACGCCGGCGAGACGCCGAACACCCATTTCTTGTACATCGACACCGGCGACATCCCGGTGGTCATGGACATCCACAACCTGCCGCGCCAGAAGGGCATGAAGGCGGGCGACGTCTACCGTCGCCGCCGCACCAGCGCCTTCCTCGTCATTGAATGCGAGGGTGGTTATTATGCCGGCAGCCGCGGCGGCGGTTCGGCGCATGATCCCGAGGGCAAGGTCATCCAGCGCTTCCGCGGCGACGGCGGCGGCGGTCACGCGGAGAACTTCATCGCCGCGATGCGCAGCCGCAAGACCGCCGACCTGAATGGCGAGATCGAGCAGATCCATTACTCCAGCGCCTGGTGCCACTTGGGCAACCTGTCCTGGCGACTCGGCCAGAACGGCGATCTCGATCAGGCCAAGGCTCAGCTCAAGGACTTCGAACCCTGGCAGCAGGTCATCGACGACCTGCCTGCCCACTTGGCCGCCAACGAGGTGACGCTCAAGGCCGGCGACCTGCGCGTCGGGCGACTGCTCGAGATCGATGCCGCCAAGGAGACCTTCATCGGTGATTCCGCCACGCCCGAGGCCCTCGCCCTGCTCAAGCGCGAGTACCGCAAGGGCTTTGAAGTGCCCGAGCAGGTTTGAGGTCCTGCAAAAAGGCTTGCCTCGGTTGGGTGCGCGGCGTTGAGTTGCGTCATGCCGCCGCCCATTCCCCTGCTTCTCGCCAACACGGAAATCCTGCCCGGGTACCGCATCACGGCCTGTCTGGGCCTGGTGCAGGGCAGCACGATCCGGGCGAAGCACTTTGGGCGTGACCTCATGGCGGGCTTGAAGAACCTCGTTGGCGGCGAGCTGCGCGGTTACACCGAGCTGCTGCAGGAGTCGCGCCAGCAGGCGATCGAACGCATGACCGAGCAGGCCGCCCGTCTGGGCGCCAATGCCATCGTCAACGTCCGCTTCGGCACCGCCTCCATCACCCAGGGGGCCGCCGAGATTCTTGCGTATGGCACGGCCGTGCGCGTCGAACCCGAGTGACCTGCGCGCATGGAACTGATCGTCCTCCTGCTGATCGTGGGCTTCGTCTGCGGACGCCTCGCCGAGCAGCGGCACTTCCGTCGCCTGCAGGAGCGTGAGCGTGCCTGCGCCTCCGTGCCGGTCACGACCTTGAGCCGGCCGCCGCCCGGTCGCATCGTGGAATCTGCCAGCCTGGCCTGCGGCTCGGTGGTGGTCGCGGTCGACTACTTCAAGATGTTCCTCTCCGGCTTCCGCCTGTTTTTCGGTGGCGAGCTGAAGTCCTATGCATCCCTGCTGGAACGGTCGCGTCGAGAAGCGGTGCTGCGCCTGCGTGAGTCGGCGCCGGACGCGGATTGCTTCATCAATCTGCGCTTCGAAAGCAGTGACGTTGGTGGCAAGGCGCGCGGGGCGCCGAATGTCGAAATGCTCGCCTATGCGACGGCGTTGAAGTTTCGCCCCGAACGGACTTCCGGTGAAGCCGCCCGCGGCGCCTGAGCGCCCTTGCTCCGGCGCGGTGGCGCGTCTACTCTCCGCGCCCCTCATGAACCCCCAGACCGAGACCACCCTGCGCTTTGCCGGCGAGTACCCCGCCCCGGCGGTGTGGGCGGTTGCCCTCGGGCTGGCCTTGCTGATGGGCTTTCTGTATCGACGCGAGGCACGCCAGCATCCCGGTCGCTGGTCCTGGCTGCCGGGGCTGCTGCGCTCGCTCGCCGTCTTCCTTCTCGTGCTGGCCCTGTCCGGCCCGGTGCTGCGCCACGAGACAACGCGGCGCCAGCTTGGCCGTGTCATTTTTGCCGTCGACGCCTCAGCGAGCATGAAGCTTGAGGATGAACCTGCCGGCGCGGCGCCTGGTCAGGCTTCCGCTGTCAGCCGCTACGAGCGCGCGGAAAAGTTGCTGCTTGGGGGGGGCTCGCCGCTGCTGCGCAAGATCACGGAAAGCCAGGATGCCGAGTTGGTCCTGTTGCGCGGCACGCAGGCGCAACGGGTGTGGTGGCAGCGCCAGGGGGGCAAGGACACGCCCGGCCCACTGCCCGCGGCCTTCGACCTGCCGCCGGACGCACCGCTCACCAACCTCGACGCCGCGGCGCGCGAGGCGCTCGGTGAGCTGGCTCCAGGCACCGCCCTGGTTTTGCTCAGCGACGGCCAGCACAACTCGACCGGTTCGCCGGAGGAATTTGCGGGGGCCATGAAGGAGGCGGGCGTGCCGGTGTTCACCATCGGTTTCGGCGTCGAAACACCGCCGCCCGATCTGAGCGTGCTCAATGTCGTCACCGCCGAGTCGGTGTTTGCCGAAGAGAACCTGCTCGGGCGCGTCATCCTCGGCGACAGCCTGCCTGCCGGCACTCCCTGCAACCTGCGTGTGACCAGCGGCGGACGCGTGCTCTGGGAACGCAACTTCAGCGCCGAGGGCCGTGGTGAGCGCCGCTTCGACTTTGGTTTCCCGGTCAAGGATCTGCCGCCGGCGCCGGCGACCGAGCGCGACAAGACGCTGCGCCTGATCAGCGTGCAGGCCTCGGTGGTGGGGGGGCGCGCCGGCATTGAAAAGACCCGCGCCAACAACAGCCGCGAGGTGGCCCTGCACCTGCTCAGTCGCAAACGCAAGGTGCTGCTGCTGGACGGTCGGCCGCGTTGGGAGACACGCTACGTGCACAACCACTTCGACCGCGACGAGCGCTGGCAGGTCAGTCTGTTGATCGATGATCACGCCGAGCCGGCTGCCGCCGGTGCGCTGCAGAAGGGCTTCCCGAAGACGCGCGAGGAGTTGTTCAGCCATGATCTCATCATTCTCGGCGACGCAGCGCCAGGCCGTTTCAGCGCCACCCAGCTTGACTGGCTGCTCGAGTTTGTCGAGAAGCGCGGCGGCGGTCTGATTCTGGTCGACGGCGCGCGCGGTCATTTGCGTGCCTGGGCCGCTGGCAAGACCGCGCCGTTGCTGCCAGTGCTCTGGTCCGGTGCCGCGGCACCGGCCGCCGAAGGCTGGACGCTGCGGTTGACGCCCGAGGGCGAAAGCCAGGCTGCGCTGCGCTTGAGCGTTTCCGCCAGTGCCAACAGCGGGCTCTGGTCCGAGCTGCCTGAGCTGCGCTGGGCCTCGCCTGCGGTGGCCCAGCCCGGAGCGCAGACGCTGGCGGTGTTCGGCAGTCGCGGCAGCACGATCGCGCCGCCAGCCGTTGTCTTCCGACCGCTGGGCGCGGGCGCCGTCCTCTACCTGGCCAGCGACGAACTCTGGCGCTGGCGCTATCAGGTGGCCGATCTCTACCACCAGCGCCTGTGGATGCAGCTCGCCGCCTGGGTCGCTGCGCCGCCCTTCCAGGTCGAGGACGCCCAAGCCGCGATTGGCAGCGACCGCCTGCGTTATCAGCCGGGCGAGACCGCGGAAATTCGCGTGCGCCTGGGCGAGTCTTCAAATGCACCGACCGAGGGCGCCCAGGCGGTGCTGCTGCATGAGGGACGCGAAGTGGCGGTGCTGCCGCTGGAGGCCGATCCCACGCATTTCGGCATCCTGCGCGCTGTCACGCCGCCGCTCAAGGCAGGCGCCTACGAGATCGCGGTCGCTGCCGGACCTTCGGCGCCGCGTGGCGACCTGCGCCTGTCGCTGCGCGTGGCCGATGCCGGCAATGCCGAGTGGGCCAGCCTGACGCTCAATCGCCCCCTGTTGGAGTCGATGGCCAACCAGTCGGGCGGCCGCTTCCTGCGCGAGGAACAGGCGGCCACCGATCTGCCCACTCTTCTGCAGGCGGTGGATCGTCGCCAGACGACGGTGCGCGAAACCGTGCTCTGGTCGAGCTGGTGGTGGTTCGGTGCGGTGCTCAGTTTGCTCACCGCCGAGTGGCTGCTGCGCAAGCGACTGCGCCTGGTTTGATTCCGGCCAAGGTGGGGCGGGCCGATTCAGGACCCGGCCTTGCCGAAGAACATCATGTGCTGCCAGGGCAGGCCGTCGAATTCACGAGCGAGTTTGAAGCCGTTGAGGCCGAGTTCCTTGAGGATCTGAGCCTTGCTCATCTTGTGCTCGGGCTTGATCGGTACGGTCTCATCCTCGGCGCGGAATTCAACGAAGACGGCGAGCCCGTCCGGCTTCAGCGCCTTGCGGATTCCGGCGAGCATTTCCGCCGGATGCGAGAACTCGTGATAGACATCGACCAGCAGGATGAGGTCGCAGGAATCGGCCGGGATCTTCGGGTCGAGAGGCGTGTTGACGATGCACTCGATGTTCTCGAGGCTGCGGCCGGCGGCGCGCTGGCGCAGCAGGTCGAGCATCTCGGGCTGGATGTCGACGGCATACACCTTGCCTTCAGGGCCGACCTTTTCGGCGATGGGCAGGGTGTGGTAGCCGTTGCCGCTGCCGAGGTCGCAGACGGTCATGCCCGGCTTGACGCCGAGTTCCTCGCGCATGCGGGTCGTCGCCTCCTCGCGCTCGCGCTTGTTCCTGATCAACCAGCCCGCGCCCTGCCAGTGCATCGTCTGGGCGATGACCCGGCCCTCATAAACGGCGGGAGGCGGCGCCGCGTCCTGGGCGGCGAGCAGGCAGGGCAGGAGAAGCAGGAGGAAGCGGCGCATGGCGGTCTCATTCTCCGGGCGGCGGGCGGATCTGCCACTGTTTTTCCGGCCAGGCCAGGTTTTTGGCGGTGGTTGCCGGGAACTCCCAGGCACCGGCGTCGGCGCTGTACAGCACGACCCGCGCACGCTCGGCGGCGAGCGCGGCCGCCTGCGGCAGATCGAGGTGGCGCAGCACATTCAGGTAAGCCGGGCCCTGCATGTGGGTGGTCGGCAGATCGTGCAGGTCGAGCCGGACAATGCCGTCTTCAAAGAGCGAGGCGTACAAGGCATTGGCGGCCATGTCGCGATGGCCCTGCAGCCAGAGGGCGGTTTTGTCGAGGCCCTCGATCTGGCGCAGTCCCTGGATCGTGCGGCGGATGTCCCAGACCTGCATCGAATCCAAGGTCTGGCCGGCGAGATAAAAGCGGCGCAGGCGCTGGGTCTGCGCCTTGGCGCTGCCGGTCCACTCGGTGGGGCCAACACCGCGCGGGGCGAGGTAGGCCATGCCCCACTGGAAGCTGGCGAACATTTTGCGCTCGGCCTCGAAGGCCGCCTCGTCCGGCTCGGCCGCCGTTGTGGTCTCCAACAGCGCGCCGAAGCGGCTGGCATAGGTGTTGGCAAAATCCTGCCAGCCCTGGGCGTCGAGCGCGTTGAGGGTCACCAGTTCCAGATCCTGCGGACGCAGGCCGGCCCGGTGCACGACGAACAAACGCAGGCGGAAGGGCGACTGCGTCTCCAGGTCGTAGGCGCTCAGTTGCAGGCCGTCGCGTTCCAGGCTGCCGGCCTTGACCGGCTGCAGCGCGGGTGCGTCCTGTGGCCAGCCGGCGAAGACCTCGTGCTTGAGCGCGCTCATCCAGCCATCGCGCAACTGCTCCCAGTCGGTGCGGTTGGTTGGCGCCGGCGGCGCCGCGGCGGCGGGCACAAAGGTTTGATCGATGGTGGTGTTGCGTTCGTTAGCCGGCGTCTCCGTCAGCACGCGCAGGGTGGCGGGTTCCAGCGATTTGGCGGCGCCTTCATGCAGGACCTGCATTGGGCTGGCCCCCTTGAGGTGGCGTTCAAACCAGTGGAAAGCGCCGGTGTTGAGCGGCTGCAGATCGGCATGCGGGCCCTCGGCCACCTGCAGGCCGATGTTTTTTTCGACGTCGAGCAGGGTGTACAACCGGCGCACGTTCTGGTAGATCTGGAAGACACCGTCGATCGGGAAGATGCTGTCCTTGTCAGTGTTGACGATGAGCAGGGGTCGCGGCGCCACCAGCGCCACCAGCCGGTCGAAATCCCAGCGGCGGGTGTTGACGAAGAACATGCAGTCGCAGTGGCCCTCAATGCAGCCGTCGACGAGGTGGTTGCGCATCGTCGTGACACCGGCGGTCGGTGCGGCGGCCTTGATGCGTTCATCCAGCGCCGCCACCCACCAGGAGTAGGCGCCGCCACCACTGCGACCGGTGACGCCGAAGCGGGTTTTGTCGACCTCTGGTCGCGTCTCCAGGTAGTCGAGCGCGCGGATGCCGGCCCAGGCTTCGAGGCCGGCGGGGGTGTAGCCGCGCGCGATCCACCACCAGCGACCCTTGCTGTAGGTGCCGTGGTGCTCACCGCGGATCTCGCCGAGCTGGACGGTGTCGATGATCAGGCAGGCGTAGCCGTGGCGGGCAAACCACAGGCCGTGATGGTGGTAGCCGGTCTTGTTGCCGAAGCTGACCCCGTCCTTCATGACATTGGCGTGGCCGCAGACATAGAGAATGGTCGGGCAGGGGGCATCGACCTTTTCCGGCAGGTACAAATTGGCGGTGACGTAGTAGCCGGGCAGGGCCTGGAAGTGCAGTTTCTCGATCCGGCAGCCGTCCACCTTCAGTTCACCGGTGACGACCGGCTTCAGGTCCGTGCGTTCCGGCATGGGGTCGAGGCCGAGCATGGCGGCCAGTTGGCGGCGGTACTCGGGCGCCTCGGCGCGCCACTGCTCCGCCGTGGTGATGTGTTTCAGGCCACCGGTTTGCTCGATCTCGCGCACCTGCTGCTCGAAGTAGCCGTCGAGCATGCGCTTGCCCGGCGAGTCGGGCGTGGCTTCCGGATACGGGGCGGCGGCTAGGGCCAGCGGCAGCAGCAGGCAGGTCAGGACGGACGTCTTCATCAGAAAAGAAGTACAGCGCGTCCGCCGCGCTTTTCGCAACAGCTTTGCCGCCCCGCCGCTTTGCCGGCGGGTGCACGGAGAGGGATTCGAACCCCCGACCATCTGTGTGTAAGACAGACGCTCTACCGCTGAGCTATCCGTGCGCTCCGGGCGGGATAGAAGCGGTGGCCGGGGGCTCTGGCAAGCGGCAATCCCGGGTGCGGCGGAAGGCGGGGCTTGCACCCGGCCCCATTCTTGCTCCCTGTGCCAGCCAACACCCCCACGATTCCCTCCGCACCATGCCCGTCGCCACCCCCGCCCAGTACCGCGCCATGCTCGACGCCGCCCAGAAAGGCGGCTACGCCTATCCGGCCATCAATGTCACCTCGCTGCCGACCATCAGCGGCGCCCTGAAGGCTTTCGCCGAGGCGAAGTCGGACGGCATCATCCAGGTCTCCACCGGCGGCGGCGAGTTTGCCTCCGGCACCGCGGTCAAGGACATGGCGCTCGGCGCCATCGTGCTGGCCGAGGCGGTGCACGTGCTGGCCGAGAAGTACAACGTCCTGGTCGCCCTGCACACCGACCACTGCCACCCGAAGAACGTCGAGAAGTTCCTCAAGCCGCTGCTGGCCGCCACCCGCGCGCGCCGTGAGGCCGGCCGCGGCAACCTGTTCAACAGCCACATGTTCGACGGTTCGGAACTGCCGCTGGAGGAAAACCTGCGCCTGTCCAAGGAACTGCTGCAGGAGTGTGTCGAACTCGACATCATCCTCGAAATCGAGGCCGGTGTTGTCGGCGGTGAGGAGGACGGCCACGACACCTCCGGCGTCTCCAATGACAAGCTGTACACCACGCCGGAAGACATGCTGACGGTCTATGAGACCCTCAATGGTGTGGGTCGCTTCATGTTCGCCGCCACCTTTGGCAACGTCCACGGCAGCTACAAGCCGGGCGCGGTCAAGCTCAAGCCGACCATCCTGCGCGACGGCCAGAAGGCGGTCATGGACAAGCACGGCGCGGCCGCCGAGATGGACCTCGTTTTCCACGGCGGCAGCGGCACCCCGCTGGAGGAGATCCGCGAGACGCTCGGTTACGGTGTTATCAAGATGAACATCGACACCGACACCCAGTACGCCTTCACCCGGCCGATCGTCGATCACATGATGAAAAACTACGCCGGCGTCCTCAAGATCGACGGCGAGGTCGGCGACAAGAAGGCCTACGACCCGCGCAGCTACCTGAAGAAGGGCGAGCAGGGCCTCTGCGAACGCATGAAGGAAGCCTGCGACGACCTGCTCAGCACGGGGCAGACCCTGTTCGGCAAGGTTTGAGCGGTTTCAGTGCCGTTTTGAACGCCCCGTAGCCCGGCTGCGGGGTGTTTTTTTTGATTGTGGGCAGAAAATGCTCGGTTGCCCGCTCGGGATTGGTTAGGCTCGTGCCATGGAGACCGGAGCCGGGATCCCCCCTTCAGGAAGCGTCGTGCCGACTTCCCCGGGGGAGCCTTTGGCCGCGTCCGGTGTTTTGGAGGGGGGCGCCTGTGGCGGCCCGTATTCACCCAACCTTGAGCCGTCATGAATTCGCATCAATGCCCCCGCCTGTTCCGAGCGCTGCTGGTGGCGCTGGGCTTTGCCGCAGCCGCAGCGCAGGCCTTTTTTCCGGAACCGGATCCGCTCCTTCTGCTGGAGGGCACCAGCGGGGTGGTCATCGTGCATGGCTCCTCGGGCGGTGCCAAGGTGGTCCTGCAAAGCATCGGCATCCAGCCGAATGTCGGTGGTGTCAGTCATGATTTGACTGCGCCGCGTTCCGGCACCGGTTCGGTGGATGTGGTGCTCACCGGATTGAAGGCTGGCACGTATGTGGTGACCTTTGCGGGCACCAACAATGGCGACGGAGTCCAGGGCAGCATCACCGTCTTCGTCAACAGCCCACCCAGCACCTCGGCGCAAAATCCGTTCTTTGGCGTTGCCGGTGATCCGATTAACACGCGTTCGGGGGAGTACTTTGGTCAGGAGGCGACGGACCTCGCGCTGGGCGGACCCCTGCCGTTGGGCTTGGTTCGCTACGTGGCATCGAACCTGGATGAGGACGACTTGGTGGAGGCGGACCTGGGGGCGAACCGCTCGCACAACTTCGCCTCTCGAATGATCGCCGAGAGTGACAGTGCTCGGAGTGTTGTGCTGCCTACGGGTCGGATGCTGCTTTTCGACAAGGTCGGCAAAAACTGGGTGCTGAAACTGCCGCTCGACGTGCCCCATCAGCTGGTGGAAACCGAGGACGGTTTTCTGCTGGGGCACCCGCAAACGCAGCAGATCTGGAGCTACGACGGCAACGGCCGCCTGACAAAAA
>CAZSBO010000018.1:0-35704 GCA_964605265.1 uncultured Prosthecobacter sp.
CCCGTGGTGCGCTCGTCAGGAATCGAACCTGAATCTGCGGCTTCGGAGACCACCATTCTATCCGTTGAACTACGAGCGCGGGCGGGCAGAAGGGTGTCGCATCATTGCGGCCCGGCGGCAAGCGGGATTTGCCGGGCAGCCCAATCGCGCAGCAGCGTGCGCATCGAGGCCAGACCGTTGAGGCGGGTGGGCGACAGCCGTTTGTCAAAGCCACAGCCGCGCCAGAGTTCGGGCTCCACCGCAGCGATTTCAGCCGGCGATTCGCCGTTGTAAAGATGGCAGAGCAGCGCGGCCAAGCCGGCGACCATCGGCGAATCGGCCGCGCAACGCAGCCGCGCGCGGCCATCGACCAATGCGCAGTGCAGCCAGACCCGCGACACGCAGCCGGGCACGAGCAGCGAGTCATCGCGCTCGGCCTCGGGCAGGTGCATGGCGGCGGAGTACGACGACAGCGCCGCGAGGCGTTCCTGCGGATCCTCGATCAGGTTGAGATCGGCGATGAGTTCGACCTGCTTGTCGGCAAGGGACATGGGTCAGCAGAAGTGGGCGCCGCGGGTGTTCACCCAGACCGAATACAGGCTCTGGCTGGCGGTGATGAAGAGGCGGTTCCGCTTCGGGCCGCCAAAGCAGAGGTTGCTGGTGGTCTCAGGCAAACGGATGTGGCCGATGAGCTTGCCCTCGGGATTGAAGACGTGCACGCCGTCGTAGCCATCGCCGACCCAGCCGGCGCTGGCCCAGACGTTGCCATCGACATCGCAGCGGACGCCATCGGAACCGCCTTTGCCGGCCTTGTCGGCGAGCACGCCCTTGTTCACCGCAAACACCCGGCTCTTGCCCAGCTTCACACCGTCGATCACATCAAAAACGAGGATGTTTTTCGGCGCACCGGTGTCGACCACGTAGAGCTTCTTGTAGTCGGGCGAGAAACACAGGCCGTTGGGTTTGACGGGGTCATCGGTGACCTTCTCGATCTTGCCAGAAGGATCGACGCGGTAGACGGCTTCCTTGAGGTGCAACTCGCCCTTGTTGCCCTCGTAATCCATCATGCTGCCGTAGCCGGGATCGGTGAACCACAGGCTGCCATCGGGATGGACGACGCCATCGTTGGGGGCGTTGAGCGGTTTGCCGTCGAAGCTGTCGGCGAGCACGGTGACCTTGCCGTCGAGTTCGTAGCGGACGACGCGACGGTTGGCGTGCTCAAAGCTGATCTGCCGGCCATGACCATCGAAGGTGTTGCCGTTGCTGTTGCCGGAGTTGTTGCGCATGACCGAGACATGGCCGTCCTCGGGCAGGTAGCGCAGCTGGGCGTTGTTGGGGATGTCGCTCCAAACGAGGTAGTTGCCGCTGCCATTCCAGGCCGGGCCCTCGGCCCAGAGCATGCCGGTGTGCAGGCGGCGGATCGGCGCATTGCCCTGAATGTACTTGGCGAACTCCGGCTCCAGAGCGACCACGTCCGGATCCGGGTAGCGCTCCGGCACCTGCCCACTCCAGTCGCGGGCAAACAGGGGCGTGGCGGCAGCGGCACTGGCGAGCTGGGTCAGGAAGGAGCGGCGGGTGTTCATGGCCTGCCTGTTCTACCGAAACACCCCCCGCGGCGCAAGCCCCGCCTCGCGGGGGCGCCGAATGCCGGCACCCCGCAGACTTCCGACAGCCCGCCCATCCGCATGCAGACAGGAAACTCACACAGAGAACCGGGGCGCTCCACGCACAAAATGCCAGGCATTTTTTGATCTCAATCTTCCTTATCAACTAAAATAGAACGATTTAACGATCAAGCTTTGCGTTCCATTTGCCGCGCGCTGGGGACTCGGTGCTGACCTCGCGTACGGCGGGGTGGCGGTGCGCACGACATGTCTGCACAAAATGCCAGGCATTTTAATTGCATTAAACTCTTGGATCATTGAAAGTCAACTATCTAAGACTCCGTGCTTATCGCCTCATTGCCGCGTACAGAGTGTCGGGATGGGTCGGGTGGCCCGCGGAAAACCGCGCCGTCAATCGAGCGCGCGTACGGCGCGCAGGGCCTGCAGGGTGAAGACGACGGGGTACAGCTTCTCGTGGTACCAGAGCCGGGCGAAGTAGAGGCCGATGGGGCTGGCGGGGAAGGCCGTGCCGCCCTGGGTGGCGGCGATGAGCCACTCGGCCCCGCGGCGCGCGGCGGCCCGCGCCTGGGGATCGGCCTGCAAGGCCAGGGCGTGGGTGGCGACCGCGGTTTCCTCGATGCTGGCCGGCGCGCCGGCGTCGCCGCCCCAGCCGCCATCGGCCTTCTGCGCACCGCGCAGGTAGGCCACGCCGCTGTGGATCAGTTCGGCCGCCTCGGCGGCGAGTTCCGGCTGCAGGCTGAGAAAAGCGGTGACCTGGGCGGTGCCATAGACGGGGTTCTCCTCGTCGCGCGCGTGCTCGTTGCCGAACCAGAGCGGGATCCAGGAGCCGTCGGCACGCCGGACGCGGCGCAGGTAGGCGAAGGCGCGGTCGGTGCCGTCGCGGACCCGCGCGCGCAGCTCGGGATCGAGATCCGCATGCCAGAGATGCCAGGCGAGCAGGGCGTGGGCGGTGAGTTCGGGCGTGCTGCGATCAAACGGCAGGGTGCCCCAGCCGCGACAGAAGGTCGGCATGCCGCCATCGCGATTCTGCAGGTCGAGCAGCCAGGTGATGCCTGCGGCGATGGCTCCGTCCGGATGCGGGACGGGGGAATGCAGATGGTGGTGCGTTTGGCCTTTCGTCAGTGCAATCAGCACGCCCGGGGTGTCATCGGCATCGGGTACGCCGCCGGGCAGGTCGGTCCAGGCCCAGCCGCCGGGCGCGGCGCCGGTGAAGGGATGCACCTCGCGATACTGCTGGCCGAGCAACCATTCGGCGGTGACCGGCTCGATCTCGCCGAGCGCCTTGACCGCCAGGGTGGTTCCCCAGGTGGCGAGGTTGGTGTCGATCGGCCAACTGCCGTCGGGTCGCATCGAGCGCCGCAGGAACGCCACCGCCGGCGCGACACAGGGATGGTGTTTTTCGCCCGCCGTGGCGAGGGCCATGGTGACGAAGCTGGTCAGCGGCGTGGCTTCGAGGTAGCCACCGCTCGACGGCTGCAGGCTCAGCAGCATCGGCGAGATGCGCGACCAGAGGGCGGTGCGCAGCCAGCGCAGCGGGTTCCAGGCGGCGGGCGGGGCGTGGTAAAAACGGGCATGGCCGATGGCGATGAGGGCGGGCAGCGCGTAGCTGACCACCGGCAGACCGACGGCGCCGAACCAGGCCCGTGGCAGGGCGGCGAGTTCAAACGGCAGGGGCAGGACTTGTCGCCAGGGATGTTCGCCGAGCGTGCCGCCGATGGCGCAGAGCATGAGGATGGGCACCGAAAAGGTCTTGTCGTTGCCATAGCGGGCCACCACCGCGCGCGCCAGATCGGCGGGTGCCAATGAACCCGTGCGTTCGCGAATCCATGCCTCCGCACGCGTGCGGGCGGCGGTCTGCGCCGGCGCCACCCGATACAGGGCGCTCCAGGCGAGCAGGGTCGTCGACAGATTGCTCTTGCTGATGGGGGTATCGCCCCAGCCGCCATCGGCGTTCTGATGCCGCACCAGCCAGGCGCTGCCTGCGGCGATGGCGTCGGCATGGCGGTCGGGATCGACCGTGTGCAGGGCGACGATGGCCGTGGCGGTCGACAGGGCGCTGCTCGACAGCTCCCCCTCCCAGTGGCCCGCCGGGGTGCGCAGCGCAAGCAGGTGCGCGCGGGTGTGGGCGAGGGCGGCGTCGAGTGGGGCAATCATGGGGGCGCGTGATTGTTCGCCGCCTGCCGGCGCGTTCAAGGGAAACTCATGAGATGGTTCCTGCCCCTGTTCGTCGCCGTTTCCCTGCCAGCCGCAGACCTGCGCTGGTTCAAAGGCAACACCCACACCCACTCGCTGTGGAGCGATGGCAATGATTTCCCCGAGATGATTGCAGCCTGGTACAAGGATCAGGGTTACGACTTCCTGGCACTTTCCGATCACAACACCCTGCAGGCCGGCGAGAAGTGGATGGCCGAGGAAGCGATCGAGAAACGTCGCATCACGCTCGGCCGCAAGGTGCTCGACAAGTGCCGCGACCGCTACGGCGACGCCTGGCTGGAAACGCGCACGAATGCCGATGGCAAGCTCGAGGTGCGGCTGAAAACGCTGGCGGATTTCCGCGGCAAGCTCGAGGAGCCCGGCAAGTTCCTGCTCGTCCAGGCCGAGGAGGTGACCGCCTCCTTCGCCAAGGCACCGATCCACATCAACGCGATCAATCCGCAACAGGTCATCGAGCCGCTCAAGGACGTCGTCTCGATCCGCGAAACGATGCGTCGCAACCTGCAGGCCATCGCCGCCGAATCCGTGCGCAGCGGCCGGCCGATGATTGCCCACATCAACCATCCGAACTTCCGCTGGGCGCTCACCGCCGAGGACCTCGCCCACGTCGTCGAGGACCGCTACTTCGAGGTCTACAACGGCCATCCCACCTGCTACAACGAGGGCGAGGAAGGCCGCGCCGACACCCATCTCGGCCGCGTCTGGGACATCGCCAACACGATCCGCCTCGCCGAGCTGAAGCAGCCGCCGCTGTTCGGCATGGCCACCGACGACTCGCATCACTACCACGGCGGCGCCAACACGCCCGGTCGCGGCTGGGTCATGGTGCGCGCGGCCAAGCTCGATGCGGATGAACTCGTCCGGGCACTGCAGCGCGGCGATTTTTATGCCAGCACCGGCGTGCTGCTCGACGAGGTCGCCTTCGACAAAACAAGTCGTCGCCTGAGCCTGAAGATCCAGGGTCGGCCCGGCGTGAAGTACGTCACCGAGTTCCGCGGCACGCGCCGGGGCTACGACCGCGCCGTGAAGGAGGTGCCGACGCCCGAGGGCGACCATCATCCGGTGCGTTTCCAGCACAGCGAGCAGGTCGGCGAGGTGCTGGCCAGCAGCACCAGCCTGGAGCCCACCTACACGCTGACTGGCGACGAACTTTATGTGCGCGCCGTCATTCGGTCGGACGAGGTCATGACCAACCCGATCACGCCCGGTGAGAAGCAGCAGGCCTGGACGCAGCCGGTCGGCTGGGAGGTGAAGTGAGTCACTCGACCGCGTGCGCCTGCAGCCAGGCGCGCATCGCCTCCAGCGCGCGAGCGCGGTGGCTGAGCTGGTTTTTCACCTCCGGCGGCAGCACGCCGAAGCTGTCCGCGTAGCCCTCGGGCACGAACAGGGCATCGTAGCCAAAGCCGCCCCCGCCCTGTTCCTCCGGCAGGATGCAGCCCTCGACCGCGCCATGGCTGACGTGCAGGACCTGGCCGTCGCGCACAAGGGCCAAGCAGCAGCGGAAGCGCGCCGAAAAGGCCTGCCCCGGCGCCTCGGCGATCAAGCGCAGTTCCTCCTTCAGGCGGGCGCGGTTGGCGGCGTCATCGGCGCCGAGACCGGCATAGCGGGCCGACCACACCCCGGGCGCGCCGCCGAGGGCATCGACCTCGAGACCGGAGTCGTCGGCGAGCACCAGCAGGCCGGGCAGGGCGGCGCCGAGCGCTTTGAGCACCGCATTTTCCTCAAAGGTCAGGCCGGTCTCCTCGGCCGGCGTCAGCCCTGGGTGCGCGCGCAGGTCCTCGACCTGCCAGGTCTCGCCGAGCATGGCGGCGACTTCGGCAGTCTTGTGGGCATTCGTGGTGGCGAGAAGCAGGCGCGGCATGCCGGAACTTAGCCCGCGGGCAGCCCTCCCATCAACCTGAAACCTGCCCTCAGCCCAGGCCCGCGCGCATCGCCTCGACCTCGCGACGCAAGCGCTCCTGCAGTTCCGGGGGGCCGAGCACGCTGACCTTGCTGCCCCAGCTCAGCACCCAGCGGGTGATCTCTTCCAAGCCGGCGAGCTCGGCACGGAACTCGATGCGGCTGCCGTCGGGTTTGAGCGATTGAATGATCTGGCTGGGATGCCAAAAGCGTTCGGCCACCACACGCGCGGCATAGTCTTTAAACCGCAGCACCACGCGATAGCGCCCCTGAGGTTCGCCCGGATAACTCCACACGCCGAACCCGCCGCCCAGGTAGTTGCGTGCATTGAACTCCGGGTCGCGTTCGAAACGTGTCTTGGTCAGTTCGAGATTGGCGATGCGCTGCAGGGCAAAGGTGCGCATCGCCCGCCGCGCCGGGTCGTGGGCGACCAAGTACCAGCCGTTTTCAATCTGCCCCAGATGATGCGGCCGCACGGTGCGGCGCTCCGGTGCCGAAGCCGTCAGCTTGTGGTAGTCGAACCGCACCTCGCGGCGCGCGCGCACGGCATCGAGCAGATCGCCAAACAGCAGCGCATCGGCCGGCAGCACGCCGGCGGCCTTCACCGAAAACGCCTCGTCAAGCTCGTGCCAGGCGATCGATACCTCGCCCGGACAGGCCCCGGCGATCTTGCTGAAGCTCTCGCGCAGCATGCGCTCCAGTCGCGTGCCGCGCAGCGGGTCGAGCGCATGCCGGGCCAGGAACAGGGCAACCAGGTCGTTGCGCGACAACTGCAGCAGCGGGAACTCGCTCACCTCCTGGGTGTAATGGTAACCGTGGCGGATCGCATCGTACTCCAGCGGCATGCCCAACTGGTCGCGCATGAAGCTGATGTCGCGCTGGATCGTCTTCGCCGTCACCTCGATCTCCTGGGCCAGGGTCGAGCAGTTGGGGAAGCGGCCCGACCGCACCAGGCGGTGGATCTCGAAAACCCGCCACATCGCCGGCCGACTCACCCCGGCACGCGCCACGTGGCCCAAGGTCCTGACTGCTGTTCTTTTGGACATACTCTTAAAAATAATCCAGAAATCCGCACCCCTCCACCCACAAATGTCCCACCCCCCATGGCAGGCTGGGGACGCATGAATGCTCACCTCACTGAAATCGCCTACCTGCTCGACCGCTCTGGCTCCATGGAACCCATGCGGGAAGCCGCGGTCACCGCCTTCAACGACTTTCTCCGGGTCCAGCTGGAGGTGCCGGGCGATGCCCGCCTGACGCTGGTGCAGTTCGACGATGCCTATGAAATCCATGCCGGCGCCCGGCCGCTGCAGGACGTGTCACCACTGACCGCCGCCACCTATCAGCCGCGCGGCTCCACCGCCCTGCTCGATGCCATCGGCCGCACGATCCTGGACTTCAACCAGCGGCTGGCCGCCCTGAGCGAGACCGAACAGCCCGGCAAAGTGATCTTCGCCATCTTCACCGATGGCCAAGAGAATGCCTCGCGCGAATTCACCCACCGGCAGATCGGCGACCTCATTCGCGAGCACCGCGAAGCCCGCGGCTGGGAATTTCTTTTCCTCGCTGCCAACCAGGATGCCATTGCCACCGCGGCCGCGATGCAGATGGACACCCACCTCAGCGGCAAGGTCTGCTTCAGCCTCGGCGGTGTGAAGTCCACGGGCTCCGCCATGGGGCGCAAGGTCCGCGCCATGCGCATGAAAAGCAGCGGCATGATGGATGCCCAGGCCTGCGTCGATGACGCCCTGTCGCTGAACGAAATCGCCCAGCAGGAACAGGACAAACCCGAGACCTGAACCTGCCATCCCGCAACCGAGCCGGTCCCCGCTCTCATGCCCATCGAAATGATGTCTCTTCTCGAGCTGCCCGACGGCAGCCACCTTCGTGTCAACGCCGGCAACGGACTGGACCTGCGTGGACTTTGGGGCGCAACCCGCGAAACCCGCTACACCGACGGCAGCCCGGGTGGCTTTCTCGTGAAAGCACCGCATCGCCTGGTGCGACACCCGGAGAGCAACAGGCTGTTCTGGGTGCACCAGGCACGCACCCTGTTTGCAGGTCCGGTCTGCGGTCCGCCCCGGCGCAGCTGGCTGAAACGGCAACTCCACGCCATCCTCGGTCGGACCCCAGCCATCGATCTGGGCGAGCTCTGGCGACAAGCCCCGCATGCGCGGCGGCCCCATCTGGAGGACATTCAGCGCGCCATCGACGAAGGCCTGGCAGAAGACCCCACCACTTGGCTGACCCTGCGTCTCAAGCTGTGGTGGAAATGGGCGAAAAGGCCGGAGCCAGAACGTCCAGCACGCGTTTGGATCGACAACCTGCGCGAGCTGCTGCCGCTGCTGCCGGAAACCGCCGATGGCGGCACCCTGCTCAAGGTCGAGGTCTGCCGTCAGCTCGGCGACTTCAAGGCCGCCCGCCACTGGCTCGACTGGCCGGTGACGCCGCGGCTGCAGTCCCTGCGCGATTTCCAGTCCGACCTGCTCGCCCGCAACGACACCGCCCGGCACGACTGCAGCTTCTGCTTTGAGCCGCAAGGAGGGCAAACTCGCCTGCGGCGGCGAAGGCTCTGACGGAGCGCGGACACCTGCAGCCCATCCACCCCCGGCCTTGACTCGCCTCCGTGCCTCGCTTGGGTACTTCGCCCATCATGGAACTCACCGCCATCGTCGAAAGTCTGCTCTTCGCCACCCAGGAGCCCTTGCCCCTGGAGCGGATCGCTGCGGCGGTGAAGGAGACCGCCAAGGACATCGTCCAGGCCGCCGGCGACGAGGCGGCACCGGACTGGCTGGGCCCCCTGCTGACGGTCGATGAGGCTGGCATCCGCAGCGCGCTCGACCAGCTGGCCGCCCATTACGACAAGGACGGCCGCGCCTTCACCATCGTCGAGCGCAGCCACGGCTGGCGCCTGTGCGCGAAGATGGACTACGCCGAGTGGTGCCGCGCGCTCTACCCGGGCAAGAAAGTCCAGCGCCTGAGCCAGCCGGCCCTGGAAACCCTCGCCATTGTCGCCTACCGCCAGCCGATCACCAAGGCCGGCATCGAGGCCGTGCGCGGCGTCAGCGTCGACGCCATGGTCCAGCAGCTCGTCGATCGCGGCCTGGTGAAAATCCTTGGCCGTGCCGACCTGCCCGGCCGTCCCCTGCTCTACGGCACGACCGACGCCTTCCTCGATCACTTCGGCGTGCGCACCCTCGACGAGCTGCCGAACGCCGCCGAGCTGCGCCGCATCAAGCTGCCAACGCCCGAGGACGAGCAGCCCGCGGCCGCCGCGCCGGAGGAAACCCAGCTGTCGCTGGCACCGGTCGGCGAAACCGCCGAGGCCGATCAACCTGCTGCGGAGGAAGTCGGCGACTGAGCCCGCCACCCGCGTGTCGCATGAACCTCGAAGACGCACGCCAGCAGATTGACGCGATCGACCAGCAGCTGATCCGGCTGCTCAACGAGCGCGCCGAACTCGTGCATGCGATTGGCGAGATCAAGAAGAAGGACGGCCTCGACATCTACGTGCCCGGGCGCGAGGAGAAGCTGCTGCGCAAGCTCTGCGAACTGAACGCGGCGCAGAACGGCAAGCTCACCGAGAAGGCCATCCGCGCCATCTTTCGCGAGATCATGAGCGCGGCGCTGGCCCTGGAAAACAGCCTCAAGATTGCCTACCTCGGCCCGGCCGGCTCCTGGACCCACCAGGTCGCCATCAACAAGTTCGGCAACAGCGTCGCCTACGTCGCCGAAGCCAGCACCGAGGGCGTCTTCGCCCGCGTCGCCGCCCAGGAGGCCGACTACGGTGTGCTGCCGATCGAGCATTCCACCGAGGGTGCCGTGCATCACACGCTCGACCGCCTGGTCGATTCGCCCCTGCAGATCTACGCGGAGATCTTGTGGAAGGTGGAAACCGTCGTCATGGCCAAGGCCGAAGCGGCGCAGGTGACCGTCATTCACGGGCACCCGCAGGTGCTCGCCCAGTGCCGCCCCTGGCTGGCGCGCTGCTTCCCCAACGCCCGTCTCGCCGAATCCGCCTCCGCCAGCCTGGCCGCCGCGCATGCCGAGACCGAACCCGGCGCCGCCGCGCTCGGCACGCCGCTTGGCGCCGAGTTGCACGGGCTGCGCGTGCTCGCCACCTCGCCCGGCGAACACGCCTCGCGCGCCCGCTTCATCATCCTCGGCCGCCGCAGCGGTGCGCCGACCGGCCACGACAACACCATGCTGCTGGTGCAGGCCCCGGACCGGGTCGGCGCCCTGCTCGAGGTCCTGCAGGTCTTCGCCCAGCGCAATGTCAACGTCCGCCAGATCGAGAACCGGCCGGGTGCAGCTGGCCACGCCAGCTTTTTCCTGGAGATCAGCGGTCACCACGAGGAACCCGGCCTGCGCGAGGTGCTCGCCGCCCTGACCGACCTCGGCGCCGGCGTCAAGGTGCTCGGCAGCTACCCGGCCCCCGGCTGGATCGAAGAACGCTGAAACGCGCCGCGTGGCGGAGCGAGTTCCAGGTTCCTCTCATCCTCCAACTCCCCCGCCCCATCGTCCACGGCATTGCTGCATCCGCGGAAAGGCGCGGGCGCCGGAGGCGTTTCAAGGGGCCAACCCGAATCCGTCATGCGCGCCCTGCTCTGCCTCGCCCTTTTGCTGCCCGCCTCGTTCCTGTCCGCCCAGGAGCGCAAGAACGTGCTCTTCATCATCTCTGACGACCTCAACAACTACCTCGGCTGCTATGGCGATCCGCGGGCGAAGACGCCGAACCTCGACAAGCTGGCGGCGCGCGGAGTGCGCTTTGACCGTGCCTACTGCACCTTCCCGCTCTGCGGTCCGAGCCGCAATTCGATGCTGACCGGCCTGCACCCGAACAGCAATGGCATCCTGACCAACGCCCAGATCTTCCGCCAGACGATCCCTTCTCACCGCAGCCTGCCGCAGGCCTTCCGCCAGCAGGGCTACTTCGCCGGCCGGATCGGCAAGCTTTACCATTACAACGTGCCGAAATCGATCGGTACCGATGGCCACGACGATCCGGGTTCCTGGGAGCTGGAACTCAATCCGGCTGGGGTGGATCGCCTCGAGGAAGAGGACGAGATTTTCACCCTGACGCCCGGCCAGTTCGGCGGCACGCTGAGCTGGTACGCCTCGCCAAAGAGCGACGCCCATCACACCGATGGCAAGATCGCCGCCGACGCCGAATGGGTGCTCGAGCGCTGCGCGCGCCAGCCGGAGCGGCCCTTCTTTCTGGCGGTCGGCTTCTTCCGTCCGCACACCCCCTACGTGGCGCCGCAGACGCCCTACTATGAATGGTATCCGCAGGGCCAGATGCCGGTGCATCCGCCGATCGGGCAAAATCCGCCCGAGGTGCCGTCGGCGGCCCTGGGCAGCTACAAGAAGGAGCAGGACAAGCTCACCGACGACCTGCGCCGCCAGTGCCTGCAGGCCTACTATGCCAGCATCAGTTTCATGGATGCCCAGGTCGGCCGGGTGATCGACGCGCTCGACCGCCACGGCCTCGCGGAGAAGACGGTCATCGTCTTCACCAGCGACCACGGCTACCACATGGGCGAGCACGGGCTGTGGCAGAAGATGAGCCTGTTTGAAGGCAGCGCGCGCGTGCCGCTGCTCGTCGTCGCACCGGGCACGACGCAGGCGGGCGGGGTCGCCAAGACCCCGGTGAGCCACCTGGACCTGTACCCGACCCTGGCCGAACTCTGCGGGGTGAAGGCGCCGGCCAACCTGCAGGGCCAGAGCCTGGTGCCGATTCTGAAGAATCCGCAGGCGAAGGGCCGCGGATGGGCGATCACCCAGGTCACGCGCGGCGGCGGACCGAACCGTGCGACGGTGAGTCGCGACAACGGTTCCGAGGGCAAGCGCTTCTTCGGCTACAGCCTGCGCACGCCACGCTGGCGCTACACCGAGTGGGACGAGGGCCGGCAGGGCCGCGAATTGTACGATCACGACGCCGATCCCGGCGAGCTGAAGAATCTGGCCGGCGATCCGGCGCAGGCGGCGACGGTGG
Source organism: uncultured Prosthecobacter sp. (assembly GCA_964605265.1). Classification (GTDB taxonomy): domain Bacteria; phylum Verrucomicrobiota; class Verrucomicrobiia; order Verrucomicrobiales; family Verrucomicrobiaceae; genus Prosthecobacter. The sequence continues at coordinate 11,713 of CAZSBO010000018.1, forward strand.
CCGAGCTGAGCGAACAACTGCGCGCCGCGGCCAAGGGCACCTTCCCGGCCGATGGCGTGACGCCGCCGCTGAAGAAGGAGGGCCCGCAGTGGGCGCCGAACCTGACCGATCCCTGATCAGGCCGGACTGTGCCAGTCGCGCCGCACCCGCTCGATGAGCAGGGCGCGGCCGCTGGCGGGATCGATCGTGACGAGCACGCCATTGAGGCGGACCACGCCGCGGCCCACGCCGAAGCGGGCGGGCAGCTGGGTGTGGAAGCGTTCGAGCACCGGCTCGATCTGGCTGCCGATGATGGAATCGAGCGGACCGCACATGCCGGCGTCGCTCTGAAACGCCGTGCCCTGCGGCAGGATGCGTTCATCGGCGGTCGGCACGTGGGTGTGGGTGCCGACGACGGCCGAGACCTTGCCGTCGAGGTGCCAGCCCATGGCGACCTTTTCGCTGGTGGCCTCGGCGTGGAAATCGACGAAGAGGATGGGGGTCTCCTGGCGCAGGCGTTCGACACATTCGCTGGCGACCGTGAAGGGATTTTCCAGCTGGTCGCGCATGAAGGTGCGGCCCTGGAGATTGATGACGCCGATTTTGCCCTTTTTCGTCTCCAGCACAATGCTGCCCTGGCCGGGCGCGCCGGGCGGGTAATTGAGCGGGCGCAGCAGGCGCGGTTCCTCGGCGAGGAAGGGCAGGATCTCCTTCTGGTCCCAGATGTGGTCGCCGGTGGTGATGACGGCTGCGCCGGCGCGCATGAGGCCGATGGCGATCTTCGGCGTGATGCCTCGACCGCCGGCGGCGTTCTCGCCGTTGATGATGACGAAGTCGGCCTGCAGCTCCTGCTTCCAGTCGGGCAGCAGGGCGGCGACTGCGCGCCGGCCGGGGTCGCCGACAACGTCGCCCAGGAAGAGGAGGCGGAGGAGGTCGGGGGTTGCGGCGGCGGCTTCGGTCATGGTCGCACTTAGTAGGTGATGGATGCGCGCATCAAGTCTAGGATGGCGCATGCATCGGCTTTTCCCACTCACGCTCCGGCTGCTGGCCGGCGCCTGCGGCGCCCTGACGGGCCTGCACGCGCAGACCGCGGCGCCCCCGGGTCCGGAGCCCGCGGAACAGATCCAGCGACTGGCCAAGCTCAGCCCGCTCGGCCAAAAACCCGACTGGCAGGCGCTGCAGGCCTACCAGCTGGTTTTCACCCGCGAGGAGTTCGACACGGCCTGGCACGGGCTGTACTCGGCCGAAGGCGGGCTGCCGGCACCGCTGCGCATTCTGCCGGAGGCGGTCGAGATCCCCACGGGCCGGCCGACCGATCCCGTGCTGCGCATCGCCTTCCGCGATCCCGCCCGCCCCGCCCAGCCGTCGCCGCCGCGCGCCTGGCGACGGGTCGGCGAACTGCCGCCGCTCCAGGACCGGCCGGTGTTGAGCGACCTGCGCATCGCCCTCGATCCCGGCCACATCGGCGGGGCCTGGGCACGGATGGAGGAGCGCTACCTGAGTTTCCAGCCCGGCGAAGCCATCCAGGAGGGCGACCTCAGCCTGACGGCGGCCCGCGTGCTGGCCGAGCGACTGACCGCCCTCGGCGCTGAGGTGACCTTGGTGCGCGAGCGCAACGAGCCGGTCACCGAGCTGCGACCCGATGCCCTGCGCCGCGAGGCGACCGAGCTGCTCCAGCAGGCCGGCATCGCCCAACCGGTCGCCAGCTACGAAGGCCTGGACGGCAGTGCCAAGGCGCAGACCGTGCAGTGGCAGGCGGAAAAGCTGTTTTACCGGGTCAGCGAGATCCACGCGCGCGCCGACAAAGTGAACGGCCAGGTGCGTCCCGATCTGGTGCTCTGCCTGCACCTCAATGCCGAGGCCTGGGGTGCGGCGGAGGCGCCGCAGTTTTCGCCGGAGAACCACCTGCATGTGCTCGTCAACGGCTGCTACGCGCCGGTCGAGCTCGAGCAGGCCGATGTCCGCCACGAGATGTTTTCCCGCCTCTTCCAGCGCATCCACGAGGAGGAGATCCCGCTCGCGCAAGCGGTCGCCGGCGGCCTCGCCCGTCGCACCGGCCTGCCGGCCTACGTCTACAAGACCCCGAATGCGCGCCGGGTCGGCGACAACCCCTACGTCTATGCACGGAACCTGCTCGCCAACCGGCTGTACCAATGCCCGGTCGTGTACCTGGAACCCTTTGTCATGAACCATGAGGCCACCTACCGCCGCCTGCTCAAGGGGCATTGGGTGGGTCGCACCCTCATCGACGGCCGCCTGCAGTCGAGCGCGCTCGAGGACTATGTCCGCGGCGTGGTCGACGGATTGGTCGCTCACTACCAAACCCGCCGCCCATGAAGGTCCTTGTCATCGGCTGCGGCTTCGTCGGCGAACGCGCCGCCGACCTTCTCCATGAGGCCGGCCACCACGTCACCGGCGTCACCCATTCCATCGCCTCGGCGGAACGTCTTGCCGCCGCCAAACCCTGGCGCGTGCTTGCCTGCGACATCAGCCAGGCCGCACAGGTGCGGGCGCTCTCCGAGGCCGTTGGACCGGTCGACGCCTTCCTGCACTGCGCCAGCTCCGGGCGCGGCGGTGCCGAGGCGTACCAGGCGGTGTACGTCGACGGTTTGCGCCACCTGATCGCCGCCTTTCCCGGCGCGCGCGCGGTGTTCACCAGCAGCACCAGCGTCTATCCGCAGACCGACGGCGGCATCGTCAATGAAGCCAGTCCGGCCGAACCGCCGCGCGACACGGGTCGCCTGCTTCGCGCGGCCGAGGAACTGGCGCTGGCGGCCGGCGGCATCGCCGCGCGTGTCGCCGGCATCTACGGCCCCGGGCGTTCGTTCGTGCTCAAGAACCTGCTTGAAGGCAAGTCCGGGGTGGAGACCGCCGCCGGCGCGCCCGACGGCCGCTGCCTGAACCAGATCCACCGTGAGGACGCCGCCTCGGCGCTCGTTCATCTCGCCCTGCAGCCGGGTCTGGCGGGGTTGTTCAACATCGTCGACGACGCACCGCTGCTGCAGCGCGAGTGCCTGGAGCGGCTGGCCTTCCTGTTCAGCCTGCCGCGCCCGGGTGACCGCGCGCCCGACCCTGGCCGCAAGCGCGGCTGGACCCACAAACGCGTCAGCAACGCCCGCCTGCGCGCCAGCGGCTGGCAACCGCGTTATCCCGATTACTTCCGTGCCCTGCAGGACGATCCCGACCTCGCCAGCTCGATCCTCGGCGAGGTCCACCAGGCCGAGCCGGAGAGCCTGCCGCGCGCGCCGAACATCGTGCTGATTGGCCTGATGGGTTGCGGCAAATCGAGCGTCGGGCGCATCGTCGCCCACATGCTCGGCTTCCAGTTTGTCGACACCGATCACCTGCTCATCGAGGCCGCCGGCTGCTCGATCCCCGAGATCTTTGCGCGCGAGGGCGAGGCCGGGTTCCGCGCCCGCGAATCGGCCGTGCTGCGCCGCCTGCTTGGGCGTCGCCACTGCGTCATCGCCACCGGCGGCGGCATCGTCACCCAGGCGCGCAACCGGCCGCTGCTGCGTCACCTGGGCTTCCTCACCTGGCTGGAGGCCGATCCCGCCCTGCTGGCGCGGCGCACCGCTGCCAACAACGACCGACCGCTGCTGCGCGATGGCGAACCGCCCGAGCAGAAGCTGCGCCGCCTGCTCGAGGAGCGCGGTCCGCTGTACCGTGAGCTGGCCGACCTGCGCATCCAGACCGACGACCTGTCGCAGCAGGAGAGTGCCTATGGCGTCGCCGAGAGCGCGCGGGTGTTTTTTGCGCACCGGCCGTCACTCGTTGCAATCGCAGCGGAAGCGGTCTAAACCAGCGTTGCCACCCCGTGCATAACCCCGCTGCGCGTCAGGCTCATCACCTGAAGGGCGCAGGTCCGTCTCCACCCGTCGTGTCCCATCCATGAATCTCGCCCTCATCCGCCGGCATTTCGCGGCCACCGGGGGCGCCGAGCTCTACCTGCAGCGGTTGATCGCCGCGCTCGCCGAAGCCGGCCATGACACCCACCTCTATGCCGAGGCCTGGAAGGGCACGCCGCAGGGCGTCACCCTGCACCGCGTGCCGGTGAACGCGCCGCGCGCCACGCGCAACCGGCGCTTCGCGGAAGCCGTCGCCACGCAAGTCTCGACCGGCGGCCACGACCTGGTGTTCAGCCTCGAGCGCACCTTTTCGCAGGACGTGTACCGGGCCGGCGACGGCGTGCATGCGGTCTGGCTCGATCAGCGACGTCGCTACGCGCCCTGGTGGCGGCGCTGGTGGGTGGGGCGCGGCGCCTTCCACCGGCAGATGCTGGCCCTGGAAAAGCGCACCTTCGATCCCGCGGTCACCCGCCATGTCATCGCCAACTCGTCGATGGTGCGCGACGAAATCCTGGCGCACTTTGCCTTCCCCGCCGAGCGCCTGCACCTGGTCCGCAACGGCATCCATGCCGACCGCTTTCGCCAAGGCAACCGCGAGGCGGCGCGGCAGGCGCTGGGCCTGCGGCCGGACGATTTTGTCCTGCTCTTTGTCGGCTCCGGCTGGGAGCGCAAGGGCCTGGGCTTTTTGCTGCGCCTGATGGCCCGCCTCGAACAGCGCGAGCCGCGCCTGCGCCTCGTCGTCGTCGGCAAGGGCCGACTGCTGCGCAAGCCGTCGAACGTCGTCCTGGCCGGTCCGATGGCACGGGTCGAGGACGCCTACGCCGCCGCCGATCTGTTCACCTTCCTGCCGATCTACGAGCCGGGTTCCAACGTCGTACTGGAGGCGCTCGCCGCCGGGTTGCCAGTGCTGACCAGCCGCTTCAACGGCGCTGCCGAATGGGTGGTCGAGGGCGTCAACGGCCACGTGCTCGCCGAGCCGGCCGACACCGATGCGCTGGAGGCGGCGGTGCGGCACTGGCGCGGGCGACCCGAGGCGCGGCCGGTGAGCTGCCCGTTCCCGCTCGAACTCGAGCACAACGTGCGCGAGACCCTGAGCGTGCTCGAACAGGCGCTGGCGGAAAAGAGCGCGCGCTAGAAACGTCGGCCAAACCTCAGAGCAGCCGCCACTCGCCGGCCGCGAGACCGTCGAGCGTGTACTCGCCGATGCGGCTGCGGTGCAGGGTTTCGACATGCCAGCCCTGGCTGGCGAACATGCGTCGCACCTGATGGTAGCGCCCCTCGGTGAGCGTCAGCTCGGCGGTGCGTGGCCCGGTGAGCACGAGTCGCGCCGGCCGGCATGGCGTGCTTTCACCGCGCAGCATGAGGGTGCCGGCGGCAAAGACCCCGACCAGGGCCGGATCGAGATCGCGGTCGACGCCGACCTCATAGACCTTTTCCAAATGCGACTTCGGCGAGGTGTGGGCATGCACGAGATCGCCACGGTCCGTGACGAGCAGCAGGCCGCTGGTGTCCTTGTCGAGCCGGCCAGCGCTGGTCACCGGCGGTTGACGCGCCAGCCAGCGCGCGGGCAGCAGCTGATAAAGGGTGGGGCCTTCGCCATCGGCATGGGTGCAGACGTAGCCGACCGGTTTGTGCAGCAGGGCGATCAGGCCGTCGGGGGCTTCGAGAGGCTCGCCATCGACCGTGACCGCATGCGGGTCCGCCTTCTGATCGGCGCGCTTGGCTGGCACGCCGTCGATGCAGACGCGGCCGTCCGCCACCCACTCGGCCGCCTGTCGGCGCGGGCAGAGGCCGAAGGAGGAAAGCATTTGGTCGAGTCGGCGCATGCGACATCCATGGCGGCATCCACGGCGCGCGGCAAGCCTGCGCTGCGGGGGATGCGAGTGTTCAAGCCTGCGCCGTGCGGACTCGCCCATCGCAAGAATCGCCCCGAGGAAACCAACCGGCGCCGCGCTGGTTGAACTTGGATGCCGCATCTTGGAGCGTCCGTGTTCGCAGGAGCGCCATCTGCCCAAGCCATGAAACCTGTTTCTCTTACGATCCCTGCCGATGGCACCTTGCTCGCGGCCGATCTGGAACTGCCGGCTCAGGCCCGCGGCCTGGTGATCTTCGCCCATGGCAGCGGCAGCGACCGTCACAGCCCACGCAACCGCTTCGTCGCAGGCAAGCTGCGCGAGGCCGGACTCGGCACCCTGCTGCTGGATCTGCAGACCGATGCGGAGCGCGCCGAGGTGGCCGATGAGGATCTCGCCTTGCTCACTCGCCGCCTGGTGGCCGTGGTGCGCTGGATGCGCGAACAGTCGATCACGGCCGCTTTGTCGATCGGTCTCTTTGGTGCCAGCACGGGGGCCGCGGTGGCGTTGGCGGCCGCTGCCGAACTCGGCCCGGCCGTCGCCGCCCTGGTTGCGCGCGGGGGGCGACCTGACCTGGTTCCCGAGGTTCTGCCGAAGGTCACCTGCCCCGTGCAGCTGATTGTGGGGGCCTGTGACATGAGCGTGCTCGCCCTCAACGAGGCGGCCTTCAACCGGCTGCACGGCGCGCGACAGTTGAGCATCGTGCCCCACGCCACGCACCTCTTTGAAGAACCCGGCACGCTCGATCAGGTCGCCCGCTGGAGCGCCGTTTGGTTTGCCTCGCACCTGCAGCCATGAGGCCTTTTCGCGATCGCACCGAGGCCGGTCGCCAGCTGGGCCGGGCCTTGGCGACTCGACTGCCACAGGGCAGTGACATCCTCGTCCTCGGTCTGCCGCGCGGCGGCGTGCCGGTGGCTTTCGAGGTCGCCCAAACGCTGCACGCGCCGCTCGATGTGATCGTCGTGCGTAAGCTGGGCGTGCCGGGCTGGGAGGAACTCGCCATGGGCGCCCTCGCCAGCGGCGGCGTGCGAGTGCTCAATGACCGCGTCGCCCGCGACATTCCACCAGAGGTGATCGAGGCGGTGGCGGCGCGTGAAACGCTCGAACTGGAGCGACGCGAAACCGCCTTCCGCGGATCGGCGCCGCCGCTCGCCATCGCGGGCCGAACGGTGGTCGTGGTCGATGACGGGGTCGCCACAGGAGCCACCCTGCGCGCCGCCCTGCGGGCCCTGCGCCAGCTCAAGCCGGCCCGCCTGATCGCCGCCGTGCCGGTGGCCTCGCCCGAAGCGCAGGCTGAGCTGGCCCCGCTGGTGGACGACTGGGTGGCCCTGCTCACCCCCCAGGACTTTCGCGCCGTCGGCCAGGGGTACGAGGATTTCCCGCAAACGCCCGATGCCGAGGTCGTGCGCCTGCTGGCGGACGCCCGCAGCGGACCAACACGGTAGCGCAAGCGGCGCACGGGAAATGGCAACCGGCGCGAAGAAACCCACAGCGGATGTGGTACAAAGAATTTGTTATGAAGAAGTCGACCTCACCCAAAAAGAAAACCGGCGCCGCTTCTGGAGTGATCGCCGTGCTGCCCGTGCCCGATCAGCCGCTGACCGAAGCCTTTCACGTCGAGGAAGATCCCGGCGCGCGCGGCACCCACGGCAGCCCCGGTCGCGAGGAAATCCGCAAAACCACCCACCGCGTCATGGGCTCGCGCCAGTCGCAAAAGCCGGTCGAACGCAGCGGCCAACCACGTAAGAAGCGCGGTTGAGCTGCCCCCTAGGGGTGTGCAAGCTGGAGCCATGAGGCCGTCCACGGCCTCACTCAGGAATCGCGCGCCAGCGTTGGAGTGCGGTGCTTCAGCGACGCTCTCTCCCACCCGCGCCGCTGCACCCAACCGTGATTCCGAACGCTCACACGCCTCATCCCCCCAACCCCAAGCCCTGTTGAACCGCAGATCGGTTGGGACGCAGGGAGAGAGAGTCTGGCACCTTTCAGACCTCTGCGGTGTGCCCTTCTGGAACTTCCTTGCTTTCCGCGGCCACCCATCTGCGCGCAGCGGCGGTTCTCCTTCTGCGTCATCTGCGAAATCTGCGGACCCCAAAAGTTTCCATCTGCACAATCTCCGAAATCTGCGGACCCGGCTTGGCCGGGACCTCGCCCTGCCCGGAACAAGGAAAGACCGCGGCGCGCTTGCCTCGAGCCCGCCCTTGACCGCCGGCGCATCCGGCAGTGTGCTGCGGGAGGATGCGCTACGCCTTCTTCGACCTCGACCACACGCTGCTGCCGTTCGACACGCAGACCCTGTTCTGCAACTACGTGCTGCACCGCCACCCCTGGCGCATCGTTCTGCACCTGCTGTTCCTGCCCTTCGCCCTCGGTCGGGCGGTCGGTCTGGTCAGCACCGCCACCGCCAAGCGCGCCTTCCTTTCCTACCTGTGGGGCATGCCGAAAAGCCGGCTGCAGGCGCTGGCGCGCGATTTCGCCCGCGACTGCGTCGATTCCTGGATCTACCCCGAGCTGCGCGCCGAGATCCTCCGTCACAAGCATCAGGGGCGACGCCTCGTGCTCAACACCGCCAGCCCCGACTTCTACGCCCACGAGATCGCCGCCGTGCTCGAGTTCGATCACTGCCTCAGCACCCGCTTCCGCCTCGGCGGCACCGTGGCGCTGCGCCCGGCGCTGGAGGGGCCCAACAACAAGCGTGACGCAAAAATTGTCGCCATGCGCGAGGCCCTGCCCGGGGTGAAGGCCCTGAGCGACGAGCAGCGCTTCCACTGCTGGGCCTACAGCGACAGCCCGGCCGACATCCCCCTGCTGGAGTTTGCCGGCAACCGCGTGCTCGTGCATCCGGGCGGTCGCCTGCGCCGGCATTTCCCGCAGCACGACGTCACCATCCTCACCCCGCGCCGCCCCTACTGGGGCAAGCTCGGCGGCCTGCTCGCCGCCCTGCGCCAAATCGTCGGCCTGCACCGTGAGCGCGGCCGCCGCTGACATCCGCTTGCCCCCGGCCCGTCGTGGCGATAGATTAATGAATTGCCCATCAGCACCCGTAGCTCAGTGGATAGAGCAGCGGATTTCTAATCCGTAGGTCGAAGGTTCGATCCCTTCCGGGTGCGCTTGCAAGATCCATGGCTTGCGAAGACTGGCCTTGAACCGCGGTCCAACAGCCCCGGAAGTTTCGCACAGAGGACACGGACCCCACAGAGCAGCATGCCCCTTCTGATGCCTTGGAACTTCGTGTCCTCCGTGCGAGACCGGTTCCAGAGTTTGGCCGGCACGCTTCGTTGCGGGATGGTTAAAATGGGGTTGGAAAGCGGCACCGACGCCCGCATGATCGCTGCGGCGATCTCGGCTACCGTCCGCCAGCCCTCGCTCCTGTTGTCATGCCCTCGCCTGGATCCACGATGAAGACCGTCGCCCATGCCCTTTGCGGGCGGTGGTTTCAGGCCGGACTTGCAGTCGCGCTGGCGCTGCTCGGCACCACGGCGGGCGCGCAGACCGGTGCACCGCCCTTGCTCGAATCCGCCGCCGAGGTGCTGCAACTGCCGCCACTGGAGGCGCTGGGCAGGGCACCGCGCCGCGTGCGGCTGAGGGGCGTGGTGCTCGCGGTGAATGCCAGCAGGAGCACCGTTTACCTGCACGACGGAACCGGCGGCATCGGCGTGCTGCTCAAGCCGCAGACCGACGGTCCCGCACCCGGTGAGGCCGTGGTGATCGAGGGCAGGGCCGTGCTCCATCGCATCGCCAGCTTCAGCCACACGCGGGTGCAGGCGGAGACGATCCGCGTCGAAGGCCAAGGCCCCCTTCCCGAGCCGGCCAGGATCGACATCCCCACGCTCAACAGCTTTGCCAACCACGACCAGTGGATCCGCGTGGAAGGGCATGTGATGGCGTGGCGACACGCCGGCTCCACGCTCTCGATCCAGCTTGTGGACGCCCATGACATGAGCACCGCCCAGGTGCATCTGGAGAACGCGGCGCAGATCCCGCCTCATCTCATCGGCGCGCGCGTCCGTCTCACGGGAGTCAACACCGGCGATCACACCGCCTTGAATGCGCTGACTGTGCCGGATCTCGCGCATGTCGAAGTGCTCACACCGGGTCATGCCGGTGTGTTTGACGCGCCGCTGGTCTCCTTCAAGGACGTCGCCAGCCGCAGGCTGGAACCCGGCCGGCGCCTGCGTGTGCGGGGCGAGGTGGCCGCCCTCAGCGGCCGGTCGCATCTCTATCTCAAGGGCAGCGATGGCGCGTTGACCTGCCAACTGGACCAGCGTGTCAGTGCCCCGCGTCCCGGTGTGCTGCATGGTGATGCGGGGCCGTTGCCTGAAATCGCGCCGGGCGATCAGGTGGAGGTCGTGGGATCCGCCATCGGCACCGAGGCCGGCCTGCGGTGGAGCCAGGTGCGGGTGACGGGCAAGGGCGCGGTGCCCCGGCCCGAGGCGACGGACATCCGCAGCCTGCAAAGCTTCGTAGACATGGATCACTGGGTCACGCTGGAGGGCGTCGTCCACGCATGGACCTCCCGCGAAGCGCAGACGCTGCTTGCCTGCAGTGATGCCACGGGATCCATCCGCGTGCGGGTGCGCGAGTGTCCGCCGGAGGCGCTGCCCAAGGATCTGTTCGGCGCGCGCCTCCGCCTCACCGGCATGAGCCAACTGCTGGCACGCGGTACCGGTGCCCCGCCCCTTGAGGTGCCTGGCCTGGCCTTGGTCGAGATCCTCAAGCCTGGTGCCGTCGATCCCTTCGAGGCCCCGGACACCTCCCTGGCCAACATCCGGGATCAACGCGTGCCCGCCGTCGAGCGCGTGCGCACCCGGGGCATCATCACCGGGCTGAACGGTCGGTCGGTCTATCTGCGCGACGAGGATTCAGCCGCGGCGCGCGTGCTCTTGCAGCCGCCCTGGCCGCGACCGGAGGGCACCACCGAGGGCATGATTTTCGCCGACGCCGGTCCGCTGCCGCCGCTCAAGGCCGGTGATGAAGTGGAAGTCGTCGGCACACCCTTGCGCCACGCGGGCGATGCCGAGGCGTCGCAGCATGACCTGATCCATGCCTGTGTGCGCGTGGTCGGTCAGCATCGACCGCCCGAGCCCGTGGACGCCGCGCTGCCGGACCTCGTGCGCGGCCTGCATGACTCTGACCTGGTGCGCACGCGCGGGCGACTGATCCGCCTTCAGCCAACACCGCTTGCCACCGGTGAATGGCAGTTCGAGCTCCTGCTTGAGGCCGGGGGAGCGAACTTGCCCGTGATCTGCCTGACCCGGAATGCATCGGCCTTTGCAACGCTCAAGGTGGACGATGAAGTGGTCGTGCAGGGCCTGGTGAACCGCGCGACCGGCAGCGAACCGCGCCGCCTCTGGCTGCCGGCGGCAGAAGAGGCGAGGTCGATGGGCTTGGCGCCGGCCGTGCGAAAGCGCCAACTTCTCGTGCTGGGCAGTGGCGCCGTGCTCGCACTCGGCGTGCTGGGTGCCTGGGTCTTGCTGCTGCTGCGCAATCAGCGGCTGCAACGCGCCGCCGCCCGCGAACTCAAGGCCACCGCCGAAGCCGCGCACGCCAGCGAGCAGCGCTGGCAACTGCTCTTTGAACAGAGCCCGTTGAGCGTGCAAATCTTTGCCCCTGACGGCCGCACCAAGCGCTTCAACAACGCCTGGCGCCGGCTGTTCCGCCTGAGCGATGCCGAGGGTCTTGCCTTCAACGTGCTGGAGGCGCCGGATCTGGTCGCCTCGGGGGCCGTGGAGCACATCCGCAAAGCCTTCGCCGGCGCGGTGGTCGAGGTGCCGCCGGTGCCATTCTCGGTCCCCGGCGACCCGCCGGAGGTGCGCTGGATTGGCGGCCTGCTCTACCCGCTGAAGAACGAAACCGGCGAGATTTTGGAGGTCGTCGTCATCCACCACGACATCACCGAGACCCGGCGCGCGGAGGAGGCCATGCGCGCGTTGAACCAGACCCTTGAACAGCGCGTGGCGGACCGCACAAGGGAATTGCACGCAGCCCAGGCCGACCTGGCCCGTGCGCTGGAGCAGGAGCGCGAACTCGGCGAACTGAAGTCGCGTTTTGTGAATCTGGTCAGCCACGAGTTTCGCACGCCGCTGGGCATCATCATGAGCGCCATCGAACTCATGCGTCATTACGGCGACCGCCTGCCCGGCGAGCAGCAGGAGGAACTGCAGCGGGACATTTATGACGCCACCCGCCACATGGCCGGCCTGATGGAGCAGGTGCTGGTTCTGGGCCGCGTCGAGGCCGGCAAACTCGGTTGCAAAACGGTGCCCTGCGACCTCTCCGGGCTGGCCGGCAAGCTCATCGTCGAGTGCCTCGCGGCCGGCGGCCAAAAGTGCCCGATCGAGTGGCAGCCGCAGGGCGATCTGAGCGGCGCCCGGGCCGATGCCGCGCTGCTGCGCCACATCTTCGGCAACCTGCTGGGCAATGCGGTGAAGTACTCGCCCGCCGGTCGTGCCGTGCAGTTCCGCGCGCGTCGCGATGGGGCGTGGGCCGTCTTTGAGGTGGCCGACTCTGGCATCGGCATTCCCGCGGCGGATCGCGAGCACCTGTTCGAAGCCTTCCACCGCTGCAGCAATGTCGGCGACATCCCCGGGACTGGCCTGGGCCTCGTCATCGTCAAGCGCTGCGTGGACCTGCACGGCGGCACGCTCGACCTCGACTCCGAGCCCGGCCGCGGCACCACCTTCACGGTGCGGCTGCCCCTGTTTGCAGGCGGCAGCGCCTGATCCAGGGCGGCCTTCAGGCTGGCTGCGGCGCCCCGCCCTGCAGCAGGGCGGCGCCGGCCTGCATGTGGGTTTCCACCTCGCCATACAGCGCCGCCCAAGCCTCGCGCACCTCGTCGGTGAACTGCCCGGCAAGAGTCTCGGCCAGCATGTCCAGCAGGGCCTGACCGACCACGGCGTAGTGGGCGTCCTTGACGCCGTAGCCGGCATGGCGGGCACCCATCGCCTTCAGCTCCAGTTCCAGTCCGTGCGGACGCTCCAGCAGGGCGATCAGCACGCCGAGCATGTCCAGCAGCTTGCGCGACTGCTCCTCGATCTCCGTCCTGAACAGCGGCCGCAACTGCGGCGCGATCTCGAAGAGGCGTCGATAGAACGCCAGACCCGCCACGTGGCCATGGCGGGCCAGTTCGGCGAAGGATTTGCGGACGAGATGGACTTGGCGCGGGGTCATTTTCTGCATTAAACCATGGCGGGCCGGTAAAGCCATCCGACTTTGGTCGGATGGCCCGCCCCCCGGGAATCCCGACCGCCACCGTCATGCCGAAGAAAATCCTCGTCATCGAAGATCAGGCGCCGATGCGCCGGAACGTCGCCCTCATGCTCCAGCTCGAAGGCTACGAGGTTTGCACCGCGGAGAATGGTCGCACCGGCCTGGAGATGGCGCGCCGTGAGCGACCCGACCTCATCCTCTGCGATGTCATGATGCCCGAGCTCGACGGCTATGGCGTCGTGCAGACGTTGCGCGAGGATGCCAGCTTCGCCGCCACCCCGTTTCTTTTTCTCACCGCCAAGAGCGACCCCGCGGATCTGCGCATCGGCATGAATTTCGGAGCCGACGACTACCTCACCAAGCCGGTGGTCCGGGATGACCTGCTGGCGGCGGTGCAAACCCGCCTGGAGCGGGCCGAGGCCCTGCAGAAGCGCCTGGCCGGAAGCGGTGGGTTCAATCCGGACTTCGGTCGCCCCGACCGGCTGCAACGCGCCTGGGGCCTGACCCCGCGCGAGGCTGAGGTGCTGCTTTGGGTGGCGCAGGGCAAGAGCAACGCCGAGGTGGCGGCGATTTTGGAGATGAGCGAGAAGACCGCCAAGCAGCATCTTGGCACCTGCTTCCAGAAGATGGGCGTCGAGGGTCGCAACGCGGCCACCGTCATGGCGCTGGAGGTGTTGAGCGCCGGCTGAGCCGCCTCCGACTTTGGTCGGAGAAAAAAACCGCGGTCTCTCCGCCCAAGGTCCGATACCCGGTTTCCCGCGCTGGCCGCAGGATGGGAGGTCCCTGCGACCCTCCCATCCCATGAAATCCACCGCCCTCCTCCGCCTCGCCGCCCTGCTCGGCCTCGCCCTCCCCGTTGGTGCCCATGCCGGCACCGACACCTTTGCCGATGCCACAGAGATCACCGGCACCTACATCCAAGCCAATGCCATCTCGCTGCTGAGTTACACCGCCGAGGCCGGAGAGCCCGGACATCGTCCGAATGGCAACAATGGCAGCCAAAAAAGCGCCTGGTGGAAATGGACCGCACCGGCCAGCGGTTTTTGCACGGTGGACACGATGACCTGGAGTGGCTCGGATTACATTCACGACACCCTGGTGGGGATTTACACCGGCACAGCGGTCAACGACCTGACCCGGGTCGCCAGCAATGACGACAACTCAGCACACCTGCTGTACATCGCCGGCAACACTTCATCGGTCACCTTTTATGCCGAGGAAGGAACCACCTATCACATCGCGGTGGACGGCTACAGCGGCAGTTCCATTACCGCAAGCGCGCACCAAACCCGGCTGCGGCTGCGCTTGCTGCGTTCGGTGCCGGAGGCTTACTACGGACCATTGGGTTCCTTCAGCGAGGCAATCAGGCACGGCTTCATACAACTCAACAAAACCGCCGGTCATGCTTTCAGCGGCAAGCTGGTGATCGCCGGCAAGGCCATTCCTTTCAAGGGGGTCTTCAGTCAGGATGGACTGGCCACCCTCGCCTTTGAACGAAAGGCCGCTCCCGGCAGCCCGCCCCTGCCGCCGCTGACGTTGCAACTGGATGGTGCAGCCGGCGGTTGGTTTAGCCTCGGCACGGCCGAGGACGCGTACGGCAGTCGACTTTACAATCCGAAAAAATTCAGCCCCTCACAACCGAACACCATGATTGGCAAGCACAGCGCGGTGATCAGCCGTGCCGCCAGCCAGTGGACAGGCGGCGCCCTGACTTTCACGTCCGCGGCCAAAGGCACGGTGGTCGCCGCAGCGGTGCTGCCGGACGGCACCAAGATGACCGCAGGATCCTGGCTCTGTGAAAAGGATGCCAGCAGTTGCACCGTGCCTCTCTTCAGTTCTCTGTACAAGCACAAGGGCTTTTTCCTCTGCAACCTGCTCATCACTGAAAACGGCCAGGTGAATGCCATCAGTGTCGACGGATCTGCAACTTCCCGCTATCTCCGCCCGGAAAATCCCGGTGCCCTGTTCATGCCGGCTGGCCTGAGTTGGATCAGCAGCCTGACCATCACCGGCGCCACCTACACACCGCCGGCGGCCAACACGCGCGCCCTCGGCTTCCTCACCGGCACGGATGGCGCAGGCAAACTCAGCCTGCCCCTGGTCAATGGCGAACTCGATCCTGCCATCCTGGAAAACCTCACCTTCAGCACCTCCAATACCTTTGGCTTCGCCTCCACCGCCCGCAAACCCATGCTCAAACTCAACAAGGCCACCGGCCTGGTGACCGGCAGCGTCATCGATGACGGCGGCCTCAAGCGCAAGCTCACCGGCATCCTCTTCCTCGACGGCATGACGCCCAAACTGCACGGCCACGCCAGCGGTACGACGAAAAACGTGTTCTTTGAGGTGATTCCCTGAATCCACCCTGTCCGCGACCATCCATTACCGGCCGGCAGCGCCCCGCGATGCCGGCCTTTTGGCGCCCGGACCGGCCATGCTGACAGGCCGGGCGACCGGAAATCCACCAAAGCCAAAGCGGCATCCTCCATTCAGATGCGGGCGGGAATCGCGTATTCTTTCTGGTTCGACCACCCGCCATGTTCACCTGCACCGACCACGCCTCCGCCACGACCTGTGACGGCGTCACCCGCCGCGACTTCCTGTCGGCCGGCGCGCTCAGCGCCATCGGCCTGACCCTGCCCGGCTTCGCCAAGCTCAGGGCCGAGGGCCGGGTTGATCCCAAAAAGGACGGCAAGTCCTGCATCATGATCTTCAACCTGGGTGCGCCCAGCCAGCAGGATCTGTGGGACATGAAGCCGGACGCGCCGAGCGAGATCCGCGGGCCGTTCAAGCCGATCCGCACGAAGAGCGACGCCTTCGAGATCTCCGAGATCCTGCCGCTGCACGCCAAGATCGCCGACAAGTTTTCGCTCGTGCGCTCCTGCTACCACACCGCGGCGGCGGTGCATGACACCGGCCACCAGATGATGCAGACCGGTCGCCTGTTCAGCGGCGGCATCATCACCCCGCATGTCGGCAGCGCCCTGGAATTCCTCAAGGGCCGGCGCGGCGACCTGCCCGCCCATGTCATCCTGCCCGAGAGCATGGGCCCGACCGGCGGCAACATGCCGCACGGCCAGGACGCCGGCTTCCTCGGCAAGGCCTGGGATCCCTTCGTGCTCAATGCCGATCCGTCGGTCAAGGATTTCAAGGTGCCCGACCTGCTGCCGCCCAAGGAGATCGGCGAGGTGCGCCTGGAGCGCCGCCGGCTCATGCGCGAGCTGGTCGACAGCAGCGTGCGCAACTTCGAGTACAGCGAGCAGGCCAAGCTCATGGACGCGAATTTCGAGTCCGCCTACCGCATCATGACCAGCACCCAGGCGCGCGAGGCCTTCGACCTGTCGAAGGAGCCGCAGAAGGTGCGCGAGCGCTACGGGTTGAACCGCTTCGGCCAGAGCTGCCTGCTGGCCCGGCGCCTCGTTGAGCGCGGCGTGCGCTTCGTCACGGTGAACACCTTCATCACCGTCTTCGGCGAGATCACCTGGGACATCCACGGCAGCAAGCCCTTCACCAGCATCGAGGGCATGCGCGACATCGTCGCCCCGATGTACGACCAGGGCTACACCGCCCTCATCGAGGACCTGTTCCAGCGCGGCCTGCTCGACGACACCCTGGTCACCTGCCTGGCCGAGTTCGGTCGCACACCCAAGATCAATCCGGCCGGCGGCCGCGACCACTGGCCGAACTGCTGGACCGTCAATTTCGCCGGCGGCGGCGTCAAGGGCGGCGAGGTCATCGGCAAGTCCGACGACATCGGCGGCTATCCCACCGAGCGACCGGTCGCCCCGAACGAGATCGTCGGCACCATCTACCAGGCCCTCGGCGTCGACCTGCACACCGAACTGCCCGGCCCGCAGGGACGTCCCTTCCCGGTCGTCGACTTCGGCACGCAGGGCATCCAGGAGCTGTTTGCGTGAAGAGGGATTCTGAACCGCTCATGAGACGCCTTGGGTTTACCAAAGCAAAGGCACTTCGTAAGCCGCAAATTCCGAGTCGCACGCCACCAAATGAAATCCACCATTGAGGGTCTGAGCAAGGATCATCCGATCAAACGGATCCCGGTGATGCAGAGGCAGACTGCCCAGCCTCATAATGTCGTCGTGGGTGTCGAGCAGGTAGTTCATGCGTCGCGCCCCAGCCAGAATTCGTCAGGCAGCGGCGCATCGAAATCCTCGCTCACCTGCCACTGGCCCGCACCGAGCCCTGGCACTCGCGGCTTGTTCGTCTCCGTAGGCGCTTCTGTCTCGACCTCCAAAGTGAGCCAGCTCAAAAGCAAGCGTTTCTCCGCAGCCGGCAAGCCGGCGGCGGCGATCTCAATTTCGGCCAACGTACTCATGATGGCATTTTAAAGGTTTCAACGGTTCATGCAACTGCGCTTCATCCTCCTTCTCTGCGCTGCAGGCCTGGCCTTGCCGGCCTCCGCCGAGGCCCCGTCCTTCCGCAACACGATCCAGCCGATCCTGACGCGCTACGGCTGCGCCATGGGCGCCTGCCACGGGGCGGCGGCGGGCCAGGGCGGCTTCCGGCTGTCGCTGCGCGGCTTTGATGACGAGGGCGACTGGCTTTCCATCACCCGCAGTGCGAATGGCCGGCGGATCATGCTCGAGGATCCGGCACGCAGCCTGTTTCTGCTGAAGGCCGTCAAGGCGGTGCCGCACAAGGGCGACAAACGTTTCGAGGTGGATTCGCCGGAGTATCGGGCCATCGTCAACTGGATCGCCGCGGGCGCACCCGGTCCGCAGGCGGACGATCCGCGCATCGTCTCGCTCCAGATCTCGGAACCACACCTCATCGCCGAGGCCGGCAAGACGGTGCCGCTGAAGGTGACCGCCACCTTCAGCGATGGCCACCGCGAGGATGTCACGCGCTGGGCGAAGTACAACGCCAGCCATGCCAGCGTCGCCACGGTCGATGACGACGGCCTGATCAAGGTCACCGGCGCCGGCGAGGGCACCGTCAGCGCCTGGTACCTGAGCCAGCTTGCCGTCGCCACCGTCACCGTGCCGCAGCCCGGCCCGCGCGACGAGGCCGCCTTCGCGGCCCTGACCCCGCGCAACTTCATTGATGAGCACGTGCTGGCCAAGCTGCGCGAGCTGAACATCCCGCCCTCCGAACGCGCCAGCGATGCCGAGTTCCTGCGCCGCGCCTTCCTCGACACGATCGGCGTGCTGCCGACCCCGGAGGAAACCCGGGCGTTTCTCGCCGACACCGCCGCGGACAAGCGCGACCGCCTCATCGAGTCGCTGCTCCAGCGGCCGGAATTCGTCGATTACTGGTCGCACCGCTGGAGCGACCTGCTGCTCGTCAATGGCGACAAGCTCATGCCGCAGGCGATGTGGTCCTACTACCACTGGATCCGCCGGCATGTCGCCGCCAACACGCCCTGGGATGCGATGGTGCGCGACCTGCTCACCGCCACCGGCAGCACGCTTGAGCATGGCGGCGGCAATTTCTTCATCCTCAACGACGAACCCACCAAGTGTGCCGAGACGGTGAGCGTCGCCTTCCTCGGCACCTCGATCGGCTGTGCCAAGTGCCACAACCATCCGATGGAAAAGTGGACCTACGATCAATACTACGCCTTCGCCAACCTGTTCGCCCGCGTGCGCACCAAGAACGGCGTTCAGGCCGAGGAACGCGTGCTGTTCAGCGACAGCCAGGGCGATCTCGTCGCGCCGCTCACCGGCAAACCGCAGCCGCCGCGGCCGCTCGATGCACCCGAGCCGGTGTCGCTCACGGATTCTCGCGACCGCCGCGCCGTGCTGGCCGACTGGTTGACCGCGCCCGACAACCGCCTGTTCCAGCGCGCCATCGTCAACCGCGTCTGGGCGAATTTCTTCGGCAGTGGCCTGGTCGAACCGGTCGACGACCTGCGCGTCACCAATCCCGCCAGCAACGAGCCGCTGTTCGCCGCCGCCTGCGAGCATCTGGTGCGGCAGAAGTTCGATCTCAAGTCGCTCATGCGCACCATCCTGCAGAGCGAGACCTACCAGCGCAGCAGCCTGACCCGGCCCGAGAACGCCACCGACACGCGCTACGGCTCGCACTGCGTGCCGCGGCGGCTGAAGGCCGAGGTGCTGCTCGACACCGTCAGCCAGGTCACGGCCGCGCCGACCACCTTCAAGATCGACCGTCGCAACGCCAACCGCGGCACCGCCGACGCCTACCCGATGGGGTTTCGCGCCCTGCAGTTGCCGGACAGCAACATCGCCAGCTACTTCCTGAAAAGCTTCGGCCGCGCCGACCGCGTCGCCACCTGCGAGTGCGAGCGCACCAACGAACCGAGCATGGCCCAGGCCCTGCACCTCGCCAACGGCGAAACGCTCAACCAAAAGCTCGCCCAGAAGGACAACCGCCTGGACGCCCTGCTCGCCTCCAAGCAGCCCGACGCCAAGCTCATCGAGGAAGCCTACCTCATCACCCTCGGACGCCTGCCGACCGAGCGCGAGCGGGTCAAGGCCACGCCGCTGCTGACCGACGCGAAACCCGAAGACCGCCGCGCCGCGCTTGAGGATCTGTTCTGGGGGCTGATGAGCTCCAAGGAGTTCTTGTTCCAGCATTGAGCCATGAGCCTTCATGATCTTGAGCAAGCAGTGCAGCAACGGGAAGACGCTGATCACGCGCCAGCTTCACTCCGACCACGTTTGGCTTCGATCAAGGCTCGGAATTGCTCGATCGTGAGCGCTCGTGATGGATCACGCTCGAAACGCTTCCACCGTGCATCCAATTCACGCTTTTCGGCATCGCTGACTTCGCGTGAGTCGTCCTCAGTTTCGATGGGCGTCGGAAGATGCATGCCCGCAGCATCTGGTTTTCTTTCGCCCTCGCAACCTCGCTCTCATTCTCTCTTCGCCTCATGAGCCTCCTTCGTTTCATCCTCTTTCTCGCGCTCGCCTTTGCTGCCACCAGCCAGGCCCAGACCGTCGATTACGCGAAGCAGATCGTGCCGCTGTGGGATGCCTACTGCATCGACTGCCACAGTGCCGACGACGCCGATGGCGGCTTCGCCCTGGACACGTTTGCCGCGCTCGTGAAGGGCGGCGAGGAGGGCGCGGCGCTGGTGCCGGGCAAGGCGGAGGAGTCGCTGCTGGTAAAGTTCCTTGAAGGCCGCTCGGGCCGCGGTGGCAAAAACGAGTTCATGCCGCCGGGCAAGCGCGACAAGCTCAAGCCGGAGGAGATCGCCCTCATTAAGGCGTGGATCAACGCCGGCGCCAAGGGGCCGGCGACCGAGGCCAAGCCGGGACCGCGCGTCGTGGTCACGCCCCAGATCGCCCCGACCGTGCCGCCGAAGCGCTCGATCCAGGCGGCGGCGTTTTCGCCACCGGCGAAACTCGTGGCGCTGGGTCGCCATGGCGAGGTGGAACTGATTCACCCGGACACGCGCGCCGTCGTGCGCCGTCTAACCGGCTTCACCGGCAAGGTCAACGCGGTCGCCTTTTCGCCCGACGGCGAAACCGTCTATGCCGCCGGCGGCGAGCCGGGCATCGTCGGGGTCGTGCGCGCATGGAAAACAGTCGATGGCACGCCGCAGCACGCCTTTGAAGGCCACCTCGACGCCGTCGACGCGCTGGCGGTGTCGCCCGATGGCAAGGTGCTCGCCAGCGGCGCCTACGACCAGAAGATCCGCCTCTGGGACAGCGCGACCGGCCGCGAGCTTGCCGTGCTGAGCGGCCACAACGGCGCCGTCAACGGCCTCAGCTTCCGCGCCGATGGCCGGGTGCTGGCCAGCGCCAGCGCCGACCGCACGGTGAAGCTCTGGAGCCTTCCGGAGGGTCGCCGGCTCGACACCCTCTCGCAGCCGACCAAGGAACAGACGAGCGTCGTGTTCAGCGCCGACGGCAAAACCCTGTTCGCCGCCGGGGCCGACAACCGCATCCGGGTGTGGTCGATCAGCACCGCGGCGACCGAAGGCAGCAACCGCCTGCTCACCAGCCGCTTCGCGCACGAGGGCGGCATTCTCCGGCTCGCCCTCTCGGCCGACGGCCGCCTGCTCGCCTCCAGCGCCAGCGACCGCTCGCTGAAGCTCTGGCGCACCGCCGACCTGACCGAGCACGAGCTGCTGGAGTCGCAGCCCGACTGGACCGCCGCCCTCGCCTTCACCGGCGCCACGCACCTGGCCACCGGCCGCGTGGACGGCACCTGGCAGATCTATGGGTTCAGGCCTTGATTCATCGGGGCTCCCCTCATTTCGTGTTTCGCTTCCGCCAGAAATGCGCCACCCGCCCGGTCACGACCACGCCCGACAGAATCGCCCAGGCCAGAGGATCGCCCTGCATGAGGTCTTCAAGAATCTGCCCGCGGGCACGCGCCAGTGGAAGGTCGGGAGGGAGGAGGTTCATGACGAGTAATATTACAAAAGCTAAATCTACAAACTTATTAAGAGCTACTAATTACTGTCATGTGTTAACGCATGATTATACAATAATCCTCTCGTCTTCCGGCGCGTTCTTGACTAATTTATTAATATCTAATGCCAATAATAGAAACGCTCATGCAAGCACTTCGCCGAGCTCCAAGCCAGTGAGTTTTGCCCGCTTCAACGCCTTGCCTAGTTCAATAGGGATAATTATCATTGGATGTTTTTCGTCTCCACTACCGAACTCTAAATCTGTTCTAGCAGCACTATGATTTGATAAAGTTTGGGGATCTTTAAGAAAAGCTGGTGTAGCACCCGCAATTGAATGATACCTCCCACAACAAGATTTGAATTTCTCAAAAAGGGTTTTTCTCCGCTCAGTATCGAATTCGACCACCCGGGATGCGCACATTACGAAAAAACCAGGTTCTTCGGGAAGCGGAATAAACTCAAGCCCAAGCCCACCGGCATGCATCCATGTGTCGACAAATCGTCGAGAAACTATTGCGTAGCCATCATAAGTCGCAGATATATCACGCTTCTTCACTATCTTAAATCCATCCACAAGTTGTGGTCGTTCAAGCAATTCATCGCAGACAGGGCAACGAGCAAGCCCCTCCGCACCACGCAGCATATAGCTGTCATTATCCTGTCCATCAAGAACGAAAGCAATAGGCTTTGACATAGTCACTTCTTTTTTCTTTTCGGATGCATTTTAAAGAAATCTTTCGCCGCCTCAGGGTATTTGGCCTCATTTATTCGATAGAAGTCTGCCATTGCATTACGTCGCTGATTGTCGGTGAAGTTTCTTCTAATAGCAGCACCCGGGTTACCCCGTTGCGGACGCATGTGGTTTCCAAAAGCATCAGTCTGGTTTACTAGATGTTCGTTTAAGTCCTTGTGGAGTTGCTGGTGCTGATCCACAGGCATCTTGGTCAGCTTCTGATTTGGGTCTCCTCCCATAAACTTTGGATCTGTGTGATGCCCATGCGTCGGTTTCGGCTTTGTAGCATCTTTCTGGATGGCAGCCAAATCCCCACCACTCTCCACCGCCTCATTCGCCCCTTGAACAGCCTTCGGCCCGCCGTTGACCTCACGGCAATCAGTATTATGCGCCAGCAGCCCGAGCGGGCTGACGTGGTATTGGTGCAGGCCCTCGACTTCCAGGTTGAAGACCGCATGCACCCCCGGCAGGCGCTCCAGGCCCAGCACCCGCGCGCCGCTGCCGTCGCGCGTGCGCACCGTCTCGCCCACCGCCAGCCGGTGCGCTTCCACCCAGCCGCGTGAGGCGCGGATGGTCGCGGACCCGGCGGAGGCTGCATGACGCCATTCATTCCAGCAGCACCTGCCCGGAGAGCACGGGCGCGGTTTTCGGATCGGCTTCCGGAAGCTGTGGCAGCAGGAAGTAGCCGTGGCCGGTGTAGGTCGATCCCGTTTGAAGGAGGATGCCCTGGTAGGCGGGTTTGCGGGTCCAGCGCGCCGGCGCGGGCTTGCTCCAGTGGGGATCGCTCAGGCTGAAGCCGCCGCTGAAGACCGCCTTGGCGGCATCGGCCTTGAAGCTGACGAGGCCGGGGTTCGGGGTGGCCAGGGTCAGGCGGAGGCGCTCATCGAGATGCAGGTCGATGTCCGGCAGGGTTTCCGAGTTCTCGATGCCGCCGGCGGCGAAGCGGAGTTGGGCGACCGACTCGCCCGGCGCACGCCCGAGCGGACTGGCGGGTTTGCTGTAGTGGCCGCCGAGCACGGTGAGATCGAGCGGGCCAAAGCCGGCGGGATAGAGCAGGCCGCCGCCCGGCCGGCGATCCGGGCGCAGCCAGTCGAGGCTGCCGCCGAGCGGGTTGTCGGTGGCGTCATCGGCCGCGTCGCCGCTGTGGATCTCCAGCAGGCCAAGCAGGGAGCCAGGCACAGGCTTGCCGTAGAGCGGAGTGAAGACCGCGAGCCGGCCCCCGGGGCTGAGGAAGCCGGTGCTGGTGTGGCTGGCGCCATCGGCCAGCTTGCCGGCCACCTTGGCCTGGCCGGCGGTGCTGAGTCGGAAGCTGCCGAAGCCGTTGCCCTGCGGGCTGTCTTCCGTGGCATCCGGCTCCAGGGCGAAGGTGTAGAAGCCGGCATAAGCGTTGGCGGGGCGATCCTTCGCGTGCCAGACCTGGCGCCAGCCGGTGATGCCGGCCTCGTCGCTGCCGGCGTGGATGCGACTGAGGGTGCTGCCTTCGTCATCCGCGACCAGAGCTTGCGCGTCCGTGTCGAAGGTGAGTTCCAGGGTGAGCGGCTGCGGGGGCGGCGAGCCGGCGCGGGGCAGGCGCACTTCCAGCCGGGGCCTGGCGGCACCGGTGGGATCGAGCAGGAGCGCGATTTTGAAGGCGTGCGTTTGATCGCCCATGACCAGCTTGCCGGAGGCAGCACCGAGGCCGGTGAGGGTGAAGTCGATTCGGCCGCCAAGGCCGCGGTTCAAGGCCGACTGACGCGCCACCAGGCCGGTGTAGGCACCGGCAAGGTTGTCCGGGAACGCGTGCACGACGAGTTGCTCCTCCATGTCGACGGAGCCAAACTTGTTGGCGGCGGTCAGAACCACGTCATAGCTGCCGGCTTTGGAGGGCACCCCGCGGATGAGACCGGTGGCGTTGATCTTCAGCCCGGGTGGCAGGCCCTTGGCCTTGAAGGCGGTGGCGGCGCCATCGGCACCGCCGCCGAGGATCACCTGGTGCTCATAGAGTCCGCCGACGATGCCATCGGGCAGGTTTTGCGCCTCGGGGATC
>CAZSBO010000019.1:0-35209 GCA_964605265.1 uncultured Prosthecobacter sp.
AGCTTCTATCGCAAGACGCATCCCCCGCGTAGATCTGCGCACCCTGACAGGCCATTGGTGGGGTCGTAAGTGGCAGATTGCCCCCATCTTTGTTCCACGTGGAACAAAACCCCGCACCTGAGTCGACTTTTCCGTTCGCCATGGCCTTGCCGGAGACGATTCGGTGGCTTAAGTTATCCTTTCCGCCATGGCCAGCTCGCTCTACACCTACCCGAAAGCCTATGACGTCCTCGTTTGCGGGGCCGGTCATGCCGGGGTGGAGGCGGCCTTGGCCGCGGCGCGACTCGGTTGTGCGACCGCCATGCTCACCCAGAACCTGGACACGGTTGCCCAGATGTCCTGCAACCCGGCCATCGGTGGCTTGGCCAAGGGTCATGTCGTGCGCGAGATCGATGCCTTGGGCGGTGCCATGGCGCGCAACACCGACGCCACCGGCATCCAGTTCCGCCTGCTCAATGCGCGCAAAGGGCCATCGGTGCAGGCACCGCGCGCCCAGTGCGACAAGAAGGCCTACCAGTTCCGTCTGAAGTGGCTGCTCGAAAACCAGCCCAACCTCGACCTGCATCAGGGCAACGCCGCCGAGATCCTGGTCGAGGGCGACGCCGTGGTCGGGGTGCGCACCAGCCTCGGCCTGATCTACCGGGCCAAGGCCGTCATCATCTCCTCGGGCACCTTCATGCGCGGCCTGCTCCATGTCGGTCTGCAGAACCAGGCCGGCGGGCGCATGGGCGACAGCCTGTCGACCCTGTCCGACAGCCTGCGTGCGCTCGGTTTCGAGGTCGAACGCTTCAAAACCGGCACACCCTGTCGCATCAACAGTCGCAGCATCGACTTCTCCCAGTGCGAGCCCCAGCCCGGCGACACCCCTCCCCCGCCCTTCAGCTACCTGTCGGGCGAGGTGCCCGAGGACGAAATCGAGGGCCTGGAGGGGGGTAAACCGGCGGATTTGGGTACCTCCCCCCTGTTTACCCTCAACTCCTGGCAGCCAAAAACGTTCCACGTGGAACAAATGCCCTGCTGGATCACCTACACCAGCCCGAAAACTCACGACATCATCCGCGCCAACTTGGACAAGTCGCCGATGTACTGCGGTCGTATCGAAGGGGTCGGCCCACGCTACTGTCCGTCGATCGAGGACAAGGTGGTGCGCTTCGCCGAGAAGGATCGTCACCAGGTCTTCCTGGAGCCGGAGGGTCGCCACACCCGCGAGTTTTACATCAACGGCGTCTCCACCTCCCTGCCCTACGAGGTGCAACTCGCCTTCATTCGGTCGATCCCCGGCCTGGAAAACGCCGAGATCCTGCGCCCCGGCTACGCAGTCGAGTACGATTACTGTCCTCCCACCCAGCTGTACCCGACCCTGGAAACCAAGCGGGTCTCCGGCCTGTACTTCGCCGGCCAGATCAACGGCACCTCAGGCTACGAGGAAGCCGCCGGTCAGGGTCTGCTTGCTGGGGCGAACGCCGCCCTGAAGGTGCAGGGCCGACCGCCCTTTGTGCTGGGTCGCAGCGAGGCCTACCTGGGCGTCCTGGTCGATGACCTGGTCACCAAGGGGGTCAGCGAACCCTACCGACTCTTCACCTCGCGCGCCGAGTACCGCCTGCTGCTGCGCCAGGACAACTGCGACCTGCGGCTCACCCCGCGGGCGGCAGAACTGGGCCTGACCGGTGCCACCCGGTCGCGCCTGCTCCAGGAGAAAGCCGAGAAACTGGCCGAGGCGCGGCGCTTGGCCGAAACCGCCGCGATCGATGGCCTGCGCTTGGAGAAGTGGTTCCGTCGCACCGAGAACGAGCATCGCCACCTGCCCGCCGACCTGCGTGCCGCCTTCCCGGACTCGATCTGGCTGTTGCTCGAGAACGACCTCAAGTACGCCGGCTACATCCAGCGCCAGGAGATGATGCTCGAGCGCACCGCCCGCATGGAAGAGTCGGCCATCCCTGCCGAGTTCGACTACGCCGGCGTTTATGGCCTGAAGAAGGAAGCCCAGATCCGCCTCAGCCAGATCCGCCCCGCCACCCTCGGCCAGGCTGCCCGCATCCAGGGGGTCACCCCAGCGGACATCGCCTTGCTGGCGGTGCTGCTGCGCAAGGGCTGAGGCAACAAGCCGTTGCGGCTCGCAAGGCTAGGGTTTAAAGTAACATCATGAAGTATCCGGTCGTTCTCATCCAATCGGAGGAAGGCTATGCCGTGGGCTGTCCAGCGATCCCAGGCTGTTGGAGTCAGGGGGAGACGCGTGAAGAAGCTTTGGCCAACATTCAAGACGCGATTCGTGAGGTCTTGGCAGTGAAGCAAGAGCTTGAATGCCAGCAATGGCAGGAAGAAGGAGTGAAAGTTGAAACCACGTCCGTCGAACTGGCTACAGTCTGAGTTTGCCAACGCCACGTGGTTTTCGAACCAAAAAGGTTGCCTGTCGTTCGCCAAGGCCAAACTGTAAGATATGCCTAAATTGCCGGGGATTCATCACAAGGACGCTATTCGCGTCTTGGAGAAACTCGGTTGGCGTGTGGTTCGTGAAGGCAAGCACACCATCATGGCCAAAGGCACCGATCCCCTGCCCATCCCACGCCATAACCCCATCCATGCCATCACCATGGGGAACATCGCCAAGGCCGCTGGACTGACACCCGAAGAGTTTCGCCGCTTGCTCTAAGGCAGTGCGATCACAAGGCCGAAAGAGGGGGATCTCGTTCACCGTCCATGAGGGAACGCGCGCTGCTTGTCGACCATCGATAGCGACTACCAACAGGAATGTGATAAAGGGACAGACACTTTATAAAACAGGGTCTTCATGGGCAGGCGTGAGTCTGCTAGAATCAGTGATTCACTTACACAATACTCTTGTTGCGGAGGCCGCTCGGCTTCATGATGGCGATAAAGCCGCCAAGAGATTCCATCATGCCGTCCGTTCTCCTCGTCTTTCCCATCCTGTGCGGTACCCTCTGTCTGATCCTGAAGCGCCAGCATTCTTGGTATTGGCTGGGCTGGTTGCCTTTGTGCGTCGGCAGCCTTCTCAGTGGTCTCTTTTGTTTGGCCGGCCTTGGTAGTGCCGTCGGCAACGGGCCGGAGGCGGGATTTGCGGCTTTGGGACGCGCATACGCTGTCTTCATGATGCTGCCTGGGACCTTGCTTGCACCCGTGCTCTGGTTCCTGCGACCCAAATCCGAGCTAAGCACCGGTGCACTCCTCTGTGCAATTGGCTGCCTCAGCTTCACAGGCGTGCTTCTGCATTTGGAAACCACGCAGCCTGTGATGATACAATTGGTGCAGGCGGATGGTAAGCTAGCCTCGAAGGTTCGGGTGAGCACCAGCGACGGCCCCATGCGACTCAGTGATGCCAAGGGCGAGGTGCATTTCCGAGTAAAAAGCCCTCACGGCATCGAGTTGATGATCCCCGCGCACAATCTGCGTATGAATTTCCTACCCAGAAACCGCGCTGGAATTCCCGATCTCTGGTTCTGTCGCTGGGATCATTTGAGCGGCCAGTACGCCACCGAACTTGAGGACCAACAACCCTTGGTCGTGTACCTGCCAAGCCAGAATCATCTGCTTGCGCCTGCATTATCTCGCCAGATCAAAACCTGGCTGACGGAAGCTCAGGAAGCTCGACGCATGCATCTGCCCAACTTCGGCGGTTGTCCGGAAAGTCTCGAATTCGTGGCGGTTCTGCGCGATCTCGTCGCAACCCATCCCGTTCTACATGAGGATCTGCGGAAAATTCTTCTAACGCAGGCGGCCCTTCTGTCGCAGATGCAAAAAACCGTGGAGCGGCATCGGGAGAAAGCCGCCAGTGCCCCTGCCTTGCAACCCCTGCTGGCGTGGGTGGCGAAAGGGAGCCTGCCTGGCACTGTGACCCAACTGGAAGTGCGACTGGACGAACTCAGCCAGCAGGTACTCGAGATGAGCGTGCCGCTGCTCAAGTCTTAGTCAGCTTGGGTGCTGCAAGATTCGCTGGGCTCACTGAAATGGTCATGGCAGCAACTCGCTCCGCTGCTGCAACAACGTTCGTTGGATGAAGTAGCGATCATCTTGGAAGGTGTATCAAACTGGCGGAGCCCTGCCGATGCCGCTGAGGCACTGTCACTGATTCGGCATCTTGAAGCCACCGACACCAGGACGGCAACCACCGAGAAACCTCATCCGAGCCCTCGTCTCAAACGCCTCAAAGAACGTCTTCTGCGGGCCAGTCGATGACAGGTTTTGCCTTCCACGCTTTGTGCAGAAAACAAAGGCCCGCCAGCCTAACCAATTTTGCCTAACGCCCTCACCCCTGCCGCCGCTGCAGCACGGCGACCCAGCGGTCGACGGATTTGCCGGGGGCGTCGGCAAGGGCGCGGCTGGCCTTGTTGCGGCGGTTGCTGATGACCTCCATGCCGAGCGCCTCGAGGGCGCGCAGGGCGAGCCTGTGCTCGACGTCGAAGTAGCTGGTGATGACGAGCTTGCCGTCGGGCCGCAGTTTCGCAATGCCCTGATCGAAGATCTTCTTCCACAGCTCCTGGCCGTGCCAGAAGTTCTGGTGGCGCAGGAAGACCAGGTTGAAGTCGTCGCCCAACTGCTGGTGGCGGTCGATCTGCGTGGCGTCCTCGATGAGGAACTCGGCCGGCAGGTGCGCGTGCGTCTCGCGCGCCTGGCGGATCTCGCGGATGCGGATGTCGGCGCCGACCATCTGCACCGGGCCGCCGCCGCTGAGTTCTGAACCGACTTGGATGAGCGTCTCCGCCTCGTCGCAGCGACCGCAGGCGAGGTTGAGGATGCGCATGCCATCGGTCGCCGGTGCGACCTGCGAGGCCAGCGACTCGCGCAGCAGGCTGCGCAGCTTCGCCATGTCCTCCTGGATCGGCGTCGCGCCGGCTGGCAGGCGGTCCGGGTTCATGGCGGGCTCAGAACTTCAGGTCTTCGTGCAGGATCATGCGCGCAGCCTGGGCGACGTCCTTGTCGCCGCGGCCGGACAGGTTGACGACGATGACCTCGTCCTTGCCCATCTTCGGCGCGACCTTGCAGACCTCGGCGAGAGCGTGGCTGCTTTCCAGGGCCGGGATGATGCCCTCGACGGCGCTCAGTTCGCTGAAGGCGGCGAGTGCCTCGTCATCGGTGGCATAATGATACTCGACGCGACCGAGGTCGTGCAGCCAGGCGTGTTCCGGGCCGATGGCCGCGTAGTCGAGGCCGGCGCTGACGCTGTGGGTGAGTTCGATCTGGCCGTCGGGATTGGCGAGCAGCCAGGTCTTCGTGCCCTGCAGCACGCCGAGGCGTCCGCCCTGGAACCGGGCGGCGTGTTTCTCGGGCTGAATGCCCTCGCCGCCGGCTTCGACGCCGATCATCCGCACGTTCGGATCGTTAAGGAAGGGATGGAAGAGACCGATGCTGTTGCTGCCACCGCCGACGCAGGCGATGAGCAGGTCGGGCAGGCGCTGCTCACGCTCAAGGATCTGCTGACGCGCTTCGACACCGATGATGCGGTGGAAGTCGCGCACCATCATCGGGAAGGGATGCGAACCGAGCGCCGATCCCAGGATGTAATGCGTGGTGCGGACGTTGGTGACCCAGTCGCGCATCGCCTCATTGACCGCCTCCTTGAGGGTGGCCTGACCGGCGGTGACCGGCACCACCTTGGCGCCGAGGAAGCGCATGCGCGCGACGTTGAGGGCCTGGCGGGCCATGTCGACCTGGCCCATGTAGATCGTGCAATCGAGGCCGAAGCGGGCGCAGACCGTGGCCGTGGCGACCCCGTGCTGCCCGGCACCGGTTTCGGCGATGATGCGCTTTTTGCCGAGGCGCAGGGCGAGCAGCGCCTGACCGAGGGCGTTGTTGATTTTGTGGGCGCCGGTGTGCAGCAGGTCCTCGCGCTTCAGGTAGATGCGCGCGCCACCGAGCTTCTCGGTCCAGCGCTCGGCCAAGTAGAGCGGGGTGGGGCGGCCGACGTACTCGTGCAGCAGGCGGTCGAGCTCGGCCTGGAACAGCGGATCGGCCTTGGCGCGCTCGTACTCCTCCGAGAGCTCATTGAGCGCGGACATGAGGGTTTCCGGCACGAACATGCCGCCGTAGCGGCCAAAGTGGCCGTGGCGGTCGGGCATCACGGGAAGAGGGGCGGCGGTCATGATGGGCTGGCAGCATAAAGCAATACGTCCGCTTGGCAAAGGGAGGAAACGATTCTGCTGGATGGAGTTCACCGGTCCGCTGTCCGTCGCCTGGCTGCCAGAACAAGGGCTGGCCAGCCCCTCGGCCCCACCCAGCTCCGGCCCACCGAGCCAACTCCAGTCCGGGGCGCAAGCCCGCCGTCCCGTCCTTCGTTCTCTCGCCATGCATGCACGCCTTGCCCTCGCCGGGTTGCTGGCGGCCTCGGTCGCCCTCGGCCGCGACCCCGAGCCGCAGCCCTTCCTGGCTGCCACGGAACGTTTGGTCGAGGCGATGGCCTTCCTCGGCACGCCCTTCAGCGAGGAGGAACAACAAACCCTGCGCGACTGTGTCCAGGCCAACGACGCCGAGTCCGTTCAGCGGGCCTGTGCCATGCTCGATGCCCGGTCGCTGTTCCATGTCCACATCAATCCCGAGCAGCGGGTGAAGGTTCAACCCGGCACCGCACGGCCGGAGCTGACCGAAGCCGGCTGGCGACAGTTCCTCGTGCGAGTGACCAACGAAGCCGGCACCACCGCGCCACTGCGGGTGACCAGTCCCCAGGCCGGGCCGGTGCACGAGCGGCCGCGACGGGTCAATGAACCCGTGCCCGAGCCGGTGCCACCCTACTCGGCGCGCTGGGCGGAGGTGCAGATGTTCGATGCGCCGCCGCTGCGCGCCACCCTGAGCGGCCTCGAACTCGAGTACCGTCTCGTGCAGATCTACAGTCGCGACGCCGGCAAGCGCGAGGGCCGCTTCACCTTCGACACCGGCCAGGGCACCCAGGATCTGGGTTTCCGTGGCGAAACCAGTGTGCTGTTCGACTGCCAACCCGCCCACGCCATCACGCTGCGCGTGCGCGATGAGCAGGGCGAGCCCTGCGTCGCCGCCTTCCTGATCCGCGATCGCGCCGGCCGCGTGCACCCTTCGCAGATCAAGCGCCTGGCACCTGACTTCGGCTTCCAGCAACAGATCTACCGCGGCGATGGCGAAACCCTCAGGCTGCCCGCGGGCGACTACGAAGTGATCTTCCAGCGCGGACCGGAGTCGCTGCCGGAAACGCGCCAGGTACGGGTGACCGACGGCCCCCAGGAATGGTCCTTTCAAGTGAGGCGCTGGATCAATCCCGCAGCGCTGGGCTGGTGGAGCGGCGACCATCACATCCATGCTGCCGGCTGCCAGCATTACGCCTCGCCGACCGAAGGCGTGCATGCCCCCGACATGGCGCGTCACTGCCAGGGCGAGGATTTGAAAATCGGCGCCAACCTGACCTGGGGACCCTGCTTCGATTATCAAAAGCAGTTCTTCACCGGTCGCGAGGATCCGGTTTCCCGTCATCCCTTTTTGTTACGCTACGACATCGAAGTGAGCGGTTTTGGCTCGCACCGCAGCGGCCATCTCTGCCTGCTGCGACTGCGCGAGCAGATGTATCCCGGTGGCGATTCCACCGATCACTGGCCGACACTGGGTTTGAACACCCTGCGCTGGGCGCAGAAACAGGGCGCCGTCTGCGGTCCGGCGCACTCTGCCACCGGCCTGCAGGTGCCCACGGAAGAACTGCCCAACTTCCTCATCCCGCCCTTCGACGGCATCGGTGCCAATGAGTACATCGTCGATGTCACCCACGAGGTCGAAGGGCCCGGTGGCAAACCCGTGCCCGCCGTCGATTTCATGTCGACCTGCGACACCGCCCCGCACTGGGAGCTGAACATCTGGTACCACACCCTCAACGCCGGCTTCCGCACGCGCATCAGTGGCGAGACCGACTTCCCCTGCATCTATGGCGAGCGCGTCGGCATGGGCCGCAGCTACGTCAAGGTCGACGGCCGGCTCAGCTACGATGCCTGGTGCGCCGGCATCGAGGCCGGTCGCTGCTATGTCAGCGACGGCCGCAGCCATCTGCTGGAGATGCGCGTGAATGACTTGTCGTTAGGCGACAACGGCAGCGAGCTGCGTCTCGCCAATCCGCAGCGCATAATCGTCGATGTGGTGGCGGCCGCCCTGCTGCCGGAGCAGCCCGATCCGCTGCTGCGCGGTCAAAAGGCCCCGGCAGGGGTCGATCAACTGTCGATGGGCCGGCAGTTCGACGCCTTTTACCGGAAGCCGTACTGGCATCTCGAACGCGCCCGGCAGGGCGACCGCCGGAGTGTGCCGGTTGAGCTCATCGTCAATGGATTCCCGGTGGCCCAACAAGTCCTGCCCGCCGACGGCACGGCACGCGCACTGCGCTTCGAAGCAGCCATCGAAAAAAGCAGCTGGGTGGCCCTGCGCATCTACCCCAGCTCGCACAGCAATCCCGTTTTTGTCGTCGTGGACGACCAGCCCATACGCGCCGACAAACGCAGCCTGCAATGGTGTCTGGACAGTGTCGAGCGCTGCTGGCAAGCGAAGCGGGAAACCTATGCCGAGGCGGAACAGGCCGACGCCGAGGCTGCCTACGAGCACGCGCGGCGGGTCTACCGCCAACGTCTGACCGAGGCCGAGTGAGCCGCCCTTGCCTGCCGCGGTCGGCCGTGCCATGATCGCCGCCCATGTCCGCCCTTCCCACCGAATTCGCCAACGTCACCGCTGTCGCCAAGGCCAATGTCTACTTCGACGGCAAGGTCGTCAGCCACAGCATCCTGCTGCCCGATGGCAGCAAAAAGACCCTGGGCCTGATCTACCCCGGCAGCTACCACTTCGGCACCGACAAGGCCGAGCGCATGGAAATCATCGCCGGCGCCTGCACGGTGAAGCTCGACGGCAGCGAGACCACCGCGGCCTACAGCGCCGGTCAGTTCTTCGATGTGCCCGCCAAGTCCGGCTTCGACATCATCGTCGAGAGCGGCATTGCGGAGTACATCTGCTCGTTCCTGGATTGAATCCGGTGGGTCGTCCATGGACGACATGGACTTGATGGACGGAATGGACCCACCCATCTCCGATCTCCCATCTCCCACCTCAGAGATCCTTCACCTTGGCCCATTCCTCACGCAGGACGGGCTCGAGGAGCTTCTTCCATTCGGCGTAGCCTTCTTCGCTGAGGTGGAGGAGGTCGCTGCGGTAGAACTTGCGGATCGGTCGGCCCTTGGCGTCGGCCAGGTAGCTGTCGCAATCCAGGTAGCGCACCCAGTCCCTGCCTTCCGTCCAGGCCTGCAGCTTGCGGTTCAGCTCATGCACGAGCGGGATCTGCGCGAGGCGCTTTTCACCGATCTTGACCGAGGTCAGAATCACGCGCGCCTTGGGAAAGCGGGCGTGAAAGGTGTCGAGAAAGGCCGTGTAATCGGCCAACGCCTCGTCCGGGGTCAGCTTGGCATTGAGATCATTGCTGCCCGTGTAGGTGACCAAGAGTTTCGGCGCGTGGCGACCGATGACGGTTTCAAAATGGACTGACAAATCGTTCGCGACGCTGCCGCCAAAGCCGCGGTTGAGCACCGGCAGATCCGGGAAGTCCTGCTTCAGGTTCGTCCACAGACGGATGCTGGAGCTGCCGGTAAAAACAATGCCGCCCTGCTCGGGTCGGTCTGCGGCAAACGCGGCGATGTCCTTGGCAAAGCGGGCCGGATTGGGTCGTGGCGTGGCACCCGCGGCAAAGGTCGCACTGACGAGGAGGCTGAGGAGCAAACGAGGGAACATCTGTGAAAAATGGAGAACAGGAGGAGAAAGGCAAGGTTCAGGAACCCGCGGCCGGAACGATTTCATTGCCGGCCTGCTCGACCTCGGTGGTCGGCGGTTGCAGCACGACGGCCTCGCCCGCGAGGCCATAAAAACCGTTGTTCAGCAGCCGGTGCTTGGGCGCCGTCTTGCCGGCCACCACGCGCACGGCGATTTGGCCGCCGTGGATCTCATTGCCCGCCACCACGCAGTCCACGGCTTGATCAAGCTCAATGCCAACGCCGCAACGCGCGATCGGGTTGCCGCGCAATTCGATCTTCTGGCAACCTGCGCCCACTCGCAGCGCCGGACCTGAGCTGTCGCGGAAACTGCAGCGCCGCACACCCGACTCGGTCACACCCAAAAACTCCACGCCGGGGCCACCCGTGTTCTCGAAAAGGCTGTCGCGCACCTGGATGTCCTTGCCACCCATGACACGCACGCCCCCCCCCTGCAGGGTGATGCCGGCCAGCTCCACCGTTTCGCTATCGCCCCGGATCTCGATGACAGCCGGACCCGGCCGCGCCAGGCGCAGCACGCAGCCCTCGCGACCCATGCCACGCAGGGCCAGTTTCTTGGCGTTCTCGATGACCAGCGGCTCCGCCAGCGTGTGCACACCGTCGGGCACCGTCACCACCCCACCACCGGCCTTGATGGCCTCCTGAATCCAGTCCTGCAGCGGTGGCGCCTCCTGGGCATGGAGCGACAGGCCAAACAGCAGCAGCAGGGGCAGCAAACGCATGCAGACATCTCGGTCGCCGCGGGCCTGATCTTGCGCCGGATGCATCGCGTTCCGCTCAGCCCACCTGCGCCTTGTGGCGCAGCCAGTGATCGGCGAGCACGAGGTGGACCATGGCTTCGACCATCGGCACGGCGCGCGGCAGCACACAGGGATCGTGACGGCCGCGGGCGCTGAGGGATGTTTCCTCGCCGGTGTTCGTCACCGTGGCCTGCTCGCGCAGGACCGTGGCCGTGGGCTTGAAGGCGACCCGGAAAACGATGGCCTCGCCATTGCTGATGCCGCCCTGGATGCCACCGCTGCGGTTGCTGCGGGTGCGCACGCGGTCGCCTTCCATGTAAAACGCATCATTGTGCTCGAGGCCCGTCAGGAGCGTGCCAGCGAAGCCGCTGCCAATCTCAAAGCCCTTGGTGGCCGGCAGGCTCAGCATGGCCTTGGCAAGATCCGCCTCCAGCTTGTCGAACACCGGTTCGCCGAGACCGGGCGGCACGCCCTGAACCACGCACTCGATGACGCCACCAACGCTGTTGCCCTCACGGCGCATCGCCTCGATCCGCTCGATCATCTTTTCCGCGGCCACCGGGTCGCAGGTGCGGACGATGTTCGATTCAATCAACTCGGCACTGAGCTGCTCCGGCACCTCGGCGCTCAGATCCTGCACGGTCTTCACGTAGGCCAGGCAGGCATAGCCCGGGTGGGCCTGTTCGAGCACCTTGCGGGCGATGGCACCGCCGGCGACCCGGCCAATGGTCTCGCGGGCACTGGCGCGACCGCCACCGGAAACCGCGCGAATGCCGTACTTCGCATCGTAGGTATAGTCGGCGTGGCTGGGTCGATAGGCCTGCTGCATCTCCGTGTAGGCGGAGGGACGCTGGTCGGTGTTGCGCACCAGGATGCCGATGGGCGTGCCCAGGGTTTGGCCGTCGAGCACGCCCGACAGGATCTCGGCGCGGTCGTCTTCCTTGCGCGGGGTAACGATCTTGCTCTGGCCCGGGCGACGGCGATCCAGCTCACGCTGGATGTCCTCCACGGTCAGCGGCAGGCGCGGCGGGCAGCCATCGACGACCACACCGACGCCGGGGCCATGGGATTCCCCCCAGGTGCTGATGCGGAAGAGTGTGCCGAGGCTGCTGGACATAGGGCGTCACCTTGCAGCGGAGCCAAGAGCTCTGCAAGCGGTGAGCGGAGTTGCCTTGCCTTCAGGTCGCCGGGTTGTGCACACGCCTCTTAAAATGAAGAATTTTAAAACCACGTACGCCTTAGCCGTAGGGGGTGTGAAGAACTGGAACAAGCCCGTTCCATGACCGTGAGACGGTGGTTCCACGGCCCTCCGACCCCTCAACAAGATTGCGGACAGGCTGTGCCGTCCGGCCAACAGGTCGGGTTTATGCACGGTCTGCGCAGGCGTCGCCAGCTTGTTGGCCCAACTGTTCACAGCTTGTTGCCAGTCCTGCCGCAGCGCGGGCGCGCAGACGCGTGTCCAAATCCGGCTGATCGAGGGCGTTGCGGGCAGCGGCGGTCTCGGCTTCGCGTTTGCTGCGACCGCTGCCCTCGCCGAGAGGGGTGCCGGCCCAGGCGACGCGGGCACTGAAGGTGCGGGCATGGTCGAGGCCGCTGGCGTCGAGGATGGTGTATTCCGGAGCGACCGGCCCCAGGCTTTGGCAGATTTCCTGCAGTCGACCCTTGGGGTTTTGGTCGTCGCAAAACTGCACGGCGCCCTCGATCTCCGGGCCGAAATGGCGGCGCACCCAGTCGCGGGCGGCTTGCATGCCGGCATCGAGGTGAATGGCGCCGAGCACCGATTCCAGGGCATCGGCCAGGATGTTGTCGCGCTCACGGCCGCCATGGCTTTCCTCGCCACGGCCAAGGACCAGAAACAGTCCCAGATCAAGGCGGCGGGCGACCCCGGCGAGGGCGCGGGCGGAGACGATTTGGGCGCGGCGTTTGGTCAGGCCACCCTCATCCTCCTGAGGAAAGCGTTCGTACAGCCACTCGGAGAGCGTCAGTTGCAGGACGGCATCGCCGAGAAATTCGAGCCGCTGGTTGGTTTTCCAGCGGGTCTTGCCGGCCTCATGATTGACGCTGCCATGCGTGAGCGCGTCGTCGAGCAGGCGCGCATCGCGGAAGGTGTGGCCGAGGGCGGTTTGGGCGGATTCCAGTCGGGAAGGCATGCCGGGCGGCCCTCGTGGGCGAGTGGCGCGATGGGGTGATCGACGGGGCTCGAACCCGCAACAACCAGAATCACAATCTGGGGCTCTACCATTGAGCTACGACCACCATCAATGGACGCGCAAAATAACCGGTTCACGGGTGCGCGCCAGTGATTTTTCACGGGAAAGCTGTCCTGGCGTCAGCGGCGGCTCAAAAAAGAATCCCTTGTCAAGCGTCTGGATGGGGGACACTTTGTTTCTTTTCCAATCCAGGTCTTCGACGCTTCACCATGCCCCCTCCCCGCTCCAAAAACAAAGGCAACCGCAACCGTGGCCCCTCGCGCCGGCCCAGCGGACCGCCGCGCGGCGTGGTTTCGTCGCGGCAGCCGACCCCGCCGCCGGAGGAGCCGGATCTCAAGCAGAAGGAGGAGGCCATCGAACTTGAGGGCGTCATTTCCGCCGTGCTCGCCGGCACCATGTTTCGGGTCAAGCTGAAGAACGGTCACGAAGTGCTCGCCCACATTTCCGGCAAGATGCGCAAGCGTTTCATCCGCCTCGTCATTGGCGACGGCGTCAAGCTGGAGATGTCGCCCTACGACATGGACAAGGCGCGCATCGTCTACCGTCTCTAACCGGATGGCCAGGGACATCGTCTATTTCGACCTGGAGACGCGCCGCACCGCCAACGACGTCGGCGGCTGGGGCAACAAGCACAAGATGGGCATCTCCATCGCGGTGACTTACAGCACCAAGCTCGGCGAGTACCGCATCTACCAGGAGGAGGAGACCGCCGACCTCATCCATCAGCTCGTGCGCGCCGACTTGGTCGTCGGCTTCAACCATGTCAGCTTCGATTACGAGGTGCTCATGGGCCACACGATCTTCGATTTCCGCGATCAGGTGCGCGACCTGGACCTGCTGGTCGATCTGGAAAAACGCCTCGGCCACCGGCTCAAGCTCGATGCGGTCGCCGCGGCCAGCCTCGGCACCGGCAAGACCGCCGACGGCCTCGATGCGCTGCGCTGGTGGAAGCAGGGCAAGATCGTCGAGATCGCCGAGTACTGCGCCTACGACGTCAAGGTCACCAAGTGCGTGCACGAATACGGCGCCAAGCACGGTTATGTGAAGTACCACGATCGCAACGACCGCGAGCAGAAGGTCGAGGTCGACTGGAAACTCGACTGAGCCCGCCGGCGGCATTGACAGAGAGGGCCCACTTCCGGCAAGATGCCGGCATGAAACCCCTGCTCTTCCTCTTGGGCGCCACCGTCGGCCTGCAGGCCCAGACCTCGCTGACGCTGTACAATCAGAATTTCGGCGTCGTGCGCGAACGGCTGTCGCTCGACCTCAAGGAAGGCAGCAACGAGGTACGCTACGCCGACACCACCGCCCACCTCGAGCCCGACTCCGTGCTGCTGCGCGACCCGGCGGGCAAGGTCGCGCTGGCGGTGCTCGAACAGAACTACCGCGCCGATCCGGTGTCGCAGGCGCTGCTGCTGTCGCTGCACGAGGGCAAGGAGATCGACTTCTTTGTGCGCGAGCCGAACAAGCCCGACCGCGTGGTGCGCGGCAAGATCATCCGCAGCGGCTATGTGCCGCATGCCGGCGCCGCCATGCAGCGCTATGGCCAGGCCTATTACCAGTCGCAGATGGCGCATGCCAGCCAGGGCGGTGCCGGTCAGCCGGTCATCGAGGTCGACGGCCAGTTGCAGTTCAGCCTGCCGGGCGAGCCAAGGTTTCCGGCCCTGGCCGATGACGCCATCCTCAAGCCCTCGCTGGAGTGGAAACTGCACGCCGGCGCTGCCGGCAAGCTCGAGGCCGAACTGTGCTACGTCACCGGCGGCATGAGCTGGGAGGCGACCTACAACGCCGTGGCCCCGGAAAAGGGCGAGGTGATGGATCTGACCGGCTGGGTGACGCTCGACAACCAGAGCGGCAAGACCTTCCGCGACGCGACCCTGCAGCTCGTGGCTGGCGATGTCGCCAAGCTGCAGAAAGATGGTCCGGTGCTGCCGCAATCCAGACGACGTGAATTGGTGATGGCGGCCATGGCCCCACCCCAGGTCACCGAAAAAGCCTTCGACGACTTCCATCTCTACACCCTGCCCTTGGCGACGACCCTGCGCGACCGCGAGACCAAGCAGGTCGAGTTTGTGCGTGCGGCCGGCGTCAAGGCCGAGCGGCTCTATGTCTATGACGGCGCCTTCATCGATCCGAACCGCTACGGCGGTTACAACGCCGAGAACATCCGTCACGACGAGAACTACGGCACGCAGAGCAATCCCAAGGTGTGGATCCTGCGCGAGATCGCCAACACGAAGGACAACCGGCTCGGCCTGCCGCTGCCGAAGGGGCGGGTGCGCTTTTATCGCCAGGACGACGACGGCCGCCTGCACTTTGTCGGCGAGGACGTCATCGATCACACCGCGCGCGACGAGACCCTGCGGCTGTTCACCGGCAACGCCTTTGACCTGACGGGCGAGCGCAAGCGCCTGAACTTCCGCACCGATGGCGGCAACCGCTGGATGAACGAAACCTTTGAGATCCGGGTGCGCAACCGCAAGGAGACCGAGGCGGTCGAGATCCGCGTCGTCGAGCACCTGTACCGCTGGCACAACTGGGAGATCCGCGAACCGAGCCGGCCCTATGCCAAGACCGACGCCCAGACCATCGAGTTCCGCGTGGCCCTGAAGCCCGGGGAGGAGCAGACGCTGACCTACACCGTGCATTACTCCTGGTAGCGTGCCCAGGGGGCATTTCAGATCTCAGATTTCAAATTTCAGATGCGGGGGAATAGAAGCCGGTGTGGCGCCTCGGCCCCAAACGCGGCTCGGGCAATCTGAAATCTGAGATTTGAGATGGCGCAGCCCCCCCGCGACAGAGGGGGTTGCGCGGCGGGTCGGCATCGCCGATATTGAGGTTCATCCCATGCCCAAGAAAGCCGCCCCCCAGAAGCCCGAGTCCCTGCACCGCAAACATTCCGCCATCGTCGTGGACGGCGCCGAGCGCGCGGCCAGCCGCGCCATGCTGCACGCGGTCGGTTTCAAGCGCGAGGACTTCCAGAAGTCGCAGATCGGCATCGCCAGCACCTGGAGCATGGTGACGCCCTGCAACATGCACATCGACCGCCTGGCCCAGGAAGCTGCCAAGGGCGTCGATGCCGCCGGCGGCAAGAGCGTGATCTTCAACACCATCACCATTTCCGACGGCATTTCGATGGGCACCGAGGGCATGAAGTACTCGCTGGTGTCGCGCGAGGTCATCGCCGACTCGATTGAAACGGTGGTCGGCTGCGAGGGCATGGACGGCTTTGTCGCCATCGGCGGCTGCGACAAGAACATGCCTGGCTGCCTGATGGCGATGGCGCGCCTGAACCGGCCGAGCGTCTTCGTCTACGGCGGCACCATCCTGCCGGGCTGCGTCGGTCCCGACCGCAAGGACGCGGACATCGTCACCGTCTTTGAGGCGGTCGGCAAGCATGCCAACTGCCAGATCAGCGACAAGGAGCTGGCCGACATCGAGGAGCACAGCATTCCCGGCGAGGGCAGCTGCGGCGGCATGTACACGGCGAACACCATGGCCAGCGCGATCGAGGCGATGGGCATGTCGCTGCCGAACTCCGGCGCCCAGGCGGCGGTGTCGAACGACAAGCTGATCGACTGCTTCGATGCCGGCGCCGCCGTCATGAACATGATCAAGCTCGGCATCACCCCGCGCGACATCATGACCAAGGAGGCGTTTGAAAACGCCATCACCCTCATCATCACCCTCGGCGGCAGCACCAACGCCGTCCTGCACCTGATCGCCATGGCGCACAGCGCCGGCGTCAAGCTGGGCATCGAGGACTTCGTCCGCATCGGCAAGAAGACCCCGGTGCTGGCCGACCTCAAGCCGAGCGGCAAGTACTTCATGAACGACCTCGTCCGCATCGGCGGCACCGTGCCGCTCATGCGCATGCTCGTCGAGGAGGGCCTCATGCATGGCGACTGCCTGACCGTCACTGGTCGCACCATGAAGCAGAACCTGCGCAACTCGAAGATCGTCTATCCCAAGAACCAGACCATTGTCCGCCCGCTTGCCGACCCGATCAAGAAGGACAGCCACCTGGTCATCTTCAAGGGCAACCTCTGCCCCGAGGGTGCCGTCGGCAAGATCTCCGGCAAGGAGGGCCTCAGCTTCACCGGCAAGGCCATCGTCTTCGAGTCCGAGGAGAAGGCCCTGCAGGCCATCCTCAACGACAAGGTCAAGAAGGGCCACGTCATTGTCATCCGCATGGAAGGACCCAAGGGCGGTCCGGGCATGCGCGAAATGCTGTCGCCGACCTCGGCGATCATGGGCAAGGGCCTGGGCAAGGACGTCGCCCTGATCACCGACGGCCGCTTTTCTGGCGGCAGCCACGGCTTCGTCGTCGGCCACGTCACTCCCGAGGCCTTCGTCGGCGGCCCGATCGCCCTGATCAAGAACGGCGACCCGATCACCATCGATGCCGAGAAGCGCGCCATCACGCTCGGCGTGCCGGCCAAGGAACTGGCGGCCCGTCGCAAGGCCTGGAAGCAGCCGAAGCCGCGCTACACCCGCGGCGTGCTCGCCAAGTACGCCAAGCTCTGTGTCAGCGCCAGCGAGGGCGCGGTCACCGACAAGGGTCTCTGAGCCCCGCCCCGCCCCGGTTGCGCCTGCGCGGTGCGGCCGGGGCTGCGGACCGCAAGAAAGAGCGTGAAGGAAGCCGCAGGATGGGGTTTATTGAAAAGAACCGCATGATCCTGCCCATCGTCCGTTATCCCGCGCCCGTGCTGCGCGCCAAGTGCCGCCCCGTCCAGGAAGTCACCCCGGAGGTGCGCCGCCTGGCCGAGGACATGATCGAGACGATGAACGCCGCCAACGGCGTCGGCCTGGCGGCGCCGCAGGTGGCGGTCGACCTGCAGCTCGCGGTCATCGACGTCTCGCACAATCCCGACTGCCTGACTTTCCTGCGCGTTGACGGCGCTCCGGCGAAGATGCCGGAACACATGCCGGTGATCTTCCTCAACCCGGTGCTGGAGCTCGGCAAGGACAAGGAGACTGGCGAGGAGGGCTGCCTCAGCTTTCCGCGCCTGCGTGGCGACATTCGCCGCAGCATCGCGGTGAAGGTCAGCTTTCAGACCCTCGACGGTGCCCGCCACACCTGGGAGTGCGACGGCCTGCTGGCGCGCGCTTTCCAGCACGAGATCGACCACCTCAACGGCGTGCTGTTCATCGACCGCCTGTCGGCGGCCGGCAAGGTCGGCCTGAAACGCAAGCTTGGCCGGCTCATGGCCGAGTGGGCCGAAGACGACACCTGACTTCCCTGCCGCCATGAAGCCTTCCTCCAGCCAGGGGCAACCGGCATCGCCGGGGCGGCAACGCAAGACTTGGTGCACTGCCGCCCAGTATCAGGGCTTGTTTGAGAACAACACCACCGGCGTGGTCTTCGTCGACAGCGCCGGTGTCATCACCGCAGTCAACCGTCGCCTCGCCCGCCTGCTCGGGCGCACCAAGGCCAGCCTGCTCGGCACGCCGCTGTGCGAGCTCTGCGCCGAGGCGACACGCGCCGACGTCGCCAAGCAGTTGGAGCGGGCCGTGAGCGAGCCGAAGCGCCGGCGCACGCTGGAACTGATCCTGCAGCGCGCCGATGGCGAGGAGGTGCACACCCAGGCCGCACCGACCTTTTTTCAGGACGCCGAGGGGCATCCCGCCGGTGGGGTGGTCGTCTTCACCGACATCACGCCACAGAAGCAGGCGGTGCAGAACCTCTGGCAGAAGAGCCAGTTTTACGAAGCCCTGTTCCGCGATGCCAGTGTCATGATTCTCATCCTCGACGCCCAGGGGATCATCCGCGGCGTCAACCGTGCTGCCGAGCGCATCTCGGGGTTCCGTGCCGACGAATTGCGCGGCCAGGTGGTGTGGAACATGTACAATCTCGAGCCCTCCCAGGCCGAGCTGGCGCGCGAGCGCATCGAGCAGTTGCTCAGCGGCGAGGCCGACTGGATTGCCGATCCCTTCCGCTTCCGCCGCAAAGATGGCAGCATCTGCCATGCCGAGGCGCAGACTTCGATCCTGCACCGGCCGGACGGCAGTCCCGACGGCTTTGTCACCACCGCGGTCGACGTCACCGAGCGCATGCGCCTGGAGTCGGAGCTGGTGCGCGTGGTGGAGGACGAGCAGACCCGCATTGGCAATGACTTGCACGACGGTCTCGGCCAGATGCTCACCGGCGCCGCGGCAATGCTGGAGATGCTCAATCAGGGCTTGGAGGGCCGCCAGCGTCAGGATGGCGAGCGCGTGTATGAGATCCTGCGCGAGACCGTGCGCGAGGCCCGGCGCATTTCGCACGGGCTGTCGCCGGCGGCCGTGCGCAATCGCGGTCTCGCCGGTGGCCTGATGCTGCTCGCCGAGCACGCCAATGCCGGCGGCCAGATCCAGTGCATCACCGAGATCGACACCTCCGTGCGCGCGCTCGACGCCGCCCAGGAGACGCACCTGTACCGCATCGCCCAGGAGGCGCTCAGCAATGCCATCCGCCACTCGAAATCCGACCTGGTCAAGGTCACCCTCGCCCGACATGATGGCGACTGCTTCCTCGAGGTGCGCGACCGCGGCATTGGCTTTGATCCCAACGGTGCCAAGTCCGACGGCATTGGCCTGCGCGTCATGCGGCACCGCGCCAACATCATTGGCGCGCGTTTGAACATCGATTCCGCCCCCGGCTGGGAGACCGTGGTGCGCTGCCGGTTCCGCGGCGGCAAACCCGCCAAAACAGGCCGCGGCCGGCGCGCCTGACCCCCCGGCAAAATCGCCGAGCGAGCCCTTTTCTTCGGTTGACCGCCCGCGGCTTCGCCCCGAATCTCGCCGCCTCATGAAATCCACCCTCACCCTCGTCTGCGCGACCCTGGTGGCCGCAGCCCAACTCCCCGCGCAGAACGACTCCGCCAAGGAGTCCGTCGCGACCCAAGCTCCCATGGACAAAGTCAGCTACTTCATCGGTTCCCAAATCGGCACCAACATTGCCAACAATTTCAAACAGCAGGGTGTGGAGGTGGAGCTCGACTCCTTCCTTCAGGCCATGCGCGACAAGTTCGAGGGCAAGCCCTCGAAGTACACCCAGGAGGAGCTCGAAGCGGCCATGAAGGCCTTTGAGACCGTCATGCAGGCCAAGCAGGCCGAGATGGAAAAAGCGCAGATGGCCAAGGCCGGTGAAACCAAGGCCGCCGGTGCCAAGTTCCTCACCGAGAACGGCAAGCGCGAAGGCGTGGTCACCACCGCCAGCGGTCTTCAGTACGAAGTGCTGAAGAAGAGCGACGGCGCCAAGCCGGCCGCCACCGATCGCGTCAACGTCCACTACCACGGCACCCTGCTCAGCGGCAAGGTGTTCGACAGCAGCGTCGAGCGCGGTCAGCCGATCACCTTCGGCGTCCAGGAAGTCATCAAGGGCTGGACGGAAGCGCTGCAGCTGATGACCGTCGGCTCCAAGTACAAGCTCTTCATCCCGTCGGAGCTCGCCTACGGCGACAACGGCGCCGGCGCTGACATCGGCCCGGGCGAGACCCTGGTCTTCGAAGTCGAGCTGCTCGGCATCGAGAAGTAATCCGCCACCCCCAATTCAACAAGAACGGCCGCCTGGTGACAGGCGGCCGTTTTTTTGGTCTGCACGCTATGGCGGCGGCGCTCAGTCGCCGGCGAGCAGGCGCTCCCAGAGAGCGTCGTTCATGAGCACCTTGGTGACGAAGTCGCGGCTGCTCGAAGCCTGGGCGTCGGCCTCGGCGAGCAGCGGGAATTCCATCCGGTAGGTGGTGCCTTCGCCGGGCGCGCTTTCCGCCTCGATGTGGCCGCCGTGATGGTGGACCAGGAAGTACACGCCGAGCAGGTCGAGGCCGAACTTCTCCGTGCCTTCCGGGCGGATGCAGAACGGGTCGAAGATCGGGCGCAGCGCCTCCTGAGGCAGGCCGGGGCCGTCGTCGCGAATTTCGAAGGTGATGCTGACCGGCGTTTCGCCCATGCGATTGACCGAGGCCGAGACGGTGACGGACTTGCCCTGGTCGAGCAATTCGATCTCGTTGGCCAGCAGGACCTCGAAGAGGCGGGCGAAGCGGGCCGGATTGGCGCGCAGGATCGGCAGCGGCGCCTGGAT
The DNA here is from genome assembly GCA_964605265.1 of uncultured Prosthecobacter sp. Classification (GTDB taxonomy): domain Bacteria; phylum Verrucomicrobiota; class Verrucomicrobiia; order Verrucomicrobiales; family Verrucomicrobiaceae; genus Prosthecobacter. Next base: position 20,777 of record CAZSBO010000019.1, read on the forward strand.
CGTGTTTTCCAGGTTGACGCCCCGGGCGGTGGCGGCGGTGCGTGCGGCTTCGATGCAGCCGGCGACCAGGGCGGCCGGTTCGACGTCTTCCAGTTCCCGGCCGCCGTTGGCGTCGAGCACGCCGATGGCTTCCGAGATGCGCCGCGTCTGCTCCAGCACCTGGCCGTGGAAATCGCGCCAGAAGCCGGGATCACGCAGGCGGTCGAGCTGAATCTCCTCCTCGCGCAGGCGGGCCGGCACGAGGTTGAGGAAGGTGTTCACCGCGTCGAGCGGGTTGCGCAGGCTCTGGCAGATGCCGGAGGCGAGCACGCCGAGGCTGATGACGCGGTCGGTGATGACCATGCTTTGCAGCACCGACAGCTTTTCACGCAGCAGCTCGTCGCGCTCCTTCTGCAGCAGGTAGAAGTCCATGGCGCGGCGCAGGGTGTTGCGCATGTCCTCGACCTGCAGCGGCTTGGAGATGTAGCGGAAGATGTTGCCGAGGTTGATGGCATCGACCGAGACGCCGAAGTCGGCGTAGGCGGTGATCATCATGCGCACCATCTTCGGTCGCAGCTGGCGTGCGCGCTCGAGCAGCTGGACGCCCTTCTGGCCGGGCATGCGCTGGTCGGTGAGCAGCACGCCGATCTCCTCGCCCATCTCCTCGATCAGCTTGAGGCCCTCGGCGGCGTTGATGGCGGTCAGCACACGGAATTCGGCGCCGAAGGTTTTTTGGAAGTACTTCAGGGCCATCTCCTCGTCGTCGACATAGAGGACGGCGTAGCGTTTGTAGTCGTGTGCGGTTTGCATGGTGGATGGGTGGCGGTTCAGGGGTCGTTGGCGGGAAGAATCGCTTCGACGTGGGGAAACTCCAATACAAACTCGCAGTATTCCCCCGGGCGTGAACGGATGTCAATGTGGCCGCCGTGGTCGGCGATGATGCGGTGGCAGATGGACAGGCCCAGGCCCATGCCCTCGCCGACGTCCTTGGTGGTGAAGAAGGGATCGAAGATGCGGTGGCGCAGGTCGTCGTTGATGCCCGGGCCGTTGTCGCGGAAGCGCAGGACCGTGCGGTCCGGCAGTTCCTCGGCGCTGATGTGGATCTTCGGCCCGTCGCCCTCCGCATACATCTTGGTCTTCATCGCGTCCATGGCGTTCTGGGTCAGGTTGATGAGCACCTGGACGATCTGGTTGCTGTCGCCACGCAGCTCGATGCCCTCCGGGATCTCCATCTCCAGGCCGACCCCCTCCTTGAACGCATGGCCGAAGAAGCGCATGGTCGCCTCGACCGTGGGCTTGAGCTGGAAGACGGCGCTCAGTTCGTGGGTGGTGCGCGAGAAGCCGCGCAGGTCGGCGATGATGCGGGCGACGCGGTCGACCCCGTGCTCGATGTCGCCGAGGGTCTCGACAAAGTCCGGTTTTTCGTCCTCGGGCAGGATCTGCTCGAGGCGGCGCAGGCTGTACAGGCCCTGCTTGGCGTAGTTGAGCGGGTTGTTGATCTCGTGGATCAGGCCGGCGCTGAGCTTGCCGAGCGAGGCCAGCTTCTCGTTGCGCACGACCAGTGCCTCGGTCTCCTTGATCTGCTCGAAGGCCGCCTCCAGCTGCTGCTTCTGCTCGGCGAGCTGCTTCTGGTAGAGGTGGTTGTCGACCAGGTTCTTGAGGCGGACGCAGAGTTCGGTCAGCGAGAACGGCTTGGCCAGGAAGTCGCTGGCACCGGCCTCCAGGCAGTCGATCTTGGTCTTTTCATCGGCGCGCGCGGTGAGCAGCACGATCGGGATCGAGCGCGTCGAGGTGCGCCCGCGCAGTTCGCGGCAGACCTGCAGGCCGTCCTTCTCCGGCATCATCATGTCGGTCAGGATGAGGTCGGGCAGGAACTGCGCCGCCTTTTCGACCACCTGCAGGCCGTCGACCGCCTCCAGGATGTCGAAGTAGGTGCCGAGCTGGTTGCGCAGGAAGCGCAGCATGTCGGGTTCGTCGTCGGCGATGAGCAACTTGGGCTTGCGGCGGCTGAGATGGACGCCGGTCTCGATCGGCCGGATGGTCGCCTGCAGGGAGGTGATGGCCGGGAACAGCTCGGCGCGGCGGTACAGCTCGCTGATCCACTCGCCCTGCTCCTCCGGCAGCTGTTCGATGGCAGCGGCCTCGAAGCTCGGCTCCGGCTCGGGGGCATCGAGTGGCGCGGCTTCGAATGGCAGGCGCACGATCATGGTCGTGCCCCTGCCCTCGACGCTCTGCGCCTCGACGCTGCCGCCGTGCGCCTCGGCCAGCTCCTTGACCAGGGCGAGGCCGATGCCCATGCCCTGGTACTTGCGCCGTGAGGAGGTGTCGGCCTGCCAGAAGCGGGTGAAAATGCGTCCGAGCTGTTCCTTCGACATGCCGACGCCGGTGTCCTTGACCTCGAGCCGCAGCCACTCGCCCTCGCGCTCGGCGTTGAACTCGACCCGGCCGCCGGCGGGGGTGAACTTGAGGGCGTTGAAGATGAGGTTGAGGCAGATGCGCTCCAGCTTGTCGGAATCGAGCAGGACCCGGCCCAGGTCCTCCGCGCACCAGGACTGCAGGGCCACGTGCTTGTCGGCGGCGACGTTGCGGGTGGCGTTGATCTGGCCGCTGACGAAGTCCTCGATGCAGACCGCGGCCTTCTTGATCTGGATGTTGCCCGACTCCAGACGCACGAGGTCGAGCAGGTCATTGATCAGCTTGAGCAGGCGCATCGAGTTGCCGTGCATCGTGTCGAGCAGCTCGTCGACCTCGGGGCGGGTCATGCTGGTGCCGCGGCTGATGAGGGTTTCCAGGGGGGCGATCAGCAGGGTCAGCGGCGTGCGCAGCTCATGGCTGATGTTGGCGAAGAAGCGGCTCTTCAGCTCGTCGAGCTCGCGCAGCTTCTGGTTCGAGTCCTCGAGCTGCAGGTTGATGTCCTCGAGCTTGCTGTTGGACTCGCCGAGCCGGGCGTTGGCCAGTTCCAGTTCGGCGCGGTTTTCGTCGAGGCGATGGCGCAGGATGAACTCGCTGAAGCGGATGCGATTGTAGAACCAGGTGCCGGCCGTGGTGAAGACGCCGGTGACGGAGAGAAAGTACAGGTTGTTGTACAGGATGCTGTGGCTGACGAGCGGGCCGTGGGCAAAGCAGGCGACCAGGTAGGAGATCAGGGTGAGCAGGACGACGATGATGCTGTCGACCAGCGTCCAGCGCATGAGCACGGCGGCGCCGAGCATGACCAGGTTGAGCCCGGCGTAGTAGGGCGACTGCGCGCCCTCGCGCGAGTAGATCATCCAGGAGATGGAAAAGATCAGCGGCAGGGCCATGGCGATGCCGAGCAGCCGGTGCAGGCGCCGGCCGAGTTCGGTCATCAGCAGAAACCAGATGGCGATCAGGAAGACCGAGCTGATGACGCGCAGGTGCAGGAAGGCGGTCACGCCCTCGCTGCCGTACACCATCCAGTCGAGCGACGAACCCGCCAGCATGAACACCGTCGCCAGAATGCCGCAGAGACGGAAGTTCCGGACGCGGATGTCGCGCTCGTAGTCCTGGAAGCTCCTGAGGATGACGTCGGGCACGGAGGAGGGACGGGGCTCAGCTCTTGGCGGGTTTGCGCACCTCAAGGAAGATGTTCACGCCGGTCGGGTCGGCTTTGACCGTGGCCGCACCCTTCGGTGCCCGCTCGGGCGCCAGCTTGAGGAACTGCTCCTCGTCGCGGTACACCAGGTGCCATTCGGCCAGGTACTCCATCCAGTTTTTCCAGGGGTTGCTGGGATGGACGTTGGTGGCGACCAGCAGACCGCCAGGGGCGACCATGCTGTAGAAGATCTCCAGCAGGCGCCGGCAGATGCGGTCGGAAAGGTAGTCGAACAGGCCGGCGCAGTAGACGAGGTCGTAGCCCTCGCGCGCACCGGCCACCGGCCGGCCGGCCTCCTTGAGGATCTGGTGCACGGACTTCTTCTCCAGCTTGAGCCCGGTGCGCCGGCGGTGGCGCGTGCGCAGATCTTCCAGCACGCGCGTCGTGTTGACCAAGGTTTCGTCGTTGAAGTCGAGCAGCAGCAGGTCGGTCTCGTCCGAAATGGGGTCGGTGCTGAGGAAGTTCTGCACCTCCTGCGCCGGGCCGCAGCCGAGGTTGTACACCCGCGCCACCCGGCCCTCCGAGCGGGCGCGCTCGGCCTCCGCGTGCAGCTGCTCGACCAGGTAGGTGATGCGGTTGCGGTGGGCGATGACCGGCGGGATTTCCAAGTACAGCTTGTTGATCAGCTTGGCGAAGGTGGAGCTGCCCTCATAGGGGTCGCGCAGCATCATGCTGACCATCTCGTAGTCGCCCGCGTAGCCGAGCGGCTTCTGGAAGGTGCGGTAGACGAAGGGCGCGCACAGGACGAGGGGGTGCAGCTGGCGCTGGATGTAGCTGCGGTGCACCGGCTGGATTTCCGGGGCGATCGAGCTGGCCGCCTCCTCGAAACGTTTCATCAGCGGATACACCGCCGGCACGATGGGCTCCTGCAGCTTGACCAGGATCTCGCGCTCGGCCTGCATGCGGTCGCCGGTCGGCAGCGAGCGCACCCCGAGTTCCACCTGCTCCATCCAGCGGCGCAGGTCGGACAGCAGGGTCTGCATGTCCGCCACCACCAGCTTGAACTCCGGCTGGACGGTGTAGATCTTCTCGGTCTCCTTGAGGAACTCGGCAAACTCGCTGCCCAGGCGGTCGCTCTGCCGCACCGGTGAGAAGATGTCGACGTCGATCCAGCCCTCCTCGGACAGCGAAGCCTCGAGGATGAGCATGATCCCGGTGTTCACCAGGTTGGCGATGACGGCGCGCCCCGAATAAACGAGGCGGTCGTTCATGGTGATGCGGAAGTCGTGCAGCACTTCCGACAACTGCAGGATGCTGTACGGGTTGTACACCTCGAACACCGCCATGTAGCGGGTCAGGCGGTGCAGGGTTGCCCGCACCTCCGCGCCCTGGCTGTTGCGGCAGACGACCATGCTCAGGCGTTCACCGGCGGACGGGTTCAGCGGCAGGGGGGGGGCGGTATTCTGCTCCATGGAAAAAAGGCGGCGGGCGGGATGGCGCGAAAAGGAAGAAATCAGTTGGCAGGTGAACGCTCAAGCGGACCTGACGAGGGCCAGTGCAGACAATATAAATACAAGATCGACCGAATTCTTCAAAGGTCAATGTTTCCAAAGCGTACTTGGTAAGACGCCGGTGTTGTGCCAGTTTGGCCACTGCGGCCAGCGGCTTTTGCCTCGCGACATGAACCCAGAATTGAATCCGGCTCCGTCGTCCGCGGTCGACACGGGGGAACTTGTCCACTTCCCCAGCCTTGGGGTGACTGTCTGCGGCCGCTTCGTGCCCGGCCATGGCCCAGGGCGGCGGCCGGTGCTGGTGGTCAGCCACGGCGCCGGCGAATTCAAAGAGAACTACCACGAGCTCGCCGCGCATCTCGCCGCGCAGGGCATTTCCAGCCTGCTGCTCGACATGCATGGCCACGGCGCCAGCGGCGGCCGTCCCTACCACGTCAGCATCCGCGAATGGGTCGCGGATCTTGGCGCGGCGCTCGATTACCTGGCGACCCGCCCCGATGTCGATGCCGACCGCATCGCTGCCTTCGGCCTGTCCTCGGGCGGCACGGCCATCCTTGAGGCGGCGGCCACCGACCGCCGCTGGAAGGCCCTGGTCACCCTGGATGCGACGGTGATGAACACCCTGCCGGTGTCGGTCACCCTCAGCATGGGCCTGATGTGCGGCCTCGGCTGGCTCAAGCGACTCTTCACCGGCGCCGATCTGCGCATTTCCATCGTCAAGCTGCTCGACGAGGTGCCGCTGGCCTCCGACCCGCAGATCAATGCGCGCCTGCGCACCGATCCGGGCAAGCTCAACGCCTTCCAGAATTTCCCCCTGCCGGGCGCTGCCCAGGCCTTCTTCGTCAACACGATCCGCCGCGTCCGCGCCGTGCAGGCGGCGACCCTGGTGATTTGGGGGGCCGACGACCAGCTTGACCCGCCCAGTACCGCCCACCGGCTCCACGACGCCCTCACCTGCGAGAAGCGCCTGGAAATCATTGAAGGCAACGGCCATGTCGGCCACCTGGACCGCCATCGCGCGCGTGTTTTCGAAGCGACCACCGAATGGCTTTTAAAACATTTGGCGTGACCGGCCTTCGTGTTTAGGATGTCCACCCCCAAGCTTTTTTGTTCATGCGGTCGATCCTCGGAAATGCAGCCCGGACCCTCGCTGCCGACGCCAAGTGGGAGTTGCTCTCCCCCTTTCTGCGCCGGTACGGGTGCGAGGCGCTCTCCTATGCGACCCTCCAGCAGGGCATGGAGTACTACGTCCACGAGCGCGGCTACATCGCCTTCGTCACCGCCCTGCACCCCGTCTTTGCCCGCCAGCCGCGGCGCATTGTCCTCACCGACCCGGTCTGCGCGCCGGAGGATCTGCCGGTCCTGCTGACCGATTTCCTCAGCGAGCATCCCTCCGCCGTGTTCGGCGTCGTCTCCGAGGCCTGCGCCAGCGTGCTGCGCCAGTTCGGCTTCAAGGCGAACTGCGTCGGTTATGAACCGGAACTGGCCGTGCAGACCTACAACACGGCCGGCAATTGGAAGGAGCTCGACCTCATCAAGCGCGCCCGCAACGAGGCCCGCCGCGAGGGCCTGGACATCCGCGAGGTCGACATTGCCGGGGTGCCGGTCGAGCAGCTGCAGGGCCTGTCCGCCCGCTGGATGCAGGGCAAGAAGGTCAACGACCGCGAGATCTGGGTCTATGCCCGGCGGCCGGTGTACCGGGCCGAACCGGACGTGCGCAAATTTGTCGCCTTCGACCGCGCCGGCACGGCGGTGGGCTATGTCTTCTACGACCCGATGTACCGCGACGGCCGGATCGTCGGCTACTCGGCCAACACGGTGCGCTGTGATGAGGCCCGCTACGGCCGCTTGGCCACGGCCATCCACATGGCCGCCATGGATGTTTTCAAACCGGAGGGCGTCGAGGTACTCAACCTCTGCCTCTGCCCCTTCACCCACCTGGAGCAGGGGCGCTTTGCCGACGACTTCATGACCGACGCCTTTTTCAAGATCAGCCGGCGTTACGGCGGCGAGATCTACAACTTCGACGGTCTCGCCTTCCACAAATCGAAGTACCGCGGTACGGAAAAGCCGATGTACTTCGCCTCGAACAGCCGCTGGCCGTCGAACGACGTCTACCTGGCCTTCCTCACTTCGGACATCGCCACCGGCTACTTCTCCACCCTCGGCCTGCTGGCGCGGGGCTTCTGGAAGGCGATCCGGCCCGCCGATTGAGCCGTCGCCGGCTCAGAAGCGCAGGGTCGTCTGGATGTTGAACACCCAGGCATTGGGGATCGCGCCCGAGCCGCCCGGGTGCATCACGTACTGCAGGTTGGGCGACAGCGTCCACCAGGCGGCCAACTGCAGCTTGTAGCTGAGTTCGACCACCGCCTCGTAGTCGACCACCTCGAAGAACTGGAAGATCTGGTTCACGTCCTCCATGGCGCGTTTGACGTCGCGGCTCATGCGCAGGTAGGAGCCGGCGATGCCGAGCGTGTCGTAGTCGCGTCCCGGGATCAGGCCTGTGAAGACGAGGCCGCCGTCGACGCCGAACTCGGTGAGGTTGCGGTCCGGCGGCGCCGCGCTCAGGCGGAAGAAGCCGGTGATGCCCTGCTGCGCCGGATCCTCGTGGGTGCTTTCGCGCCAGAGCATGTGCTCGCCGAGCAGGTAGAAGCCGTAGTTGCCGTCGTGGGTGGTCGGACCGTTGCTCAGACCAAAGGGAAACAGGGCGGCGATGGTGTCGTAGACGTCGTAGAACTCGTCGGTGTGGTAGTAGCCGCCGACCTTCAGACTGCCCGGCAGGCCGGTGTCGCCCTCGGCCATGTTGCGGCGCAGGCCGAGCTCGTAGTACATCAGCGCGCCTTCCTGGCTGTGCAGTTGGATGCGCGTGCCCGGGCCGGTCTCGTCGGGGAAGCCGTCATAAATGCCGGCGCGCAGGTAGAGCGAGTCGAGCGGCTGCCAGTTGAACACCACGGCCGGCACGCCGTAGGGCGTCGACGGCAGCGAGTGCGAACCCTTGGGGAAACCGGGGATGTCGTAGAGGTTGAAGGCCAGCGTCGGGAAGAAGAAGGTCTGGTTGAGGAAGTTGATCGACGCCAGGCTGTTGTACATCTCCGGCAGGATGAAGTCGCGGTCGACGCTCATCATGCCCGCCTTGATCGAGAACTTGCCGTCGAACAGCTCCTGCTTGTAGTACATCTGCCAGAGGCGGAAGTCGGCCGGGAAATCGACCAGGTTCGTCTTGTTCAGGTCGCCGACATACTGCTCCGAGAACGGCTGGCCGTTGAGCCAGACCGCCGAGGTGTGAAAGGAGCCGCCTTCCCAGCCCACCAGCTTCTCGGCGTCAAGATCGAGCGCCATCAGCAGGCCGCTCTGGTAGATCGCGCCATGGCGGATGCCCCCGGAGATGTTGTTCGGCACCGAGCCGACGTAAAACAGTTCAAACCCGATGCCCTGGTCGGCCAGGTCGGTGCGCAGCCCCCCCCAGTCGCCAAGCATGTAGTCCTGCATGAACCAGCGCTTGAGCGGTGAATCCGCCGCCGGCTCCTGGGCGGTCAGCAGCGCCGGCAGGGACAGCAGGGCGCCAAGGCAGAGGGAGAGTCGGGAGGGCATCATGAGAAGAATCGACAAATTTCAGCAATTTAATAATAAATCGTGCTTTGGACAGTGCTTATTTTGCGATGCACCGCTTTTTACTCTCCCTCGTTAGGCCGTGTCGCGGGCTGCCCGCACTCGCCTGGCTCTTCGCCACCGCTCCCCTGTCCGCCCAGACCGCCCCCCTGCCCGACCTTGCCAGTGTCGCCCCCGACCTCGTGGTGCCGGCGGTCGAGCAGGCCAAACCGGCGGCGGGTCGCCGAGTCTGGCAGCAGGCCCCGGGCTGGTTGAACAGCGGTGTCCGCCACACGCTCTACCTGCCGACCGATTGGCGCCCCGGGGTCCGCCTGCCGGTGCTGGTCGAGTGGCCCGGCAACGGCGGCTACCGCAACGCCTATGGCGACACCTGCGACGGCCTGCCCGAGGGCTGCCGCCTTGGCTACGGGGCCAGCGGCGGGCGCGGTTTTCTCTGGCTCTGCCTGCCCTTTGTCGAAGCGGGGCCGGAGGGCTGGCGACCGGCGATCCGCTGGTGGGGGGATCTGGAAGCCTCGAAGCGCTACTGCATCGAGGCGGTGCGCCAGGCCTGCGCACGCTTTGGCGGCGATCCCGAGCGCGTGGTGCTGTGCGGGTTTTCGCGCGGCAGCATCGCCTGCAACCACCTCGGCTTGCACGACGACACGATCGCCGGTCTCTGGCGCGCCTTCCTCTGTCACAGCCACTACGATGGCGTGCGCGTCTGGCCCTATCCGGACTCCGACCGCGCTTCAGCGTTGCTGCGGCTGGCGCGCCTGCGTGGCCGGCCGCAGTTCATCATTCAGGAGGGCGGTGGCACTGCCGCGACCGAGGCCTGGCTGCGCGGGACCGGTGTCGAGGGCGACTGGACCTTCGTTCCGCTGCCCTTCCGCAACCACAGCGATGCCTGGGTGCTGCGCGACCTGCCCGAGCGCCGGCAACTGCGCGAGTGGCTGGAGCGCGTGCTCGCCGAACCGGCACGGGGTCGCTGAGCGCCGGCAGGAAAGGCCGCTGCCAATGCGTTGGTTTGGCCATGCACCGCCCGCTCCTCCTGCTGCTCGCCGCGACCGCCGGCCTCGAAGCCGCGCCCGACCTCATCCTGCACCACGGCCGCGTCCTCACGCTCGATCCGCAGTCGCGCGTCGCCGAAGCCGTGGCCATCGAGGCCGGCCGCATCTCCGCCGTCGGTGCCAATGACGAGGTGCTCGCGCTCAAGGGCGACACCACCCAGCTGTTGGATCTCGGCGGTCGCACCCTCATGCCCGGGCTGATGGATTCCCACGTGCACCCCGGCGCGGCGATGACCGAGTTCGACCACGAACTGCCCGACATGCACCGGATTGCCGACGTGCTCGCCTACTTCAAGGCGCGCGCGGCGGTCAGCGAGCCCGGCGATCTGCTGTCGCTGCGCCAGGTTTTCATCACCCGCCTGGAGGAAAAGCGCTATCCGACCCGCGCTGAACTCGATGCGGCCGCACCGGCGAATCCGGTCGTGTTTTCCACCGGCCCCGATTCCATGCTCAACAGCCTGGCCTTGAAGCTCGCCGGCATCGACCGCAACTTCCGTCTGCCCGAGGGGCACCCCGGCAAGATTGAGACCGATGCCAGCGGCGAACCCACCGGCCTGCTGCGCGGCTACAGCCCGGGCCTGAAGGCGCCGGTCAAGCGCAAATCTCCCACCGAGGAGGACACCTACCGGCGCACCCTGGAGCTGTTCCGCGACTACAGCGCGGTCGGTCTCACCACGGTTGCCGACCGCGGCGCCGGTGCCTCGGCGATGAAGCTGTACAAGAAGATGCGCGACGCCGGGGAACTGCCGGTGCGCCTGCGCCTGTCGGCCAGCTTCAGCCCGCTCGGCCTCTGGCCCGCCACGGAGCGGGCGGTCGAGGAAATCCTCGAGCATCCCCTCACCCGCCCCGATCCCCTGCTCCAGATCATCGGCACCAAGGTCTTCCTCGACGGCGGCATGCTCACCGGCAGCGCCCTCATGGGCCTGCCCTGGGGCGTCAGCGACGCCTACGGCATCCGCGATCCCGCCTACCGCGGCGAACAAAAGATTCCCGCCGAGCGCCTGCGCCAGCTCGTCGCCAAAATCGCCAGGGCCGGCCTGCAGTTCACCGCCCACTCGGTTGGCGACGGCGCCGTGCGCCTGCTGGTCGACACCTATGAGGAGGTCAACCGCGAGTTCCCCATCCGCGACAGCCGCAGTTGCATCACCCACTGCAACTTCATGAGCCCGGAATCGATCGCCAAGGCCGCCCGCCTCGGGGTCTGCGTCGACCTGCAGCCGATCTGGCTGCACCTCGACGGCCGCACCCTGACCCAGCACTTCGGCGACGAGCGCATGGCCCTGTTCCAGCCCCTGCGCAGTTGCTTTGAGCAGGGGCTCGTGGTCGGTGGCGGCAGCGATCACATGCAGAAGATCGGCTCGCTGCGCAGCATCAACCCCTACAACCCCTGGCTCGGCCTGTGGACAGCGATCAGCCGCAAGGCACGCGGTTTGGAAACCCCGGTCCACCCCGAGCACGCCCTCACGCGCGAGCAGGCCCTGCGTTTGTACACGACGAACAACGCCTGGCTGCTCAAGCTCGAAAAGGACACCGGCGCCATCGAGCCCGGCAAGTTCGCCGATGTGATTTTGGTCGACCGCGATCCCCTGCTCTGCCCGCTCGACGACCTGCCGCAGACCCGGGTGTTGAAGACCTGGCTGGGGGGCCGACTCATCCACGACGTCAAATAGGGATTCCGGCTTGCCAGTCTGCGCCTTTCCTCTAGGTTGGTGGCGCATGGTTGCCCGCACTTATTCCGCCACCCTCGCCGGCGTCAATGCGGTTGAGGTCGAGATCGAATCCCACGACGGCGGTGGCAACCCGAAGATCTGCATCGTCGGCCTGCCCGACGTCGCAGTGCGCGAGAGCCGCGAACGCGTCGCCGCCGCCATCGCCTCCTGCGGCTACGCCATGAACATTGGTGTCACCACGGTGAACCTCGCCCCGGCCGACCTGCGCAAGGAGGGCTCGGGCTTCGACCTGCCCATTGCGGTGTCGCTCATCGCCCACCGGGTCAAGATCCCCATCGCCATCCTCGCGGAAACGGCGATGATCGGCGAGCTCGCCCTCGATGGCGCCCTGCGCCCGGTGCGCGGTTTGCTGGCGGTTGCCCTGGAAGCGCGCGCGCGAGGTCGCCGCCGCCTGCTCGTGCCAAAACGCGCCGCCGCCGAAGCCAGCGTGGTCGCCGGCATCGACATCGTCGGCGTCGATCACCTGCGCGAGGTGGTCGATTACCTGAAGGGCGACATCGAGCTGCCGCCCGAACCCTGCCGCGCCGCCGAGAGCCTGGCGGCGGCGGCGGTGTACGACACCGACTTCGCCGACGTGAAGGGCCAGCACGACGCCCGGCGCGCGGTCGAGGTCGCGGTCGCCGGCGGGCACAACCTGCTCATGGTTGGCCCGCCTGGCACCGGCAAGAGCATGATTGCCAAGCGCATCGCCACCATCATGCCGGGCATGGACGAGGAGGAGGCGATCGAGACGACGAAGATCCACAGCGCCGCCGGCCTGCTCGGCGAAGGGAGGTCATTTGTCGCCACCCGGCCGTTTCGACCGCCGCACCACACGATCAGCGATGCCGGCCTGCTCGGCGGCGGCAGCAACCCCGGGCCGGGCGAGGTCAGCCTCGCCCACCACGGCGTGCTCTTTCTCGACGAACTGCCCGAGTTCCGCCGCAGCACGCTCGAGGTGCTGCGCCAGCCGCTGGAGGACGGTCGCGTGACGATCTCGCGCGCCGCCGGCAGCGTCACCTTTCCCGCCTCCTTCATGCTCGTCGCCGCGATGAATCCCTGTCCCTGCGGCTACCATGGCGATCCCCAGCGTGCCTGCCGCTGCAGCGGGGTGGTCGTGCAGAAGTACCGCCAGCGCATCAGCGGCCCGCTGCTCGATCGCATCGACCTGCATCTCGAGGTGCCGCGCGTCGATCCGCGCGCGCTCGCCAGCGCCGCGCCCGGCGAGACCTCGGCGGCCATCCGCGCTCGTGTCGAACAGGCGCGCGCCGTCCAGGCCGCGCGCTTTCGCAGCAGCCGCGGCATCCACACCAACAGCCACATGACGCCGCGGTTGATCAAGAAACACTGCGAACTCGACACCGAGGGCGCCGCCTTCCTTGAGCACCAGATGGGCGAGCTGAACTTCAGCGCCCGCGCCCACGACCGCATCCTCAAGGTCGCCCGCACCCTCGCCGATTTGAAAGGCCTCGACCGCATCGACGCCGATTCCGTCCTCGAAGCCGTCAACTACCGCACGCTGGATCGGAATCTGTGGAGCTGAGGAGAAGGGGACAGGGAGGGCGCTCTGTCCCAGAGCGCCGGGGTTGGGGGTATGTTGGATGACCGAAGTTCCCCAAGTTCAAAAACCGCCTTTTCTGAACATCAACAGCTGCACATGCATAGAAAACCGCGGTTTTCTATACATGAGGAGATCATCATGCTTCACCGCGATGCACAACGCCCCCTGCATGTGTCGCTCCAACGAATGCATCCATTCGGCCCTCACGAACCTGCTCACCACCGAGCCCGTACCCTAGCCGACTCCGCCCTTGAAGCCGTCAACGACCACACGCTCGACCGGAATCTGTGGAGCTGAGGGCAGGGGGGCAGAGCGAACGCGGCACCCTGTCACAGTATGCCCTGAACCGCCGCTCCCTGCTTCAGGTTAGCGAGCCTTGAGCAGCCAGGCGAGGGCCTGCGGCAGTTCCTCGCCCCAACACGCAGGGTCATGGCCGCCGTCGTATTCGTGCAGGTGCAGGTCGTGACCCGCCTCGGTCAGGCGCTGGGCCAGCCGGCGCACCGAGGCGAGCTGGCTGGTTTTTTGAATCAAAGGCGTGGGAGGGTGAGCGGCGTTCTCCTGGAGTTCCTGCGTGCCGACGCTGATCCAGAAGCGACCGCGCGAGCAGGGCAAAGCGTCGAGGCAAGACGCCAACCGTTCGTCCTGCCACCAGGCGGAGGGCGATTGCGCCAGTACCCCGGCGAAGAGGCCCGGATGCCGCAAGCCGGTAAAAATCGACTGGAGCGCGCTCAAGCTGAGTCCGCAGAGAAACAGACGTTCGAACCTGCCCACCTCGCGTTCGATCCAGCGTGGCAACTCCAGAGCGACAAACGCGGCGAATCGGTCGTTGCAGGTGTAAGCTTCGTGCCGGTCTTCGGCACTGCGATTCGGAAGATAGACGCAGGTGAGCGGCGGCAGCGATTCTGACGCCCGTGCAGCGGTGAGGGTTTCAGGCGCCTTCACGCGGTCGGTGTAAAGCTCGCCGTCGAGGAAGATCAGGCAATCCCGGGCTGACTCAGCAGGGTGAATCCATGCCTGCCGCAGCGCGAGCGGCAGATCACGGCAGATGGGTGGCTCAGTCATCCTGTGCAGGCGGGTTGTGAGGGATGCGTTTGCCCATGCTGACGCGCGGCTCCACGGCGTAGCCGAGCGACGCGTAGAAGGCGGCGACGGAGGCGTTGTCTTGCAGGATCTGCAGGTTGATCTTCAGGCAGCCGCGCTCGGTCAGGGCTCGCTCGGCCCGGGCGACCAGCCGCGAGCCGATGCCACGCTTCCGATGCTCGGGATGCACCGCGACCGAGTACAGCCAGCCGCGGTGGCCGTCGTAGCCGGCCATGACGGTGCCGACGACGTGGCCGTCGAGCAGGGCCACAAAAAAGAGCCCGTCGTGAACGGCCAGCTTCGTGTCGATGACCCGCGCGGGCGCGTTGTGCGCCGACGCATAACCGAAAACGGTTTCCCACAGCGCGATGACAGGCTGCCGATG